>JBGTIU010000199.1:0-21687 GCA_041745515.1 Hyphomicrobiaceae bacterium | reverse complement strand
CCGGTTTATTTCTCGAGCCACCTCAACTCTCCAATTCCCGCGTTCCCGGAAACCGCGTCGACCATAGGGAGGCGCGGTTGTCCGGGATCTTTACCTGTTGCGGTGAGACGCCGTGCAAACCCGCGATACGTAAGGATCCCGCCCCTCGCCGGAACCGGCACCGTGGGCTCCATGAGATGCGGGGGCCGGCTCGGCCGGGAACGCGGGGGAAAGAGGAGGCGTTCAATCAAATTCCAGCAATCCGCGATTTGAGTTCCTTGTCTCCGACGCAAACCCAACAGCTCCCGCCCTATGCCTGTCGCGATTTCTGGCAGACCGAATTCAATCAAACCGGACAGTAGTGGGACAAGCCCGAGGATGACACCTGTGGTGTTGAGCCATCCAGAATTGTTCCACCTGACCCGGTGGCTGCGACCGCGCAAACCTTGAGACGATCGACATCGGTGTTATACCGGCTGCCACAAGCCACGAGTCGATTGATCGCCAATGACCATCACCGTCCTTGCTCCCGCCACCCCTGCCCGCACCGGCAGTCCGCTCGAACGCGAGATCGCGCGGCGGCGTACATTCGCGATCATCTCCCATCCCGACGCCGGCAAGACGACACTGACTGAGAAGCTGCTGTTGTTCGGCGGCGCCATCCAACTCGCCGGCCAAGTCAAGGCCAAGCGCGCCGACCGCAACACGCGCTCGGACTGGATGGCAATCGAACGCGCGCGCGGCATCTCGGTTGTCACCTCGGTCATGACGTTCGAATACGCCGACACCGTCTTCAACCTGCTCGACACGCCTGGCCACGAAGATTTTTCGGACCACACCTACCGCACGCTGACCGCGGTCGATGCGGCCGTCATGGTGATCGACGCCGCCAAGGGTATCGAGGCGCGCACGCGAAAGCTGTTCGAGATCTGCCGCCTGCGCGACATCCCGATCCTGACCTTCATCAACAAGATGGACCGTGAAATCCGCGAGCCGCTCGAACTGCTCGATGAGATCGAGAAGGTGCTGGCGCTCGATACCGCGCCGATGGTCTGGCCGATCGGGCGGGGGCGCGAGTTTCGCGGCACTTTCGATCTCACCGTCCCGCGCGTGCGCCAGATCGACAAGGACGCCGAAGGTCTCGCGGTGTCCGGCGCCGATGATCCGGCTATCGCCGCGATGATGGAACCGGAGGTCTGGGAACGGTGGCGTGAGGAAGTGGGCCTCGTTCAGGAAGCCTGCAGCCGGTTCAACTTGAAATCCTTTCGCGAGGGCACCTTGACACCGGTGTTTTTCGGCAGCGCCCTGCGCAATTTCGGTGTGCGCGATCTGCTCGACGCACTCGTTGCCCATGCGCCGTCGCCCCTTGCTCAGCGGGCCTCGACCAGGCTCGTCGAGGCGCATGAGCCGCGAATGACCGGCGTCGTCTTCAAGATCCAGGCCAACATGGACCCGAACCATCGTGATCGCATCGCCTTCATGCGCGTGTGCTCGGGCAAGCTGACACGCGGAATGCGCGTCAAACTGGCGCGCACCGGGAAGATGATGGCGCTGCAATCGCCGCAGTTTTTCTTCGCGCAGGATCGCTCGATCGCCGACGAGGCCTATGCCGGCGATGTCGTTGGCTTGCCGAACCACGGTACGTTGCGCATCGGCGATACCTTGACTGAGGGCGAGGATCTGGCGTTTCTCGGCATCCCGAGTTTCGCGCCCGAGATTCTGAGGCGAGTGCGGCTTGACGATGCCATCAAAGCAAAGAAGCTGCGCATCGCGCTGCAGGAAATGGCGGAGGAAGGCGTCGTGCAACTGTTTTCGCCCGTCGATGGCAGCCAGCCGATCATCGGCGTTATCGGCGCGCTCCAACTCGACGTGCTGGCCGACCGCCTAGCCAACGAGTACGGCCTTCCGATCGGCTTCGAGACGACCTTATTCGAGACCGTGCGGTGGGTTTCTGCGGACGACGCGAAGTCACTCGACGCATTTACCGCAAAAAACCGCTCGCAGATGGCTGTCGATCTGGACGGCGCACCGGTGTTCTTTGCGCCGTCGAGCTTCATGCTGAACTGGACCCAGGAGCGCAGCCCAGAGATCCGTTTCGATGACATCAAGACGACCTTGAAGCGGTAGCGCCGAGACACTACAAACCTGGACCATTGTCGAAGCCCACTTCCACCACCAGCGCACGCGCTTCATCGCGCAGCTTGGCGATTTCCGATAGCGGCAATGGGTCGGCCACGAGAAATTCACCGCCGCCAGCAAGCTTCGAGGCAGCAACATCTGCGGAAATCGGAAAGGCGTGCTGCAAGATGGCATAGATCTGCTGGCCGATCTCGGACGTCAGATACGAAATCAGCTTGATGGCAAGCTCGCGCTGACGCGTGTGCTTCATCAGGGCGGCGCCGGACACCAACACGTGACTGCCGCGACCCTGGACGTTGGGAAACAGGATACGCGAGGACGCCGCCCACTTTTGCGGTTCTCCGACTGTCGCTTCCATTTCTGCCATGTAATAGGTATTCGCGATCGTCACGTCACAGATACTTTCGGCGATGGCCTTGACCTGCGCGCGATCATTTCCTTCCGGCTTCCGCGCGAGGTTGGCTTTCAGTCCCGCGAGCCAGCGTTTTGCCTCGTCCCGGCCATGGTGAGCTATCATCGAGGCGAGTAGGGAAATATTGTAGGTGAACAGGCCCGAGCGCATGCAGACCTTGCCGCGCCACTTCGGTTCCGCCAGTTCCTCGTAGGTTATCGCCGTCTGTGCTACG
The DNA here is from genome assembly GCA_041745515.1 of Hyphomicrobiaceae bacterium. Taxonomy (GTDB): domain Bacteria; phylum Pseudomonadota; class Alphaproteobacteria; order Rhizobiales; family Hyphomicrobiaceae; genus JAKFWF01. The sequence goes on along the minus strand of JBGTIU010000199.1, from coordinate 18,943 downwards.
CGTTCCTTGGACACGTAAACCACCCGCGCGTACCGCGATAAGCCGATCCAGTGGCCATCGGGGTCGCGCAAGGCAGGTGGCACGGCGCGCTCGAAGTTCGTGATATCCATCGGCTGGGTGATGCCGGCTTCGCGCGCCTGTAAAAGAAGGCCGTGTTCCTCCACCAGCAACACATCCGCGTCGCTGCGCTCGGCCTCCGCTGCAATGGCGTCAATCAGGCCGTCCTTCCGGTGCACGATTGCGACTTCGATTCCCGTCTCTGCAGTGAATGCGCGGATCACCGGCGCAATGCGCCAGGCTTCGCGGGTAGAGTACAGTGTCAGTTTTTTCACATTCGCATTTGCCGGCGTTTGGTCGAAACCTACGAAACACCCCAGCGCTGCCAATAAGGACAAAAGACGAAACAGGTTCATGCGCCCCTCCAAAAAATGCGACGCCGAAGCGGGCGCCGATCGCAGTCTTTCGTGCGCACAGGAAAGAGGCAGAGGTATGCACGCCAGCCCCGGATGAGGCCGGTGTTGTGCCATTTTGTTGCCGGGTTTCGATGTGTTTGCCGCATCGCGACGGCGGCAGAGAAAGGCAATGCCCAGAGTCAGCCCGGACTGATCCGTTGCTCGGACGCGATCCGCCTCACTTGCCGTCTTTTTCCTTCTTGGCGGCTTCCTTCAGCATTTCGAGCGAGCGCCGATCGATGTACTCGCCGACGCTTGCCTTGAGGGCCGCGATCTTGTCCTCGCCTTCGAAGAAGTGATTGGCGCCGGGCACGATCTGGTGCTCGATCTTGATGCCGCGTTGCGTTTTCGTCTTGGCGGCCATTTCGGCGACTGACGCAGACGGCACCACGCGGTCCCGTTCACCGTTGATCACGAGCCCCGACGATGGGCAGGGTGCCAGAAACGAATAGTCATAAAGGTTGGCCGGGGGCGCAACGCAGACAAATGCGTCGATCTCCGGACGGCGCATCAGCAACTGCATGGCGATCCATGTGCCGAACGATACTCCCGCGATCCAGCAGGAACGCGATTCAGGTTTGGCGATCTGCATCCAGTCGAGCGCGGATGCGGCATCCGACAATTCTCCGGGACCGTTGTCGAAGAAGCCCTGACTGCGGCCGACGCCTCTGAAATTGAACCGAAGGACAGAAAATCCGCGTTCCGCGAAGGCGTAATACAAATTGTAGACGACCTGATTGTTCATGGTGCCGCCGAACTGCGGGTGCGGGTGCAGGATCAGCGCGATCGGGGCATCGGCAGCACTCTCATGATGGTAACGGGCTTCAAGGCGTCCGGACGGGCCGTTCAGAATCAATTCGGGCATGGGTTTTGGGAGCTCTCTTGGCGTTGCCGGGTCGAGGTGTCGTCCGTCGGGCATTCCGTCGCTGCGCCAGCCGATCCGGAAACGCGCGCCTGGCATTCAAGCTCGGAGAGTAAATCTTGACTTGGCCGCTCGGAATTCCCATAAGCTCCTATAGATTAGAACGGTTCGAAAGAAACCGGCAGGCAGGTGGAAGATCGCGATGGCTGCTGCGCAACTTCTAGCATGATGCAGGGTGCTGATTGCAAGTGTTGCGAGCGCCGGACGGTCGCGATTGGTCAGGAGAGTAGCGTGTGGAGCTGAATACGCGAGGACGGTACGCGGTGACGGCTATGGCCGATCTTGCGCGCTACGCCGGTGAGGATGCGATCGCGTTATCCGTAATCGGAGAGCGCCAGCATTTATCGTCCGCCTACCTCGAGCAGATCTTCGGCCAGCTTCGGCGCGCCGGCCTCGTCGACAGCGTGCGCGGACGTTCCGGCGGATACCGCCTGACCAGACCGCCGGCCGCCATTTTTGTGGCCGAGATCATGGCGGCGGTCGAGGAAGAGACCCGCATGACCCGTTGCATCGATACCACCGGCACCGGCCCGGGCTGTCTTGGCGAAAGCAAGTGTCTGACGCACGGCCTTTGGCATGCACTGGGCGATCATATCCGCGGCTTTCTCGAAGACGTGAGCCTGCAGGACGTTCTCGATGGTGTGAAGGTGCCGGCCCGTGTAGGCGCGCAGCCTCTTGATATGACGGTGCGCGGATGAACCGGTCCCGGACCTATCTCGATCATAACGCGACGACCCCGTTGCGGCCGGAGGCGCGCACCGCCGCGCTCGCGGCGATTGGAGAGATGACTGGCAATCCATCGTCGGTCCATGCCGAGGGCCGGCGCGCGCGCGCGGTCGTCGAGACTGCCCGCGAACAGGTCGCTCGCCTCGTCAATGCCAAGCCCCTGGAGGTCGTATTCACCAGCGGCGCAACCGAAGCCAATGCGTGGGTGATCGGGGCCGGCGGTTGGTCGGCAATATTCCGCGGCGCGTTCGAGCACGATTCGGTGCTGGCCCCGGCGGCGGCGAGCGGGGCGCAAGTGATCGAGATTCCGACCGGAGCCGACGGTGTGGCAAGGCTGGAGGCCATAGCTCATCGCGTGTCGAGCGGTACGGATGACCTCGGCCGGACGGTCGTCGCGCTTCAACTCGCCAATAACGAAACGGGCGTGATCCAGCCGGTTGCGCAGACAGCCGCGTTTGCGCGTGAGAACCAGCTGTCGACCCACACCGATGCAGTGCAGGCGGCCGGTCGCGTGGCGATCGACTTCAATGCGCTCGGTGTCGATACGCTCAGCCTTTCAGGTCACAAGCTCGGCGGCTTGAGCGGCATTGGCGCGCTCGTCATCCGCGATGGCACGCGGCTCGCGAGTTTTCTCACGGGCGGCGGTCAGGAGCGGCGGCGACGCGCCGGTACCGAGAACGTGGTCGGCATCACCGCCTTCGGTGCTGCTGCGGAGGCGGCTGGCCAAGATGTCGCGAACGCAGGTCGTCTGAGCAGGCTTCGGGATCGGCTGGAGCTGGGCGTTGGCGAAATTACACCGACGGCGGTGTTTGTCGGTGCGACCGCCGAGCGGCTGCCGAACACCAGCAGCATCGCGGTGCCGGGCCTAGCCGCCGAGACTGTTGTCATCAGGCTCGATCTCGCTGGCATCGCGGTCAGCGCCGGCGCCGCGTGCTCGTCGGGCAAGGTCGGTGTCAGTCACGTGCTGTTGGCGATGGGCCTGGGGACTGAGATCGCGCGGGCGGCCGTCCGCGTCAGTTTGGGCTGGAACACGTCCGACGCCGACGTCGATGCGTTTCTGCGTGCATGGAACGAGATTACGGCGGCCCGCGCTTCTCGCGCGGTCGCTTGAAGCTGGAAGTTCGAGGAGAAGACAATGGCCGCCGTCGAGGCAACAATCGCCCAGGTCCGACAGATCGATGTCGACCAGTACAAGTACGGGTTCTCGACCGATATCGAGTCGATCAAGGCGCCGAAGGGCCATTCCGAAGATATCGTCCGCTATATTTCGGATCGCAAGAACGAGCCTGCCTGGATGCTGGAGTGGCGGCTCGAGGCCTATCGCCGCTGGCTGGTGATGATCGAGCCGACCTGGGCCAAGGTCTCCTATCCGAAGATCGACTATCAGGATCTCTATTACTACTCCGCACCGAAGGGCACGGAAGGTCCGACATCGATCGACGATGTCGATCCGCAGCTGCTCGAGACCTACAAGAAGCTCGGCATTCCGCTGCGCGAGCAGGAGATGCTGGCGGGTGTCAAGACCTCGAAGATCGCGGTCGATGCGGTGTTCGACAGCGTTTCGGTAGTGACGACCTTCAAGGATGAACTGAAGAAGGCAGGCGTGATCTTCTGCTCGATTTCGGAGGCATTGCGCGAGCATCCGGAGCTCGTTCGCAAGTATCTGGGCACCGTGGTGCCGCAGACCGACAACTATTATGCCGCGATGAATTCCGCCGTGTTCTCGGACGGCTCGTTCGTTTATGTGCCGAAGGGCGTGCGCTGCCCGATGGAGTTGTCGACGTATTTCCGGATCAATGAAAAGAACACTGGCCAGTTCGAGCGCACGCTGATCATCGCCGACAAGGGCGCCTACGTTTCCTACCTCGAGGGCTGCACCGCGCCGATGCGCGACGAAAACCAGTTGCACGCGGCCGTCGTCGAACTGATCGCTCTCGACGACGCCGAGATCAAATATTCGACGGTGCAGAACTGGTATCCGGGCGACAAGAACGGCAAAGGCGGGATCTATAATTTCGTGACCAAGCGCGGCGACTGCCGCGGCCGCAACTCGAAGATCAGTTGGACCCAGGTCGAAACCGGATCGGCGATTACATGGAAATACCCGAGCTGCATCCTGCGCGGCGATAACTCACGCGGCGAATTCTATTCGATCGCGGTGTCGAACGGTTATCAGCAGGTCGACAGTGGCACCAAGATGATCCATCTCGGTAAGAACACTTCCAGCCGGATCATCTCGAAGGGCATCGCTGCGGGTTTTTCTCAGAATACCTACCGCGGCCTGGTATCGGCTCACCGCAAGGCAACGGGTGCGCGCAACTTCACCAACTGCGACAGCCTGCTGATCGGCAACCAGTGCGGCGCGCACACCGTGCCCTATATCGAGGCCAAAAACGCGACGTGCCATTTCGAACATGAGGCCACGACTTCGAAGATTTCGGACAACCAGCTCTTCTACTGCATGCAAAGAGGGCTCTCCTCGGAAGAGGCAGTGGCCTTGATTGTCAACGGCTTTGTTCGGGACGTGCTGCAGCAGTTGCCGATGGAATTCATGGCCGAAAGCCAGAAGCTGATCGGAATATCGCTTGAAGGATCAGTTGGTTAATGACGACGGCAATGAGGCATTTTCAGCCGCAGACCCTGCAACAACGCTGAGCCGGGTTGCAATGCGCTTGGTACCGATGGACGGGCAGGCAATTTAGGGTCTAGGATGTGTCTAAAGTGTCGCACCCGAGCTGCAGTTTGTTGGGCCGGCACTTGGAGGGGGCTTTCGATGACGCCCACGAGTCAGGGACTCGTTGGCGTCAGGGTATGTTGGCGGAGGACGTCATGGCACAAGAAATCTGGAAGCTGGAGCAGGCCTGGTTGAAGGCCGAAACAGTCGCGGATCGGATCCGTTCGGAAACCTCGCGCGCGACGGCGCGGCTCGTCGATACCAAGGAAAAGGCGGCGCATGGCGGCGGTAAAGACATCGTCGTATTGCTCACGAAGGTAGAGACCACGGTGAAGACGCTGCGGCAGCGGCACGCCGCCGCGGAACAGCAGGCGAGCGAGCTGTTCGATCGGCTCGTCGAAGCGAAGTCGCAGGACCAGATGCATGCTTGAGATTAAGGACCTATGCGTCAAGATTGCCGATGAAGATCGCGTCATCCTCACCGGCCTCAATTTGAAAGTCCCCAAAGGCGAGGTTCATGCGATTATGGGGCCGAACGGCTCCGGCAAGTCGACGCTCGCCTACGTGCTTGCCGGGCACCCTGGCTACGAGGTCACTGGCGGCGACATACTGTGGAACGGCGAAAGCCTGCAGGGAATGGCGCCAGACGAGCGCGCTGCGGCAGGGGTTTTCCTGGCATTCCAGTACCCGATGGAGGTGCCAGGCGTAGCCGGCCTCACATTCCTGCGCACGGCAGTCAACGCAATCGCAAAAAAGCGCGGCACTAAGGAGCTCACCACGCCGGAATTCATGAAGCTCGTGAAGCAGAAGGGCGCGGAGTTCGACATCGATGTCGAGATGCTGAAGCGGCCGGTCAACACGGGCTTCTCCGGCGGCGAAAAGAAGCGCTCCGAAATTCTGCAGATGGCGTTGCTCCAACCCTCGTTGTGCGTGCTTGACGAAACCGACAGCGGCCTCGATATCGACGCGTTGAAAGTGGTGGCGGACGGGGTCAATGCGCTGCGTTCGAAGGACCGGGCAATGGTTGTGATCACGCACTACCAACGGCTGCTGAACCATATCGTGCCGGATCGCGTGCATGTGCTGGCAAATGGTCGGATCCAGCGCAGCGGGTCGAAAGAACTGGCGCTCGAGCTCGAGACCTCCGGTTACGCCGAATACGAGGATAAGGCGGCCTGAAGTCCAGGAAAATTTGATCGGGTTCGAGCACCGCATCTGCTGCCGGCCCATCCCAGTTCCTATATCTTTGGAAGTAACTACGCGCCGGTTCGGGTTGGCGCCGGAGCGTCGCGAGTAGTCGAATGAACATGACACTGATGAAGACCAGCGCAGAGCAGGCGCTCAGCCACCATTTCGAGGCGGTGCAGGCAGCACTGCCGGGTACGGCTGGCGTCGCGGCGGCGCGGCGGGAGGCATTTTCGCGAGTTGGCAGGCTGGGACTGCCCCACCGCCGCATCGAAGAATGGAAATACACGGATTTGCGTGCGGGGTTGAAACTTGCGCACGCTCCGGCCGTCGGGGACGCGACGGCGGCGACGCGGGCGCAACTCGCCGCGGCAATGGGCCATTTCGCCGATATCGACGCGCCGCGCGCGGTATTCGTGAACGGTGCCTGGCGCAAGGACCTGTCGAGCGCAACCTTTGGCCCAGGCGTAAAGGTTGCGCCGCTGGGACGCGAACTGGCGTCGCGCGGCAACGGCGTTGCCGAGAACCTCGCTAGGATCAACCTCGCCGAGCCGGATGCAGTGTTATCGCTCAACACGGCCTTCATGACCGATGGGGCGGTAATCAAGGTTGCGGCCGGCACTCAGGTGGAAAAGCCGTTGCTGCTGGTTTTCGCTCGCGCCGGAGCCGCGCCGCTGGCAACAGCCACGCGCAACCGCATCGATATCGCGGCTGGCGCGTCAATTGCGATCATCGAGATATTTATCAGCCTCGACGGCGCTGCCATTGAAGGGCAATCGAACGCCGCGACCGAATTGACGGTGGGCAATGCCGGCGTGGTCGCACACGTCCAGTGCGCATTTGGCGCGGGCCGGACTACGCTGCTGTCGAACTGGATTGTTAATATCGGTGGCCGGGCGACCTATCGCGCATTCCAGCTCACCGCCGGCGCGGCGCTGGCTCGCAATCAACTGCTCGCGAAGCTCGAAGGCCAGCACAGCAAGCTCGACATCTCAGGTGTCATGCTCGGACGTGGCAACGATCACATCGATACAACGCTGCTCGTTGATCACATTGAACCGCATTGCGAGAGCCGCGAACTTTTCAAGACGGTGCTGGACGATCGCGCGCGCGCCGTGTTCCAGGGCAAGGTCATCGTCCGGCAGAAGGCGCAGAAGAGTGATGGCAAGCAGATGGCGCGTGCGCTCATGCTGTCACCGGATACCGAATTCGACAGCAAGCCGGAGCTTGAGATCTACGCCGACGATGTCGTCTGCGGCCACGGCTCGACCTGTGCCGAAATCGATCCGGATCTGATTTTCTACTGCCGGTCGCGCGGCATTTCCGAGGCGCAGGCGCGTGCGTTGTTGATCGACAGCTTCGTCGGCGAGGCAATCGAGAAGGTCGACCACGCCGGCGTACGGCAGGCGCTGGTCAGTGTGGCAAGCGACTGGCTTGCGCAGCGGCAGCCTGGAAACTAGAGGTAGAATTCACCGTGGCAGCGAAACCCGCAGGCTCGAGTCCCCGACCCTTGGCGCCGAAGGCCTACGACGTCGACATGATCCGCGCCGATTTTCCGATCCTCTATCGTGAGGTTCACGGCCGCCCTTTGGTCTATCTCGACAATGCCGCTTCCGCGCAAAAGCCGAAGCCGGTGATCGAAGCGATGGATCATGCCATGCGCTTCGAATACGCCAATGTGCATCGCGGCATCCATCACCTGTCGAATGCGACGACGCAGAAATACGAGGATGCGCGTGAGACCGCGCGCCGCTTTATCAATGCCCGGGCGGCGGAAGAAATCGTGTTCGCTAAGAATGCCACCGAGGCGATCAATCTCGTGGCCCAGAGCTGGGGCAACGCCAATGTCTCCGAGGGCGACGAGATCGTGCTTTCAATCCTCGAGCATCATTCGAATATTGTGCCATGGCACTTTCTGCGCGAGCGGCGTGGCGCCGTCATCAAGTGGGCGCCGATTTCCGATACCGGCGAGTTCCTGCTTGACGAGTTCGAGAAGCTGCTGACGCCGCGTACGAAGATGGTCGCGCTGGCGCACATGAGCAACGTGACGGGAACGCTGGTGCCTGTCGAGCAGGTATGCCGCATCGCGCGCGAGCGCGGCATACCGGTGTTGCTCGATGGCAGCCAGTCAGCGGTGCATCTGCCCGTCGACGTGCAGGCGATCGACTGCGATTTCTACTGCTTTACCGGACACAAGGTGTATGGCCCGTCGGGCATCGGCGTGCTCTATGGCCGTCGCAAGCTGCTCGATGCGATGCCACCGTTCCTGGGCGGTGGTTCGATGATCGAGAGCGTAACGGTCGACGGCATCACCTATCTGCCTTCGCCGAACCGGTTCGAGGCGGGCACGCCGCCCATCGTGGAAGCAATCGGCCTGGCGGCAGCCCTGAATTATATGATGCAGATCGGACGCATCGAGATCGCCGGGCACGAGCACATGCTCAAGGAATATGCGCACCAGCGGCTCGGCGAGTTCAACTGGCTGCAGCTGCACGGTACGACCAAGGACAAAGGCGCGATTGTCGCATTCAACGTCGACGGGCTGCATCCGCACGACGTGTCGACCATTATTGATAGATCGGGGATTGCGATCCGGGCGGGCCACCATTGCGCGCAACCGCTGATGGAACGCTTCGGCGTGCCCGCCATGTGCCGCGCTTCATTCGGACTTTACAATACCCGAGCCGAGGTGGATGCGCTGGCTGACGGCCTGCTGAAAGCTCATGAGTTCTTCGCGTAACGCTCAAAATGGTGTAAGATTGCCGGATGGAAGAGACCCTGCACGATCGGATGGACCTAGGCACTTCTGCCCTTGGCGGAAGCAGACCGGACAGTGTGTCGCAGCCTGCACCCCCTTCGGTGTCCGACGGCGGAACGGCGGTGGCAGGCTCGAAGCTGTCAGCCGAAGAGCTCGACCAGTTGACTGCCGACATCGTGGCCGCCTTGAAAACGGTCTACGACCCGGAGATTCCCTGCGACATTTATGAGCTGGGGCTCATCTATAAGATCGACATCGAGGACGACCGCAATGTCGCTGTTGAAATGACATTGACGGCGCCGGGATGCCCCGTTGCCGGCGAAATGCCGGTGTGGGTCGAAAATGCGATCAACGGGGTGCCGGGCGTAGCGGGGACCAAGGTCACGCTGACGTTCGATCCGCCCTGGGAAAAGTCCAGGATGAGCGACGAAGCGCGGCTTGCCCTTAATATGTTCTAGACGCGAGTGGGATATCGCAATCTGGCCGAACTGCACTATGTATGGCTGGCTACCGGATAAACACGCAATGGATTGCCGCTGATGGCAACTACAACTAGGCCCCGACCGAAGGTCATGACTCTCACTGATGCGGCAGTGGCGCGCGTACAGGAGATTATGGCGTCGAGACCAAGCGTTATTGGTTTGCGTATCGGCGTCAAGAAGGGCGGCTGTGCCGGCATGGAGTACACCATGACCTGGGCCGAGACGCAGGAACGCTTTGACGAAGTGGTCGAGGACAAGGGCGCCAAGGTGCTGATTGATCCCAAGGCGTTGCTTTATCTGCTCGGCACCGAGATGGACTACAAAACCGAAAAACTGCAGAGCCAGTTCGTGTTCAACAACCCGAACCAGAAAAGCGCATGCGGCTGCGGCGAGAGTGTCAATCTCGTTGCCGCCCCGAAAGACAAGCTCGAGCCTGTTTGACGGGTCGGCGTACCGCCTTCAGGCCAGTTGCTTCTTGAAGAAGGCGATCGTCCGCTCCCAGGCGAGCTTGGCCGACGCCTCCTGATAGCGCGGCGTCGAGTTGTTGTGGAAGCCATGCTGGGTGCCGGGATACATGTGCATCTCGTGCGGAACGCCGCTCGCCTTCAGCGCAGCCTCGAAGGCCGGCCACAGCGCGTTGATGCGCTCGTCGTTCTCCGCGTACTGGATCAGCAGCGCCGCTTTGATGGACGGCACTGACGCCGTCTCGGCCGCGGCACCATAGAATGGCACACCTGCATGCATGTCGGCGCCTAGCGAAGCGGCGAGGAAATTGGTAGTGCCCCCACCCCAGCAGAAGCCCGTGACGCCGAGCTTTCCCGAGGACAGCGCGTGCGCCTTCAGATAGCGCGCGCTGTTGACCATGTCTGTGCGGAGCTTGCTTTGGTCAAGGCCGGCCTGGAGGGCCCGGCCATCGTCGTCGTTGCCCGGGTAGCCTCCGACGGGTGACAACCCATCGGGGGCAAGCGCCAGGAACCCTTCGGTCGCCGCCCGGCGGGCTACGTCCTCGATATACGGATTCAAACCTCGGTTTTCGTGGATTACGAGGACCGTGGGGAACGGCCCGGCGCCAGTCGGCTGCACCAGGTATCCGCGCATCGTGCCAGACGTGCCGCCCGGCGATGGGTAGGTCACGTAATTGGACTTGATCCGCTGGTCGGTGAACGAAATCGTCTGCGCCTGCGCATATCGGGGCAATAGCGCCTGGGCCATGGCGAGACCGCCGATCGTCACGGCCGAGGCCTGCTGCAAGAACTCCCGGCGATCGATACGGCCATGGCAGTACTCGTCGTAGAGATCAAACACTCGCTGATCGATCTCGACCTGGGTCAACGCCTTCGGCCTCTCGGAAGCGAGGGTCGATGCGTCCGCGTTCCATTGTTCCGCCATGACTGGGCCTCCTGCGCCGATAGAGCCGGCATTGTCATCCATTCTTACCGACTCAATCAATGAAAATCCCTCGATTTCGGCAAGATGCGAACGTCGCGGGGGTGGCCGCCGCGCGCGGCTTGCGGGTGCAGGAACTCATCGGCGGGGCTGAGAGTGATGGTCGTCTCGTGGGTTCCCGAGAGGCGCCTGAGCTCGTCTGTTCGATCGAACACTTTTTGCGCCATGAGATGGATGACGCCTTCCGGGCTGCGCTGCACCTTGCCTTCGATAACGAGCAGCCGCGCGCCCATCACCTCCTTGCGATAGCGCTCGAACAAACGCGCCCACAGCACGACGTTGGTGACACCGGTTTCGTCTTCCAACGTAATGAAAATGGCGTTGCCCTTGCCCGGTCGTTGCCGCACGAGAACGACGCCGGCCGTTCGCGTCCAGGCGCCGTCCCGTCGAGCCGAGGTCTCAGCACATGTCGCGACGCGCTCGATTTGGAAGATCGGGCGCAGGATCTGCATCGGATGCCCCTTTAGTGAAAGGCGCACGGTCTGGTAATCGGCGGCGATGTGTTCAGCCAGCGGCATCTGCGGCAGATGTGCATCTGGTTCTTCCGCCAACTCGCGCGCGTCCGCTGCGGCAAAGAGTGGAAGGGGAGCATCGTCCGGCAGACGTCGCACGGCCCACATAGCTTCACGACGGTCCAGAGCAAGCGAGCGGAAAGTGTCAGCGTCGGCGAGAAGTCGCATGGGACGGCTGAACAGGCGGGCGCGAACTGCAAGATCCTCAATACTGACGTAAGCTCTTGTGCGAGCTTTGACGAGCCGCTGCATATCGACTTCGCTTATCCCATCGATCTGCCGCAAGCCGATGCGCAGCGCGAGGGCGCCGTCCGCGCATTGCTCGAGCGTATTATCCCAGAGGCTATGGTTGACATCCGCTTCTCTGACTTCAACACCATGCTCCCGCGCATCGCGAACGATTTGTGCGGGAGCGTAGAAGCCCATCGGCTGCGCGTTGAGCAGCGCGCACGCAAACACCGCAGGGTGGCGGCATTTGATGAAGGATGAGATGTAAACGAGCTTGGCGAAAGACGCTGCGTGACTCTCGGGAAAACCGTAGCTGCCGAAACCCTTGATCTGTTCGAAACTGCGGCGTGCGAAATCCGGATCGTAGCCGCGCTCCACCATCCGGTTGATCATCAACGATTCAAACCTACCGATAGTGCCGACGTTGCGGAAGGTCGCCATGGCGCGCCGCAAGCCGTTGGCTTCCACGTCGGTGAATTTTGCGGCGACCATGGCGAGCTTCATCGCCTGTTCCTGAAACAGCGGCACGCCTTTGGTCTTGTTCAGCACCAGGTATAGTTCATCGGCATCGCCGTGATCCGGCGATGGTGCAGGAAAAGTCACGTCTTCCAAACCGGCGCGCCGCCGCAGATAGGGATGTACCATGTCGCCTTGAATCGGACCCGGCCGGACGATGGCAACCTGGATGACGAGATCATAGAATTCGCGTGGGCGCAGGCGCGGCAGCATGTTCATCTGCGCCCGGCTCTCGACCTGAAAGACGCCGAGAGAATCTCCCTTGCACAGCATGTCGTAAACGTCCGCCTGCTCGCGGGGTACATCGGCTAGGCCATAGTCGATGCCGGCATGTGCACGCAACAGATCGAACGATTTACGGATACAGGTCAGCATGCCGAGCGCAAGCACATCGACCTTCATCAGCCCAAGCGCGTCGATGTCGTCTTTGTCCCATTCGATGAAGGTGCGGTCGGTCATCGCGGCGTTGCCGATCGGCACGATGTCGTCGAGCCGCCCGCGCGCCAGGATAAAGCCGCCGACGTGCTGCGAGAGATGGCGGGGAAACCCCAGCAGGCGAATGGCGAAATCGACGGCGCGCCGGATCATCGGGTTTGCGGGATCAAGCCCGGCTTGGCGAATATGAGCATTCTCGATGTCGCTGCCCCAGCTTCCCCATTGCGTGCTGGCGATTTTGGCGGTCACGTCTTCGGTGAGGCCGAGCGCCTTGCCGACGTCGCGGATGGCGCTGCGCGGCCGGTAGCTGATGACGGTCGCCGCGATGCCGGCGCGATGGCGGCCGTACTTCTCGTAGATGTACTGAATGACTTCCTCGCGCCGCTCGTGTTCGAAATCGACGTCGATGTCGGGCGGCTCCTTGCGCTCCGTCGAGATGAAACGCGCAAACAGAAGATCGTGATCGTTTGGGTCGACGGCCGTGATGCCAAGCACGAAGCAGACAGCGGAGTTCGCAGCGGAGCCGCGCCCTTGACATAGGATGCTCTGGCTTTCTGCGAAACGAACGATGTCGTGGATGGTCAGAAAGTAGCGGGCATAGTCGAGCTTGGCGATCAACGCCAATTCATCGCTGATTAAATTCGCGACCTTGTTCGGCACGCCGCCTGGATAGCGCAGTCGAGCGCAGCGGTGCGTCAGCTCTTCGAGCCAGGCTTGCGGCTGCCATCCTGGCGGCACAGGCTCGTCGGGATACTCGTACTTGAGCTGATCGAGCGAGAAACCGATTTTGCCGAGAAGGCTGCCGGTTTCTTCGATGGCCTTCGGGCAATCGTGGAACAGACGCAGCATTTCTTCAGGGGGTTTGAGGTGCCTTTCGGCATTGATCTCAAGCAGTCTCCCAGCTTCTGCGATCGTGGTGCCTTCGCGAATGCAGGTTATAACGTCCTGAAGGTCACGCTGTTCAGGATCAGCGTAGAGGACGTCGTTCACGGCCAGCAGGGGAACGCGTATTCGGCTTGCGATTTGTGTGAGTCGTGCGAGACGCCGGCGGTCGTCGCCGCGTCGGTGCATGCTGGCGGCGAGCCAGACCGAGCCGGGCGCGGCTTCAATCAAAAGCGGCAGCACGCGTTTGAGCGGCTCCAGGCGCCGATCCGGCATGACGACGAGCAACAGGTCTTTTGCATCTGCGATGAGATCATCGAGCGTGAGGATGCAGTCGCCTTTCTTGGCGCGGCCGTTGCCAAGCGTCAGCAGCCGTGTAAGGCACCCCCATCCATTGCGGTTTTTTGGGTAGGCAAGGATGTCCGGCGTGCTGTCTGCAAAGACAAGCCGTGTTCCGACAGCAAGCTTGAAGTTTTGAGCGTGCGCCCTGAGCCGAGAGGCGTCGATACCGGCACCATCGGGCTGCGGATGCTCTTTCCATACGAACTCTCCAGGCCCGCCACCGTCGCGCAGCTTTTCCGGCGGCACGACGCCTTCGCGGCGCAGTTCTTCGAGAGCACTGTGGGCACGAACGACGCCGGACACCGTGTTGCGATCGGCAATGCCGATGCCGCGATGGCCGAGCAGCAGCGCGGTCAGTACGAGATCGCGCGGCTGCGATGCCCCACGCAAAAACGAGAAATTCGTCGCCGTTGCGAATTCTGCGTAATGCATCATGCGAACATTCCATGCAGAAACCAGCGCGGGCGCGCCTCTGCCTGCCCATAGAGACCTTGCCGAAAAACCCAGAAGCGGCAGCCAGCGGCATTCTCGACCCGGTAGTAATCCCGCGCCTGTGCACCGCCAGTCTTTCGCCACCATTCCGGCGCGATGCGTTCCGGTCCTTCGGCGCGCGTGATTTCATGCAGTACGCGACGCCAGCGGAAACGCAGGGGGGGGCCGTCCGGAACTTCGGCAAGCGCTTCAATCGGCTGCGGCGGGTTAAAAAGCTGCAGTGGGCGATGCGGCGGCTCGCCGCGCTCTGGTGTGGGCCAAAGGGTACGCGGCATGACACGATTTCGATCAGCGGAAACCGAGGGGTTTGAAGCCGGAACAAGCCTGGCCCTGCGATCGGGATCGTGAGTGTCGCGCGCTTCAAACCGCAGTACGCGATCGCTTCCAAACCGCACGATAAGGCGGTCGACGAGATCGCTGACAGTGTCGTCGTCGACGATACCCCCATCAAATCCGGGCTGGATCGCTTTAAGCTGCTCGGTCACTGGAGCTGCAAACCGGATGGAATCGAAGCCAAATCCCGGATCGATCGGATCGACGAGCGTGTCCAGCCTCTCGCGATAGAGCCGTAGGATCAACGCCGCTTCACGTGATGGACGTCCAGTCTGCACAACAAGGCGGCGAACCGCGTTGTCGCTGCGAAAGAAACTTGCTTCGAAAATGCGCCCGCCTTCATCGCGCTCCTGCATGACGCACACGGCGTCATCGATCAGGGACGACAAAACGCCTTCAAGCGCTTCTGCCTGCATCAGAGGCTCGGCGAAATGCCGCTCGACGATGATGGCAGGCAGGGGTCGAAGCGGCGTGATGCGCGCGTTCTCACGGCCAAGCGTTCTGACCAGCCGAGTTACCAGATCCTGACCGAAGCGCGCCGCGAGAACTTGTGAGGGGCGATCGGCAAGGTCGCCGATGGTTTTCAAGCCGGCCCTTAGCAGAGCGACGACCGTGTCGCGCTCGAGGCCAGCGAGCGCTGCAACGGGCAACCGTCTGACCAACTCTTCGTCTTTGCCCTGTGATGCGATGCCGATCAGACTGAAGCGCGCGAGCGACCGGGCTGCGCCGGGAGTGCCGGCGATGGTTGCCCGTACGTCGACTCCGATGTGTGACAGACGACTTGAGACTTTTGTCCGCAAGTTCGTCTCGTCACCGAAGAGATGCGCGCAGCCCGTGATATCGAGAATGATCCCATCAGGCGGATCGAGGGCGACCGAAGGCGTAAACCGGTCGCACAGTTCTGCCAGGCGGTTTATAAAGGCCACGTCAGCTTTGACGTCGGACTCTGCCACGGACAGATCGGGAATGCGCGCTCGCGCATCCGCCAAGGTCAGGCCTCGGGTCAACCCGAGCTTTGAAGCTCGTTGATCGACGGCCATGACACGCAAGGCGCCTTTCACTTTCTCCACGACCACCAGAGAGCGTTCATCCTGCTCTGCTGAGTTTTGGGATTGCCGTTCCTGCCGCAGCCGATCGGTCGCGAGAAATGGAAACCACAGGGCGAGATAGCGGCGCGGCCTCAAAGCGCAGTCGGTCTTGGAAACATCCTTGGTCACGATCCCACTCCACACACCACTCGTGCCCCGCCGTACCGCCGCGATGGCGAAGCAAGTTCAACTCAAATGCCGGATAACCCGGCGCATTGGCTTCAAGCGCGCGCGACGGCGAGGCTTGAACGCTCCAACGCGTAGTCGCGGCGCTATGCGAGAGGGAGGCCGAGGCGCGCAGCATGAGGATGGGGACATCTGATTTGGCGGCTGCCAAAGACAACCGGCGGCTTGCGGTGAAATCGAGTATTTTCGGTTGGCCCCAGGGCTCGATGATAACGGCTCCGAGAGCCGCGCATCGAACAGCCTGCTCGCCTGCCCTTAGAACGCCTTCGGCACCAGGTGCTCTAACGAAAATTATGCGAGCAGGATCGAGGCCGAGCTCGAACAGGCCGGATGCGTTGAGGCGGCCCGTTTCGGTGTCCAGAAAATCTTGCCGAACCCAGAGGATTTGACGCGATCCGGCGGCTCTCAAAGCCAGGCAGACAGCAAAGCCGGCCGCGGCGCCAATGTGATCTGTGGCCACCGAATAGATTTCGTGCAGACCGCCCCTCACGAGCCCGCCGCCAACAGCATTGTCGACCGTTGAAGCCCCAAAAGAAATCAGGCTGGTTGTACTGGAACGATGGTCTTCGGCTAAGCACTTCATGGCATATCGGGACGTAGAAAGCGTATCGCGGCTCATGTAATGTTCCTATTTTGTTCTTATAGGTCGACCCAACTCGCGATGTCAATGAGATTTGCCGAGAGGTACAGCGCCGAAAGCAGGCGACCGGGATGCGGCCGGCCTCCATCGCGATATCCGATCGCCGGGACGGGGCCATGCCTGGGCGCGGACAACGGCCTTGAACGGGTCATGAATCAGCGGTTATGGTTGGTCATCGGCGCTCTGCGTAGATCGATGCCGGTCCAACCATGGAGTTCAACATGAAGGTTCTAGCGGTTATCGCGGCGGCTGCTCTTGCGGCCACCGCGGCGGTGGCTCAGACACCTGCCCCTAAAGCGGCGGCTCCAGCTGCCGCGCCCGTCACCTGCAAGGCGCAAGCCACCGACAAAAAGCTTGCCGGCGCCGCGATGAAATCGTTCATGACCAAGTGCGAGTCCGACGCCGGGGCCGCCTGCAACAAATCTGCCGATGAAAAGAAGTTGGCCGGCGCCGCGAAGTCGAGCTTTACCAAGAAATGCACGACCGACGCCGTCGGAGCCTGAGCGGCATCGAAGAATTCTAGAGCACGCCCGCGAGCACTGCGGGCGTGCTTTCTCAGTAATGCCGCTGCGGCGGCGGAATGCTTGCCGCCATTTGGCCTTATGACGCCGGCACGAGCCGCAGCAGTCGTCCTCGGGTGCCATCGGTCAACACCCAAAGCATGCCGTCAGGCCCCTGGCGGACGTCGCGGATGCGCTCGGCTAAATCAGTCAGCAAGCGCTCCTCGGCGATGACTGTCTCGCCGTCGAGCACCAGGCGCGCCAGATGCCGTCCTGCAAGCGCGCCGACGAACAGATTGCCTTTCCAGGCAGGAAAGCGGTCGCCGGTATAGAACGCCATGCCCGACGGCGCGATCGACGGCGTCCAGTGGTATATCGGCTGTTCCATGCCGTCGCGACGCACGCTGGCATGGATCTTGGCTCCCGAATAATCGATGCCATAGCCGATCACCGGCCAACCGTAGTTGCGGCCCTTCGCGGGAATGTTGATCTCGTCGCCACCCTGGGCACCGTGCTCGACGATCCACAGTTTGCGGCTCGCCGGGTGAATCGCCGCCGACTGGGCATTGCGATGGCCCCAGCTCCAGATGCCCCGCGCGGCACCCGCATCGAGCACGGGATTGTCGGGGGGGAATGAGCCGTCGGAGGTAATGCGCACGACCTTGCCCCAGTGCCTGCGTAGATCCTGCGCGTAGTCGCGCTGGAAGCGTTCGCCCAGCGTCACGAACAGCGTGCCGTCGTCGGCGAACGCCAAGCGAGAACCGAAATGCAGACCGCCAGTGGTGGCCGGCTCCTGCCTGAAGATGATCTTCAGGTCCTGCAGATTTCCACCTGTGCCGCCGAAGACCAGTCGTCCGCGCGCTACGCTGGTGCCATTGCGATCCCCGTCGCGCGGTTCGGAGAAGGCCAGATAAACATGGCCATTGGCTGCGAAGTTCGGATCGAGCGCCACGTCGAGCAGTCCGCCCTGATTGATCGCGGCGACCTTCGGTACGCCATCGACCGGCGTCGACAGCGCGCCATCCCGGCCGACGATCCGCAACCGGCCCGGACGCTCCGTGACCAGCATGCGCCCGTCAGGCAGGAATTGCAGCCCCCAGGGGTGGACGAGCCCGGTCGCCACGGTTTCGACCTTGATGGCACTCCTGGCAGTCGGAGGCGGAGCATTGGTGATCTCGGCTCGCGCGACGACGGTACCGGCAGGCGGCCCCAGGAGCACAGCGAGGAACAATGGCAGCAGTCGACAGCACCGTCTCATCTTCATGCACCCACGCTTCGACATTCCATTGTGCTCAATGTCAATCGGGCGGCAAGGTTGCATGCCGGATCAATGAATTTCTTCCATTTTGTTCAAGGCGTCGCGCAGGTGGTCGATGGTGAAGCCCGGTTTGCGGGCGACGTCGAGGATCACTGCTTCCCTGCGGGTCAGAAGATCGCAAGCGGCGGGAATTTTCTCAGCAACGCCGTGCGGGATGACGCACGCCCCGTGTTGATCGGCATGGATGAGATCGCCGGAGCGAACGATCATGCCGGCGACGCGCACCTGTTTGCCGAAGTCGGCCAAATGTACCCAGGCATGGCTTGGCGAAATCGAACCGGCAAGGGCCTGGAAATGCGGGGCCCACTGCGCGATGTCGCGGATCGAGCCGTCCGTGACGACGCCCTCGCAGCCAAGCCCTTTATGAACTGCGCTCTGCACTTCCCCCCAGAACGCCCCATAACCCACGTCCGAGCCGTCGAGATCCTGGATCACCATGACGCTTGGGGCAGAACCGCCGCCTGCGACGTACTCGTAATAGGCAAGTCGTTGCGCCTTGCCGGCTTTGCCTTCGGCTTCGTTGGTATGGGTCGCGCGGATCGTCGCCGTCCGCGCGTAGCCGACGATTGGCGGCAGATCGGGAAATGGACAGTGCAGCGGCTTGATCGTAAAGCCGGTCAGCCGATATTTCGGATCGATGATCTCCAGCGCGTTGCAGATCGTCGGTGTGTCGAAGGTGCGAAGCTTAGCCAGCTGGTCGGTCGAATGCATGAATGGTCTCTCTAATTGGCCGCATCCGACTCCGCTCCGCGGAGCCGGCCGGATGCGGCGGCCGATCTTCCCCGCTGCCGGCCGGCGCGCGGAACGCGTGTCGGCAGCGGCACTC
>JBGTIU010000198.1:0-17319 GCA_041745515.1 Hyphomicrobiaceae bacterium | reverse complement strand
GCATCATCAATCTGATCCGCGGACGCAGCCCATGATCCAGCATTACGTTTTCGACGCTTACGGCACGCTGTTCGATGTGCATTCGGCCGCGAGCCGTTTCAAGGCGGAGATCGGACCAGACTGGGAACGGATGTCGCAGGTCTGGCGGACGAAGCATCTCGAGTATACATGGATCCACGCGCAGACCGGCCGGCACACCTCGTTCCGGCTGCTGGCCGAGCGCAGCCTCGACTACGCGGGCCGCGTGGTCGGCGGCATACCGGACGCGATCAAGCCGAAGCTCATTCAGGCCTATGAAACTTTGTCGGCCTATCCGGAAGTGCCGGGCGTGCTGGCGAGCCTCAAGTCGCGCGGCGCGACCTTGGCGATCCTGACCAACGGCGATCCCGACATGATCGACGCGGCGGTCAGGTCGGCCGGATTGTCGGCGCTTTTCGATCGCGCCATCACCGTGCACGAAGCTGGCATCTTCAAGCCCGACGCCAAAGTTTACCGGCTGGTGACGGATCACTATGGCATCGCGCCAGGCAAGGTTTCGTTCCAATCGTCGAACCGCTGGGATGTGGCGGGCGCTCAAGTATTCGGCTTCCGAACGGTGTGGGTCAATCGAACCGCCGCACCTGCCGAGTATCCGGATATGCCGGCCGACCGGATCATGGCGGACTTGAAACCGCTCGCCGATAAGGCTTTCGAAGGATAATCCCGATGACCGCGATCGACTATTATATCTCGCTCAACTCGCCGTGGACCTACCTGGGCAGCCGTCGATTGATGACGATTGCAGAAGCGGCCGGCGCAAGCATCGACATCAAGCCGGCGAAATTCGGTGCGGTATTCGAGAAGACCGGCGGCTTGCCGCTGGCACGGCGCGCGCCGGAGCGGCGCGCCTATCGCGTGATGGAGCTGAAGCGCTGGCGCGCGTTTCATGGCCGACCGCTCAATTTAGAACCGAAGTTCTTCCCTGCCGATGAGACGGCCGGCACCCGAATGGTGCTGCGTGCCAAGGCCGCGGCCCTCGATGCGGTTCGCTTTTCGTCCGAGATCGGCTGCGCACTTTGGGAGCGGGAGGAAAACATCGCGGATGCAATTGTGCTCGCGGCCGCAGCGGAACGCGCTGGCATTGACGTGGCGAAGCTGCAGGACCCAACCGATGCTGAACTAGACGCCCAGCACGACCAGTACACCGCGCAAGCCGTCAGCCGTGGCGTGTTCGGCGCGCCGAGCTATGTGCTGCCTTCCGGTGAGATCTTCTGGGGTCAGGACCGGCTCGACTTTCTCGAGCGCGCGCTCGCCAAAGCGTAAAAAGGTGGCGTCACGCGGCTTCCCCGCGCGCAAGTGTTACGCCGTTGATGCGCCATTGGCCGTCGATCTCGACCATCTCGTAGGCGGCGGTGATGACGCTGCCGTCGAGCCCCTCGATCAGCACGGTCTGGATCAGCCGCCCCTCGACGGTTGCAAGTTTGACGAATCTCGTCGAGCGCGCACGGAAGATCTGAGGATAGCCATTCTCGACCATGCGCAGGAAAGCGACTGCATCACCGAACATGCCCTGGATCATCGGCGACGCGATCGCAAATGCGGTGGCAGCGTCATTGCGTTTGAAGGCGTCGAGCTGGCGCGCGATAACGGCTTCAATCGGCGCATTCGACTGGGCCTTGGCTGGTGAAATCGCAAGTAACCACATTAGCGCGACGACAGCCGCTGCTACTCTGTGCATTGCCTGCCTTCCTCAACACCCATGCATCGAACGCAACGGGTCAGCTTCGGCCTCGCATCAAACCGAACAACAGCCCGAGAGCCAAGCCGAATCCGCCAAGGATTGCCGCGCCGATCAGCATGCGTTGCGGATCGAAACCGGCGAAAAAGACCTGATTGGCTTGACCGAAGACCTTGCCCTTGATCAGCGGCAGCAACATCCAGTTGCTGAACAACAGCACCAGCAAGCCGAAGATCAGCCCGCGCAGCCACATCGCGCCACCCGGCAGTTTCGGCCAGACGAGGGCAAACAACACACCCCACAGCCCGCCCCAGAATACGTTGTTTAATACCGTTGGCACGTTGAATGGCCCGAACGGTTTCATCGACCAAGCCTGTACCGCTGGCGGCAGGAATTTGTAGGTGCCAAGTAAGTAGATGATGCCCTGATGAACGGCGAGCACGGCGATCGCGGCGGCAAGGAACCCCAGAGCCATGTCGAGAGCGGAAAATTCCTGGGAAGGCGTGCGCATGGTATTCGGAGCTCTGTTCGAGGGCGAAATTGAAAAAGCATTGGTACGGCGAGCGCGAGCGGGAAGGTTGGCAAGCAGCAGCACTCGCGTCGACGCAACAGCATGGGTTAACACGAAAATTGTTGCTTTTCCTGTTGCCGATTCGCCTCTCCTGGATCATATAAGATAGGTCGCTGCGGCAGGACGCACGTATTGGAGAGGCTACTAGCCGACCTAGTTCGCCCGGAGCGTGATTTGATGACCCACGGCAATTCCGCGTGGGCCGGCGTTACAATACCAGAGGACTTAAGATGGCGACTGGCACTGTGAAGTGGTTTAACGGCCAAAAAGGCTATGGGTTTGTTCAACCAGACGAAGGTGGAGCAGACGTCTTTGTGCACATCTCGGCGGTCGAGCGTGCCAACATGACTGGTCTGCGAGAGGGTCAAAAACTATCATACGATTTGGAGCGCGGGCGAAACGGCAAGTCGTCGGCAGTCAATCTGCGCGCACTCTGAGCAAGATACCCCACTGAATTACCGGCTCTTGCGCGGGCGGACCTTGACGTCTGCCCGCTATTCGGCGTTTGTGGCCCATTCAACTACCTGAGCACCCGGTCGGGCGCTAATCGAGGATCGTATATGGCGAAGGAAGAAGTTCTCGAATTCGAGGGCGTCGTCAGCGAAGTGCTTCCAGACGCGCGCTGCCGCGTCAAGTTGGAGAATGGTCACGAGGTGGTCGCCTACACTTCTGGCCGCATGAAGAAGAACCGAATTCGTATTCTGGCCGGTGACAAGGTCACGGTCGAGATGACGCCCTACGACCTCACCAAAGGCCGCATCAACTTCCGCCACAAGGATGTCCGCTCCGGGCCGCCGCCCGGCGCCGGCAGTCAGCGCCCACCGCAGAAACGATACCGCTGAGGATTTCACTATCAGCGCCCCGGCAGCACGAGGACTTTCTGTTTCGGCGGCAGCGTCGCGCGGCTGACGACGATGCTCTGTTGCGTGCTCTGCTCGATCTCGAACGCGTCCCGCACACGCGCAATGAAGCGCTCGAGCGTGAAGCTGGAAAAATAGTGCATCGGGATCATCAGCGGCGCCTTGATTGCCCTGAGGACTTCGATCATGCCGTCGAGGTCCATGGTGTAACTGCCATCGACTGGCACCAGGACCACGTCCATCTGGCCAAGTTGGCCCAATTGCTGCACCGTCAGGGTGTGATGCAGATGACCAAGGTGTGCGATGCATAGCCCGGCGATCTCGAAGACGAACACCGAGTTGCCGTAAACAAGCGTGCCGCCCTGGAAGTCTCGCGTATTGGTCGGGATGTTGCGGACGCGGACGTCCAACAGCGTCACATCGTGCTGTGCCGGCCCGCCGTCGGGGTTCCAGCCGCGCAGGATGTGCTTGATGCCCGGGTCCGGATTGTTCGAATAATGGGTGTCGTGCGCCCGGTTCATGGTGACGATCTCGGGCACCATCTGCGGTCGGAAATAATCGTTGTAGTCGGTGGCGATCCGAACGCCCGCTGCGCTTTCGATCAGGAAGGTCGAGTGTCCCATGAAGCTCAAGCGGACTTCGGCCGGCTTCAGTTGGACCGGCTCGAATTTGGCCTTGTGCAGCCGTGGAACTGCCGGCGCCTCGGCAAACGCGAGGCAGCGGTCTGGCGCCGCGGCGGTTAGCTGTGTGGTGCCAAGGACCGCAAGCGGCAACATGCAGAGCAGCCTCGTGACCAAGCGGCGGGCGAGCCGGCAAAGCATGCATCCTCCTCGTGTGTACGGTGGGACAAAGGCCATGTTTCCAATTCGCAGCTTAGGCCAGACATGATCCGCCCGCCAAGGCCGATGGCGATTGAGCGCGACATCTGGCCCGCGTGCAGTTGCAATTGTCCAAGTGTAGAATGGTACGGATGCTTGCGATCTCGTTGGGAGTCTTCGATGCCCAATACGCTGGGACAGGCGGCGCAACTGGCCGGCAACTCGCTGCGGTTCGGCTGGTACTACGGTATCAACCGGATGGTCGATCGGCGGACGCAACGCCTAGGTGCCAGACCAGCCGGCAAGCCGACCCGTCCCGTGCCGTCGCGGCAGGAACTTCTGACGGATATGGCTTCGGTATTTCTCAACGACGCAGCGGCGATCCGCGCCGGCCTCTATCCTCAGATGAATGATGAGCCAGGCGGCTTCGGCGAGCACCTTCAACGGTTGCGGCTTATGCTGACTGATCTGCCCCAGGCGTTTCAGCGGCGTCAGGCCGCGGATGCCGGCACCGCGCGGAGTATGCCTCAATCCGCGAATCTACCCGATTATTACACGCAGGACTTCCACTTCCAGACCGGTGGCTACCTGTCGGAGCAGTCGGCGAAGCTCTACGACGTGCAGGTCGAGACGCTTTTCTACGGCAGCGCCAATGTGATGCGGCGAGCGGCGCTTCGCCCCATTGCGGAGTTTGCTGCCGGGCGCGACCAGCGCCAACTGGCGGCGCTCGACGTCGCCTGCGGAACAGGGCGCTTCCTACGGCAGCTGCGGCTCGCGTTTCCGGCGATGCGACTGGCCGGCATCGATCTGTCGGAGACTTATCTTGCTGAAGCGCGGCGGCATTGTCGGGGCTTACGACCCGTTGACTTCGCTCCGGGCAACGCCGAACAGCTGGACGTCGCTGATGCCAGCCAGGACATCGCCACCTGCATTTTCCTGTTTCACGAGCTGCCACCCGACGTGCGCCGGCGGGTGACTGCCGAAATTGCTCGCGTGTTGAAACCGGGCGGCTTGTTCGTCTTCATCGACAGTTTGCAGATGGGCGACCGTCCTGGCTGGGACGGGCTGCTGGAGAATTTTCCAGTGCGGTTTCACGAGCCCTATTTTCGGCACTACGCCATCGACAATCTCGATGAGGTATTTTCTTCCGCCGGCCTCGCGGCGGTGTCGAGCAACCCGGTGTTCCTGTCGAAGCTGATGGTGCGCCGGAAGGTTGCCTAAGAACAACCCATCGCATCGGCGAGGCCGTAGCAGCTGTCGGTCACGACGTCCCAGGCTTGGTCGGCCTTGCGATCGGTGGTTTGGTTTGGGCCGTGCTCGGTGGGGCGCTCGATGAACGCTGTCCGATAGCCGACCGCCGCTGCCGCCGCGAGGTCGCCATTGTGGGCTGCGGCCAGCATCATTTGCTCTGGTCTCAGATTGAGCAGCGCCGCTGTGCGCAGATAGGCCTCGGGAAGAGGCTTGTAGGCCTGCGCTGTTTCCGCGCCAAGAATCACGTCGAACGGGAGGTGGCCGAACTTGGCAAGCCTTGTCAGCAGGCCGACGTTGCCGTTCGACAAGGTACCGGTGAGGAAGCGCGTGGCCAGCTGGCCAAGGCCGCCGGGCATGTCGGGCCAAGGATCGAGCCGATGCCAGATCGTCACGAGGTGTTCGATCTCGTGACGCTGCAGGCCTCTAACCTCGCGCTGGTCAAGCAGTTTGACCAGACTCTCGCGATGCAGATCGTCGAGAATTGCGAACGGACGGCGCCCGGAACGCACTTCTTCCATCGCCGGCTGATAGAGCCCGCGCCAGTCATCGGCGAAACTGATCCAGTCATGATCGAGGCCGCGCTCGCGTCCGAAGCGCGTCAGCTCTGCAATGACCGAGGAGCGCCAATCGACCACCGTGCCGAACACATCGAACACGATCGCCTTGACATGGCTTGTTGCGGACAAAGGCGTGCCTCCTTCACTCAATGACTCGCGCCCGCCAGCTTGGGTCCGGCAGCATGCAAACATCGGAGCGGCCGAACAATCGATAGCGGTCCCTTGCGAGCCGATCGTAACACCCGTCCTGCGCGGCTCGTGGCAGAATGGCGAACAATTGCAAGCCGCGATAGATGCCACCGAGCCGGGCCGCTACGCGGGTCACCATATCGAACTTGGCCCAGGGCCGGCCCTGTTCGATCAGCAGCACGGTCTCGAGTGTCTCGGTATCGAGGCCATAGTGCTGCGACAGCGCTTGCCCCAGTGGCGATTGTGCGCTGGTGAAGCGGTAATAGCCAGCAGTGTCCCGCCGGGCGATGGCCTGCATCAAATGCGAGCACAGGACGCAGACGCCGTCATAGACGATCAGCGCCTTGTCGTCGGGAAAGGGCGGCACGAGCGGATCGCGCCGGTAGCTGAATGGCTCTGCCGCCGCGAGTTTGGCGCGAACAATCAACCGCCGATTCCGACCTGCCCGCGATGCCGCAGCAGGTGGTCGGCGAGCACGATCGCCATCATGGCTTCGCCGACCGGCACAGCGCGGATGCCGACGCAGGGATCATGCCGGCCCTTGGTCGAGATCTCTATCTCCTGGCCATGCCGATCTATGGTGCGGCGCGGCGTCAGGATGGACGAGGTTGGCTTGACAGCGAAGCGGCAGACGATGTTCTGGCCGGTCGAAATGCCGCCGAGAATGCCACCGGCATGGTTCGACAGGAACAGTGGCTGTCCACCAGCGTCAATGCGGATTTCATCCGCATTGTCCTCGCCCGAGAGTGCGGCGGTGGCAAAGCCGTCACCGATTTCGACGCCCTTGACCGCATTGATGCTCATCATCGCCGCCGCCAAGTCCTGGTCGAGCTTGCCGTAAAGGGGCGCGCCCAAGCCGGCCGGCACGCCTTCGGCAACGATTTCTATTACGGCGCCGGTAGACGAGCCGGACTTGCGTACGCCGTCGAGATATCCCGCCCAAGCCTGCACCGATCCCGGATCAGGACAGAAGAACGGATTGTCATCGACCGCATCCCAGTCGAGTCGGCTCCGGTCGACGCGGTGTGGCCCCATCTGCACCAGGCCACCGCGTAAGGCGACGCCGGACAGTATCTTGCGGGCGACCGCGCCTGCCGCCACCCGGCAGGCTGTTTCCCTCGCCGACGAACGCCCGCCTCCTCGGTAGTCGCGGATGCCGTATTTCTCCCAGTAGGTGAAATCTGCATGACCGGGGCGGAACTTGTCCTTGATTTCACCGTAATCCTTGGAGCGCTGGTCGACATTTTCGATCTCGAGCGCAATCGGTGCGCCGGTTGTGACCTGCACGCCGGCATCGTTCGCAAACACGCCGGATAGGATTCTTACCGCATCGGGTTCCTGCCGCTGCGTGGTGTAGCGGGATTGCCCCGGACGCCGCTTGTCGAGAAAATCCTGGATGTCGAAGACCGTCAGTTCGATGCCCGGTGGGCAGCCATCTACAATGCAGCCGATCGCGGGCCCGTGGCTTTCGCCCCACGTGGTGACACGGAACAGGTGGCCGAAGGTGTTGTGCGACATGAAAACTAACTATCGCACTCCGTTGCGGCCCGCCATCCCGGATTGGAATTGTGCCCAGGCACAATGCAACGAGACTGTGAACGATCTGTGCCAGGTGGCGCTGAGCCGATGCAAATGCGGGTGACAATTCGGCTGCGGCCAGCTTACACGTTGATGTAGTAATGCGTGATTCGAGAACTCCAGGTCGAACGAAAGGAGATTGACGAAGCGATGACTGATACTGGCTCTTAGCGCTGGTTCGATCGCGTTTTTCGTCGCCCGGCGCCGTTGCCGGGGCCGCGTCCTGATGCTGACCACTCGAAAGTGGAATTCATCCGATGGCAAGTGCTGGATGTCAGCCTAGAAGGCTGATGCTGTGAAAAGGCAGTGGCAGCCGAAAATGGAGGCTTGGGCCAGTTAGTAATTTGGCTGGGCTTAATCTCCATCCATAGGGCGTCGCCGGCGGAACTGAGCACTCGGTTGGTGTGCGCCCTCAACTCGAACCAAGAGAGCCGGGGGCGCCGCTGCCTCGGCTCTCTTGCATTTGGGCGCTTGTCAGCTCCAAAGCGTGACAAGCGAGCGCCGGTCTATTAGGGTTTTGCCGAGTCACATTATCGCCGGAACGAACTGATGAATAATACCACGATTGCCATTCTGGCGGCCATCGTCGTCGCGGCTGTGGTTCTCGGCCCGGTGATTGCCGGTGATGGCCGCCCCAAGAATGGCGCGGGAAAATGCGCCGTGCTTATGCACTTCGATAAGAAAACCAAGACCTGTCGCTGGAAGTATTGAGCACAGCGGGGGCTGCGCTGAACGGGGTTCTCAAAATGCGTACCGGCTTTGCAGTCGCTTGTGTGAGCGTTGTTGCACTCATGTTTGTGCCTGATGCTGGGCTAACCCAGCAGGCGTCGGGGCCCCTCGCAACCACGGCCAAGCCGATCGAACCGCTAGTGCTGCCGATCCGGCGTGTGCAGCCGCCAACTCCAAAGATCGATCCTCGTTTGAAGGCCGGCGCCAAGACCACGCCTTCAAGGGCTGTCGCGACGAAGCCGGCAGCCACGGCCAAGGCTGCGCCGGCCGGATCGGCAGTCCCCGCAACCAAGCCTGCCCGGGCAATCGCGAGCAAGAACGCGACATCCGATACCAAGCCTTCCGCCGCCTCTTCGCTGCCATCGAAGGCATCTGTTGCGACGAAGAAGACCGCGTCGCCAACGGCCACGGCACCAGCTGCCGCCGGTCCCACGCCGGTAGTCAAAACACAGTAAATCGTGGCGGGCCGCTGTTATGGGTGCCCGGGGGACTGCGGCGGCAACTTCATCCATGATGCGCCGGCGCTCCCGAAGCGCTCGCCTTCCTGGAACAGGGCTCTTTGATAGGTCGTGTCGAACACCTGCTTGGCCACGACATTGAAGCTGTCGGGCACGGCTGCCAGATTGAAGTCCGCATGGTCGTCCTGCACCATGCGGTAGATCCGGTAGAGGTCGCCCCGATGCTGGCTCTTGATCAACGTCGCGATCGCGCGCGTTGCGATCGGAATAGTGCGCTGACTAACCGCCTCGTATTCCGCGCCGAGTTTGCCGTTCTTGATGATGTAGAAGCGGCGTACCGGCCGTTTTTCATAGAGCCGGTCGAAGGCCCTGAACGGCAGATCGACCGGCGCCACGAACACCTCCCGCGTGGTGCCACCATCGACGTGCATCTCCTCGTAGACCTTGCCATCGGCTACTACGGAGATGTTGACCGGTGGAAAGGCGCCGGGGATCGCGGCCGAGGCCAAAATGACGTCGCGAAACAGCTGCAGCGCGCCCGGGTGACCACTTGCCGCGATTTCGCCCATGTTCCACGTCACCGGCCGCTGCGCATCGAGGTTGGTGGTACCGACCAGAAGAATGCGGCCGCGCCGGTACTCGTGCGCGACCTCGTCGAGCATCTGGCGATTGACGTACTTGGCGATTAGGTTCGCCATCGGCGTCGTGTCGGAAAGTGCCGGGCCGCCGAGCAAACCCGGCAGGATGGAGGCGATAACGAGTTCGTTGGTCTCGTACTGGGTCCAGATTTCCTTCAGGCGGCGATCATATCTGGGGCCGAGGAAGGCGAATGGCGCAATGATCGCGCCGGCGCTGACCCCGGTGACGACTTCGAATTCGGGCCGGTCGCCGCGCGCCGTCCAGCCACTCAACAGACCGGCCCCGAATGCCCCGTCGCCGCCGCCACCAGATAGAGCAAGCACCTCGACCAGCGGCCGGCCATCACGCCCGGCCGTTCGATGACCCGCAAGCTTCGGCATGTTGGGCAGCCGACGTTTGACTTCGGCAAGCAGGTCCGTCGGGACTTCATCGCCCCACGACCGCACGCCGGCCAGATCGAGCGGCACGGCCTGCTGCGCAAGGACGGGGTTGGGCACCGCATTGCGTGCGTCGAGGGTGCTGCAACCGGCGATCGCCGGCAGCATGCCCGATAGCGCCAAGGCAATGATACGTCGAACGCAAAAACGCGGTGCGAACACTAACAAACGCCAGCTCCGGAAAACGCAGCGAAGGCGTCATGATTAGGCGCTTGCTGTGTACCCCGCAAGGTTGGGATATGGCAGCCAGGGGCGTGCCCACCAACAGTCGTTGCCGTCAGGCCACAGACGGGAGATCAAGACCTGTTGCCATGCCGATCGCTCGTCATGGCAACAGGTCTGCAGAATAACGCCATCCATGGTCGAGCGCCTACTTGGCGTGCCCGAGCATCTCTTCCACATAGTCCCAGTTCACGAGGCTGTCGAAGAAGGCTTCCAAGTACTTCTGCCGGGCGTTGCGATAGTCGATATAATAGCTGTGTTCCCAGACGTCGACGCCGAGAATTGGGCTGGCGCCATGCATCAGCGGGTTCTCGCCGTTCGGCGTTTTCGCGATTTCGAGCTTGCCGTTCCGAAGCGCGAGCCAGGCCCAGCCCGAGCCGAACTGTGTAACGCCTGCCTGGACAAAATCCGTGCGCAGCTTGTCGAAGCCACCATAGGTGTCGACGTGGGGGCTGAGCTTGCCTGGCAGCTTCTTGCCGCCGCCGCCCTTCTTCATCCACTTCCAGAAGTGCATGTGGTTATAGTGTTGCCCAATGTTGTTGACGACTGGCATGTCCTTGGCGGCAAACGCCATTTTGCAGATTTCATCGATTGCCTTGCCTTCATACTTGGTGCCGGGGCCGGCTAGTTTATTGCCGTTGTCGACGTAGGCCTGATGATGCTTGTCGTGGTGGAACTGCAGTGTTTCGGCCGACATATGCGGCACCAGCGCATCGTAGGCATAAGGCAAATCGGCCAGTTTGAACGTCATGGGGGTTCTCCGTTCGAAGGGTCCGAGACAACAGACCTCAACTGGAGGTGACCATAGCCACTTGCAAGGCGACCGGCAATTTCAACTGGAGAGGGAAGGGAAACATCGCCGCACAAAAAAGCGGGGCCAAACCCCCTTGCGGGTTCAGCCCCGTGGATCACGCCGGGAAAGTCGCAGGTGCAAGGTGAATGCAACTTGGATCGTTTGGATTGAACCGTTTCTGAACGCTTCGTTCATCTGTTGTTCATCAGAAGCGCGATTTTCCTTCCCCCCGGCACAGGCGTTATCCGCGGGTTAACCACGTCATGGCAGTTTCATCCGGCAGTTCGTCGCGTCTGTCGGAGTTCCAGTTGCCATGCGTTTTGCTCAGTCATCGTCGTCGCCTCGGCGGCTTGCATGTGTGTTGTTGATAGTTTTGACCGCCGCTGCAACCGGGGCTTGCAGCAATTCGCGGTCTGCTCAGGATCAGCAGCCCGCCTGGGCTGGGGCAGTGCCGGCGGACAGTCCAAGGATCGCGGCTGGACCCAGATACGAGACCGAGCCCGGCGACCCGATCAAGGAAGCGCCGGCCCTGCCGTTGCGCCGCCGCCAGGCCGAACCCGACGACCCGCGTGAGCCGTTCAGCCCGAACTACGGCGGTCCAAGCGCGCCATCGCCACAACGAGGACATGCAGAGGCACCGCGCCTTATTGTGACTGCGGGCGCCGAATAAACGGCAATGCACGCAGCAGTTGTCCAGTATCGGTCCACAGGGGAGCGTGCGATGGTCTACGCAAGCGCTTTCCTGGACTATGCTCGACGGCATGACAGACGCGATTCGTAAACTGAACGAAAAAGCGGAAGCGCTGGCCCGCGTGGCGCTGCCGTCCGCGAAATCCCGATCTGCAAAGGCCGGCTTTGTTCATCTGAAGGTGCATTCGGCATATTCGCTGCTCGAGGGCGCGCTACCCATCGCGAAAATCGCGAAAATCGCGGAACAGCAGGAATTTCCCGCTGTCGGTCTGACCGACACGAACAACATGTTCGGCGCCCTCGAGTTCTCCGAGAAGCTCAGTTCGTCCGGGGTCCAGCCGATCATCGGCTGCACGCTGGCGACGGATTTCGGCGATACCGCACGCAACGACAGATTGCCCCGATCGATACGCACCGAGCAGCAGTCGAAACCAGCAGGGCCGATTGCGCTGTTGGCCGGCACTGAGGCCGGTTACGCAAACCTGATGCGGTTGGCCAGCAAGGCCTATCTGGATTCCGCCGACGACGAGGCGGCCCACGTCAAGCTCGACGCATTGCGGCAACATGCGCCAGGCCTGATTGCATTGACTGGTGGTCCCGATGGTCCGATCGACCGCGCACTTCGTGACGGCCAGGTCGAGCTTGCAACGGCGCGGCTGAAATCGCTCGCGAAGATGTTTGGCTCGTCACTCTATGTCGAAGTTCAGCGCCACGGCCTGGCGCACGAAGCGCAGGTCGAGCCGCAGCTGCTTCGGCTGGCCTATGAGCTTGAGCTGCCGATCGTTGCGACCAACGAGGTCTATTTCGCGTCGCCCGACGACTACGAGGCGCATGACGCATTGCTGTGCATCGCCGATGGCGCCTATCTTGTCGAGGACAACCGACGGCGCGTGACGCGCGAACACGGGTTCAAGAGTGCCGGCGAGATGATGGCATTGTTCGCCGATCTGCCGGAGGCGCTGGAAAACACGATCGAAATCGCCATGCGATGCGTGTTCCGCCCCGAGGCCCGCAAACCGATTCTGCCGCGATTTGTCAGAACCCAGGCGGGCGCGTCGGAGGAGGTTCAGCTCGCCGCCGAAGCCAACGAGATGAAACGGCAAGCCGAGGCCGGCCTCGAAGCGCGCCTGATCGACAACGAACCGGCGCCCGGCTTCACCGCCGACGACTACCGAAAGCGGTTGGCGTTCGAGCTCGACGTCATCACGTCGATGAAATTCCCCGGCTACTTCCTGATCGTCGCTGACTTCATCAAATGGTCGAAGGCGAACGGCATCCCTGTCGGCCCGGGCCGTGGGTCGGGTGCGGGGTCGGTCGTCGCCTGGGCCTTGACGATCACCGATCTCGACCCGCTGCGGTTCGGCTTGCTGTTCGAGCGCTTCCTCAATCCCGAACGCGTATCGATGCCGGATTTCGACATCGATTTCTGCCAGGATCGGCGCGACGAGGTGATCCGCTACGTCCAGCAGAAATACGGCCATGATCGCGTCGCCCAGATCATCACGCACGGCAAGTTGCAGGCGCGCGCGGTGCTGCGCGATGTCGGCCGGGTATTGCAGATGCCGTACGGCCAGGTCGACCGGCTCTGCAAGATGGTGCCGAACAATCCGGCCAAACCGGTAACGCTGCCCGAGGCGATCGCGGGCGAGCCCAAGCTGCAGGCGGAGCGCGACAACGATCCGATTGTGGCGCGGCTGCTCGAGATTGCCCAGAAACTTGAAGGCCTATACCGGCACGCATCGACGCATGCCGCCGGCATCGTGATCGGCGACCGGCCGCTGGATCAGCTTGTGCCGCTCTACCGCGATCCCAAGTCGGACTTTGCCGTCAGTCAGTTCAACATGAAACTGGTCGAGCAGGCGGGGCTCGTCAAATTCGATTTCCTCGGTCTGAAAACGCTCACTGTTCTGCACAAAGCCGTGCAGCTGATCGCCCGAGGCCGCGGCATCGACATCGACCTGTTGAAGCTGCCGCTCGACGACAAGCCGACTTACGAACTGCTGGCGCGGGCCGATACGGTCGGCGTGTTCCAGTTGGAATCGACGGGCATGCGCGACAGCTTGAAAAAGCTCAAGCCCGACCGGTTCGACGACATCATCGCCATGCTCTCACTCTATCGGCCGGGGCCGATGGACAACATCCCGACCTACATCAACCGCAAGCACGGCGAGGAGCCGGTCGACTGCCTGCACCCGTTGCTGGTCGGCATTCTGCGCGAGACCTACGGCGTCATCATCTATCAGGAGCAGGTGATCCAGATCGCCCAGGTGATGGGCGGCTATACCCTCGGCCAGGCCGATCTGTTGCGCCGGGCCATGGGCAAGAAGGACAAGGCCGAGATGGCGGCGCAGCAGGCGCGCTTCGTCGCTGGTGCCATCGAGCGCGGCGTCAAGAAGTCCGAAGCGATCGGCATTTTCCAGCTGGTCGACAAGTTCGCCGGCTACGGCTTCAACAAAAGCCACGCAGCGGCCTATGCGCTCGTCAGCTATCACACGGCCTACCTCAAGGCGAACTGTCCGGAGGAGTTCCTCGCTGCATCCATGACGCTCGATTTGGGAAATACCGACAAGCTGGCAATGTTCGCAGCCGAGGCCAAACGGACCGGCATCGCGGTGCTGCCACCGTGCGTCAACGGCTCGGCGGTGGAGTTTTTGGTTGAGCAGAATGCCCCACCCGGCGCGGTGCCATCTTATATGGCAGCATCCCTCTCTCCCCGATTTTCACGGGGAGAGGGCAGAGGCCCGATCCTTCATCGGGCCGAGGGTGAGGGGCGGCAACAGGCCCCGTCGCATCCGGCCGGCTCCGCGAGTGCGGAGTCGGATGCGACAATCGATATGAACCCGTTGCCGCCCCTCACCCTCGACCAGCCCTCGCGCGCTGGTCTCTCCCTCTCCCCGTCAAAAACGGGGAGAGGGCAAGAAGGTGAGTCAGACGCACCTCCTTCCCCGCCCGGCGGCCGGCTCTCCGGAGGAGAGTCGCCGGGCAAATCAAACAAGTCGCCAGGCGGATCCAAAAAAGCCATTCGCTATTCGCTTGCCGCCCTGAAAAACATCGGAGAGGGAGCAATCCGCGCCATCGTCGAAGAGCGCGACGCCAGAGGCCCGTTCCACGATCTCGCCGATTTCGCCCGTCGCCTCAATCCGAAGGTTCTCAACAAACGCGGGCTCGAAATGCTGGCCGCCGGCGGCGCCTTCGATGCCTTCGAGCCGAGCCGGTCGTTGGTACATGCCAACGTCGAGCAGATACTGGCGCTGGCTGGGCGCATCGCCGCTGATGCCGCGTCCGGCACGACCGACCTATTCGGTGGCGGCGCGGCCGGCAGCAACGATGCCGCGACGCTTGACCTGCGTCCGGCGAAGGTCTGGACGCCGATGGAGCGGCTTGACGAGGAGTTCAAGGCGATCGGCTTCTATTTGTCGGGGCATCCGCTCGATGCCTACGGAAACGTTTTCGCGGGCGTCGGTGTGACGAGTCACGCCGAGTTCGTCGCCGCCGTTACCGAGCGGGGCGCCTCGGCGGGCCGACTTGCCGGTATCGTGGTGTCGGCGCGTGAACGCCGCAGCCAGAAGGGTTCGAAATACGCTTTTGCGATGTTTTCCGATCAAACCGGCTCGTTCGAGGCCGTGATCTTTTCCGATACCCTCAATGCCTGCGGCGACTTGCTGACGGTCGGCACCGCAGTCGTCATCGCCGTCGAAGCCGAAGTTGATGGCGATAACGTCAAGCTGCGCGTGCAGGGGCTCGAGGCCCTGGATGCCGCGGCGGCAAATGCCATGCGAGGGGTCAAGATCGTGCTCGACGAGCACGCGATCATGGCCGGTGGCGAGCCTCTGACCGAGTTGCGCCGGATCTTGAGCCACGGTGGCGCGCGCGGTGGTGACGTCGAACTTGTGCTCCGTGCAGCGGATGGCAGCGCCGACGTCGAACTCGCTTTTCCGCAGACCAGATTCAGCATCACGCCAACTCAGATCGGCGTTCTATCAACCATGCCGGGTGTCATCGAGGTGGTGGAACTGTGAGCGGAGCGGCCCCTCAGTTTGCTTCCCCGGGCGCAGGCGCGGCAGCGCCAAGACCCGGGGACTTCGGCAAAGGATTTGCGGCGGTGGTAAAGCAGGTCGCGCGCTGGCGCACTTGCCCAGCGCGATTGGAGGTTGGGTCAAGCCCTCTTGCGCGACCCAACATCCACGGGTGGTGCCGGCCCCGTTGGGTCGCGCTGCGCTTGACCCAACCTACGGCGGCGCCTTCAACCACCTCCCCGGACGCGGCAGCGCTAAGACCCGGGAATGCCGAGCATTTGGGGTTTTTTGGTTTTGAGGCAAAATGAACCAGACAGCAGTGGTCATTCGTCGGGCAACGGTTGGGGATGTCGCGGGCATCGTCGCCTTGCTGGCGGACGATGACCTCGGGCGTGGCCGCGAGGATGCCTCACCCGCTGCATTGCCCGGTTACGAGGCGGCGTTCGCCACGCTCGACCGCGATCCCAACCAGATGCCCGTAGTGCTTGTCATGGAGAGGCGGATCGCGGGCTATCTGCAGATCACGTTCATCCCAGGGCTATCCCGGCAAGGCATGTGGCGCGGCCTGGTAGAATCCGTGCGCATCGACCAGCGCTTGCGCGGGCAAGGACATGGAGAAGCGCTCATGCGGTTTGGCATTGAGGAATGCCGAACGCGCGGCTGCAAGCTCGTGCAGTTGACCACCGATAAGACGCGAGCCGACGCGTACCGCTTCTACCTGCGCCTCGGGTTCATCGCGAGCCATGAGGGGATGAAGTTGGGGCTGTGAGAGTGGGTGGGAATGCGCCGCTGAGGCGGCACGCGGAAATGTGCAACTAAGGGAGGCACATGACCCAAAACTCCCGATCCGCAGCATCGACTACTGATCGATCGTAAACAGACATGGATGGGGCGCACAAGCTCCGTGATCTGATGCGAGCAGCCGTAGGTTGGGTCAAGCCCTCTTGCGCGACCCAACATTTGGCGGCGTGCCGTGGATTGTTGGGTCGCGCGAAAAGCTTGACCCAACCTACGCGACCTACGATCGGATCACCGGCACGCGACGCCTTTGCAATTCACTCATGTCGCCCTGCCCATTCCGGCATTGCGGGCATGTCGCTCGAACCCCAATGTGGCTCATATGCTCCCCGCTCGACCCATTCGGCAAAGCTGGAGTGTGGCCAATCCAGAGCGGCTGATACCAATCCGTGCCGCACGGGGTTATAGTGGATGTAATCGACATGCGCCGCGAAATCGGCCTCGTCCCGGATCGCGTGTTCCCAGAACCGGCGTTGCCAGATGGGCTGTTCACCTTTTGCAGCGCGGCTCGCGCTACGAGCCAGAGGTTCGCGGCTTCGCACAATCGACTTCGTGAATGCCTCCTTGATCAGCCGCCATCGTGTCGAGAAATTGGCGTCGCCGTCGGGAAGCGTCCAGAGCATATGGATGTGATCGGGCAGAATGACGTAGGCGTCGACATCGAAGAAGTATGTAGCACCAGCAATTTTCGCTCGGCGATAACGCATGGTTCGTGCCGTAGAATGTTGGGTCGCTGAAACTGATTCAAGCAGTCGTAGGTTGGGTCAAGCCCCCTTGCGCGACCCAACTTCCACGAGCGGTGCTAAACGTGTTGGGTCGCGCGAAAAGCTTGACCCAACCTACGAGTGAGCCGCATGCGCCTCAATCTCAACCGCGCCTCCCGCCCTTCGCCCCCCTGCTACGCGCCATCGCCACGACGGAGAAGATCTCGAACAACATCTGCGCGCCGGCGTGGGCCGTGTTGGTCGTCGCATCGTACTGCGGTGCCACCTCGAC
>JBGTIU010000197.1:0-41787 GCA_041745515.1 Hyphomicrobiaceae bacterium | reverse complement strand
TGCGGAATGATCAGCGCGTAGTTGGATTCGGTGTGAATGCCAGGCCCCTGCTTGTTGGCGGCACCTGCCGGGTTCCAGAACATGACGCTTAGGCCCATGCCGGCGGCGTTACCCGCGAACGAAGCGCCTTGGCTCTCGGTCGACTGCTCGCGGATGGCAAAGCCACCGGCATTAGCGGTGGAAGTGCTGGCGGTGACCGCCACGATTGCGACGGTGTGCATCAGAAGTGCGCGCAAACTTGAAAACGCTCTTGACATGACCACCCTGCCCCTACTCTACCCCGAAGCTTCGGGAACCCGCGTTACGCGCTCATCGTGGTAAAACAATTGACACAGTTGCAATTCGCGAGTCGCTCATTGATTGAATCGTTGCCTCGAATCCAAGCGCGCTGTGTTCCGGCTGCAACTGCTCGCAATGGGTTGCGCATCCGCACACAAAAAAACCGGCCCGTATGACCGGACCGGTTTCGCTTTCGAGTGACACCGGCGACGAAGTCAGCCCCGCATCACTCTCTCTCCCCCGTAAGTGCCCCACATGCACCCAACCATTCCCCCGAATGATCAGCGCCGCGCTGCATCAAAATCTCTGCCAGAGGCCGCCGATCCGTTCAAGTTATGTCTGCGGGTTGTATGCGGTATGCGGGAGACGCGAGGCCCAAGCGCAACACCTCGCGAGCCCCCCTCACGCTCAACACTTACCCAGGCTGATTGCAATCCGCGAAATATCGAACCCCGTCGGTGTAATGCCGATAGTCTGTTTGCAATTCGTTGTTGTCACCGCCATCGCCGCCGAGAATGCCGGCCCCTGAATCGAAAGATTGAAGCCACTGCCGGTCATGCGGCCGGCAATCGAGCCGATCGCAGCATAGGTCTTTTCTTCCCACTGACCTGTCAGCTGTCCATTCGCGTTCGTAAGATTCGCCGACGCGTCGATCTTGTAGCTCGTCGAGGCACAACGCAGATTCTGCTTGACGGTCGCGCCACCGCTTTCGACGAAGTACGTGGCGACACATTTCACCTGCTCTGACGAGCCATTGGCGAGCGTCACCGAGCCCCATCCCGACCAGCGGCCGGCGAGATCGTCGATAGGCGCAGCCCGTGCGCCGATCGAGCCGGCAATCGCCAGTGCCGCGCCCATTATCAAGGCGCGCGCGAACTCCGCCACGCAATCGATGCGCATATTCATCGTCCTTCGGCCGCCGTACTGGCACTCGACGCAGACTTTAGACCAGTTTGCAGTGGCAAGTCAGCACCACTGAACGCACAACCCGAACAACGTTTCAAGTCGGCGATGGTGCCCTTCTGATGGCGTACAGGTGATCGAGCGGCCCGCAACCGGCACCTATCCCGAGGTCACGGGCAGCATTCAACGCTTGCCAGACATATGACTTGGCGCGTTCGACCGCATCGCCGACCGCAACACCGGACGCCATCAATGCCGTGATCGCAGCCGAAAGCGTGCAGCCGGTGCCATGCGTCGCGGTGGTTGAAATACGCGGTCGGGTCAAAACCGTGATGCTGCCATCGACCAACAGAACATCTGTGGCGTCGTCACCCGCTCCATGTCCGCCCTTCAACAGCACCGCCCGGCAGCCGAAAGCCATCAGGGCATGTGCCTGCGCCGTCATTTCAGCGACGGTCGCAGCCGGCGCCGTGTCCAGGAGCCTTGCCGCCTCTGCCAGATTTGGCGTCGCCAGCGCCGCTATTGGCATCAGACGTCGGCGCACGGCGTCGATCGCCGCCGGATCGAGCAGCACATCGCCACTAGTCGCAACCATCACGGGGTCAACGATCACGGGCAGATCAGCGTGCGCCGCCAGCGCGTCCACCACTGCTACAACGATCGCAGTGTTGGCCAGCATCCCCGTCTTAATGGCGCGGACGTCGAGATCGGATAACACCGCGTTGATCTGTTGCGTCACGAACGCGGCCGGCACCGTATGCACGCCATGCACACCCGTGGTGTTCTGCGCCGTAAGCGCAGTCAGCACTGACGCGCCATAAACGGAAAACGCCGAGAACGTTTTCAGGTCCGCCTGAATGCCAGCGCCGCCCGAGCTGTCCGAGCCGGCGATGGTCAAAGCAATAGGCGTCGAAGTCGGCGACATAGCGGTGTCACTGTTTCGGCAAGGTCTGCTTCATGATATCGGTCTGCAGCGACTTCGAGGTGAACCATTCCTCGATCGAGGCCATGCCGGGAAACGTCTCGAGCATCCACTGCCCCAGCGCCTGCAGGCTGAACCAGGGGAAGATATTCAGTATGGCAATTCCCGTCAGCACCAACACCAGCCCCATTATCTTCTCGACCGTACCCAAATGTCGCTTGAAACGTTGCATGAACGACAGGAACGGACGGATCGCGACAGCAGCCATTATGAACGGCACACCAAGGCCGGCCGAATAGACCGCCAACAATCGCGCTCCGGAGGCCGCGCTACCCTCGTTTGCGGCGACCGCCAGCACCGTCGCAAGCACGGGTCCGACACAGGGCGTCCAGCCGAACGCGAAGGCAAAGCCAATGATGTAGGCCCCGATGTAACTCACGCCCTGCATATTGGTGTGATAACGCGCTTCGGAATACAGCAACGGAATTCGCAAGAGGCCGAGAAAATGCAGCCCGAACAAGATGATCACGAGCCCGGCCGCAATAGAAAGCTGGCTCTTGTAGACCTGGATCAAGCTCCCAAACACCGATGCTCCGGCCCCAAGCCCTACGAACACGGTGCTGAAACCGGCGACGAAGAACACCGAGCCCAGCACGATCCGCCGCCAGACCTTGGTTTCAATGCCGTCAGCAACACTCGCCTGACTGATCGTCGTGCCGCCTAGATAACCGAGATAGGGCGGCACCAACGGCAGCACGCAAGGCGACAAAAAACTCACGAGACCTGCGAGCGCCACGCCAAGATAGATGTTCAGATCGGCGAGCATGGGCTGAACCTTAGTCCGTTGCAGGCGACTCCGCTTCGTGGACGAAGCCTTAAAAAGCCTCCTGCTGCCGCTGCCGTCTGCACTGGCAATGAAGCAGTTGTCGGCGACTGAAACTCGCCCGTGCATGTAAGTTAAGTCACCCGATCACGCAATTCACCTTGCCGTCAGGAGGTGGCGCGAAGCAAGAGTCGACGCAGCATTCGCTGTTGTCTCAATCCAATTCTGCCGAGCCTTAGCTCAGCCCCATTTTCTTGATCTCAATAATGCCACGATTGATCTCGGCGCCGAGAAGCACAATGATGGCAGTCACCTGGAAGTACACGAGCGCGCTCATAAGCTGCGTCAGTGCCCCATAGAAACGAGCATAGTTAGTGATTTCGAGCCAGCGCGAAAACAACGCTGCCGAGAAGATCCACAACACCGTCGACACAAGCACACCGGGCATGACCTCGGCTAAAGTGCGCCTGCCCCCTGCGAGCCACAGATGATAAACCAGCAATTGCAGAATTATCACGGTGGCTGCGATCGTGTAGCGTGTGAACAATGTGAACCAACTGGCATCGAGTAGTAACCGAATACCAACCCAATCGAACTGCGCCGCAAGGGCCGGCCCAATCAACACGCTCCAGGCCATCGTCAGCATCGCAACCGCGCCGACCAGCACGAACAGCGCGCTGCGCGCCAAGCAGAACAGATAACTGCGCGTCTCCGTCGCCCGATACGCGGTGTTGAGCGCTGCGCGCAGCGCCTCGATACTGCTGGTCGCGAAGAACAGGGCGATCGCCGCGCTTGCTGTCATCAAGCCGAGGCGGCTCTGACCCATCACGGCCGTTACTTCAGGTGCCAGCGCCTCGGCGACGAGCGGCGGCAGAATATCGAACAGTCCCGCCACTGCCGACTTTGCCAATTGCTCGCCGCCGAAAACGCCGGCCAGCGCGCCGAGGAAGATGCAGAAGGGGAACAACGATAGGATGAACGAGAATGCAACGGAACCGGCCATCGCAAATCCGCTGTCTTCGAACAGACGCACCAATGCCCGCCATATCGTCCGCGCTCGCCGCATGATTGGTTTTCGCCTCCTGTTCGGTGCCGCGTTGTAGCCACGCCTCCATGGTCAGTCGAGCCGCGAATGGCTGCATCCACCGGTGTCGACGCATACATTGCCCGGCGCAAGGCTGCGCAATCTTTGCACGCGGCTGCGAACCGGTTATCTTGCGATGCAGCATCGCGTCCCTGTCGCTCCAAAGGTTTACGTCATGGCCGCAGCACCGCCGAATCTCGCTCCTGCCGCCCTCGACACAGCCACCATCGTGGCCGTCGCCGACAGGCTGCTGTTGGCCGCCAAGGCGACTGTTGCCCGCAAGGTCGCCACCGCCGGCGGCCTCGATGCTGCACAGACCGCGGCCCATGGATTGGCTTGGCTTGCAACCTACGTCGAGGCGCTGCGCCAACTGCACGGCTGGGCCGCGCGACTTGCAGAGGACAGAAAACTGGGCGAGACCGAGCAATTGATCCTGGCAGTGGGCACCGCGGAGTACGCAGCTCAGATCATTGGCGGCATCCCCATGAGCCAGGGCGAGACCATGCGGCTCGCAAGCCTGGGCGTTTCCCGTGCCGACATTCTGCTTTTTGAGGATGCTACCGCCGACACAATCGCCGCCGGAACCGACGAACGGCTGAAATCGCGGCTTGCGCGCCTGATCGCCGCCACGCCCGAAGCCATCACCTACGGCGCCAGCGGGCTCGACGAGACACATTCAGCGATCCAGGGCGAGATGCGCCGCTTCAGCGCCGCAGAAGTGCTGCCTCACGCCCACCGGTGGCACCTCCATAATTTCTATATTCCGCTCGAGTTGATCGGCAAGCTGTCGGAACTTGGCGTATTTGGCGTTTCGATGCCGGAGGAGTTCGGCGGAATGGGCCTCGGCAAGCAGGCCATGTGCGTCGTTTCGGAGGAGCTGTCGCGCGGCTATATCGGCGTCGGCTCGCTCGGCACACGCTCGGAGATCGCCGGCGAACTCATCATCGCGCATGGCACCCCCGATCAGAAGGCCAGGTACTTGCCTGGGATTGCTTCGGGCAAAATCCTGCCGACCGCTGTATTCACCGAGCCTAACACCGGCTCTGATCTGGCTTCGCTCAAGACCCGCGCTGTTCGAAGCGGCGACACTTATTTAATTACCGGTCAGAAAACCTGGATCACGCATCCCGTCCGCGCCGACCTGATGACGTTGCTGGCCCGCACCGACCCCAACGAGAGCGGCTACAAGGGGCTGTCGATGTTTCTCGCCGAAAAGCCGCGAGGGACTGACGCCGATCCGTTCCCGATGAACGGCATGAGCGGCAGCGAAATTGAAGTGCTCGGTTATCGCGGCATGAAGGAATACGAGATTTCATTCGATGGCTTCGAGGTCCCGGCATCGCACTTGCTCGGCGGCGTCGAAGGCCAGGGCTTCAAGCAGCTGATGGCGACATTCGAGGCTGCCCGCATCCAGACCGCTGCCCGCGCTGTCGGCGTCGCGCAATCGGCAATGGATCTGGGCCTGAAGTACGCGACCGAACGCGTCCAGTTCGGCCAGCCGATCTACGATTTTCCGCGCGTCGCGAACAAGATCGTGATGATGGCCGTTGAGATTCAAATAGCACGCCAGCTCACCTACTTCGCGGCGCGAGAGAAAGATGCCGGTCGGCGCTGTGATCTCGAGGCCGGCATGGCCAAGCTGCTCGGCGCGCGCGTCGCCTGGGCAGCCGCCGACAACGCGTTGCAGATCCACGGCGGCAACGGCTTCGCGCTCGAATACCCGATCAGCCGCGTGTTGTGCGATGCGCGCATCCTCAACATCTTCGAGGGCGCGGCCGAGATCCAGGCGCAGGTGATCGCGCGGCGGCTGCTCGAAGGGGCGAACTGAGAAAATCAATGCGCATCGTTTCCCTCATTGCCAGCGCCACCGAAATCGTCGATGCACTGGGAGGGCGCGGCGACATGGTCGGCCGCTCGCACGAGTGTGACTACCCGCACGAGGCGCTGAAGCTCCCTCAATTGACCCGGCCAAAGTTTAACGTGAGTGGCGGCAGCCCAGCGATCGACAAGGCGGTGAAGACGCTGGTCGAGCAGGGCCTCGCGGTTTACGAGGTCG
The DNA here is from genome assembly GCA_041745515.1 of Hyphomicrobiaceae bacterium. Taxonomy (GTDB): domain Bacteria; phylum Pseudomonadota; class Alphaproteobacteria; order Rhizobiales; family Hyphomicrobiaceae; genus JAKFWF01. The sequence continues at coordinate 35,720 of JBGTIU010000197.1, read as the reverse complement.
ATGCCGCCCGGCTGGAAGCCCTTCGACCGGATGTGATCCTGACGCAAGACCAATGCGAAGTCTGCGCAGTATCGCTCGCCGACGTTGAGGCGGCGGTCTGCCAATGGACGGGGAGGGCCGCTTCGGTTGTATCGCTGCGGCCGCATACGCTCGACGATGTGTTGGGCGACATCGGCCACGTCGGCCAGGCGATCGGCAGAGCGGGCGAGGCCGTCGCGCTGGTGGCATCGTTGCGCCAGCGGCTGGCTGCGATCACGGACGAAGTCGGCGATCGCCGCCGCCAACGCGTTGCTTTCATCGAATGGATCGATCCGCTGATGTCGTGCGGCCATTGGATGCCGGAACTCACCGAGATCGCCGGCGGCGTCAGCATCTTTGGCAAACGGGGTGAAACCTCGCCCTGGATTTCGCACGAGGAACTGAGCGCTGCCGACCCCGATGTGATCGTCATCGCGCCGTGCGGCTACGACATCCTGGCATCGCTCGCCGAGTACGGCACGCTCACGCGCCGTGCCGATTGGCGAGCCTTACGTGCTGTCCAAGGACATCAGGTGTTCATCGCCGACGGCAACGCCTTCTTCAACCGGCCGGGTCCGCGCGTCGTCGAGACGGCCGAGATTCTGGCAGCGATCCTGCACGGCGTTCCGCGATACATGCGGCATTCTGGTTCGAACTACGTTGCGGCGCCAATGGCGCGGCAGATCGCTTCCTCGTAGGTTGGGTCAAGCGAAGCGCGACCCAACTTCCACGGGCGGAGGAAGCCTGTTGGGTCGCGCCAAAAGCTTGACCCAACCTACGGAACGGACTTACCGGATCTGCTCTCACCCATTTCGATAAACGTAGCTATAGGCATTGATGGCGGGAACGCCGCCCAGATGAGCGTAGAGCACCTTGGAGCCGACGGGGAAGAAGCCCTTTTGTACGAGGTCAATCATGCCTTGCATGGATTTGCCCTCGTAAACGGGATCGGTGATCATGCCTTCCTTTCTCGCGCACAGCCTGATTGCGGCGTTTGTCTCGGCCGATGGCACGCCGTACGCGGGATAGGCGTAGTCTTCATTCAGCATGATGTCGTCGGCGGTGATAGGGCGGTCCAACGCGATCAGATCGGCTGTCTTTCGCGCGATATCGAGAATCTGTGCTTTTGTTTGTGCCGGTGTGCCGGATGCATCGATGCCGATCACGCTGCGAGTTCGGCCGTCCTTCGCGAAGCCGACGACCATGCCAGCCTGCGTCGAGCCGGTAACGGAGCAAACGACAATATAGTCGAACCTGAATCCGAGTTGCGCCTCCTGTGCGCGCAACTCTTCGGCAAAACCGACGAAGCCGAGCCCGCCGTACTTGTGCATTGATGCACCGGCCGGGATCGGATACGGCTTGCCACCCTTTGCTTTGACGTCCTCGATGGTGCGCTCCCAGCTCTGGCGGATGCCGATATCGAAGCCCTCGTCGATGAGCTCGATCTGCGCGCCCATCACCCGGCTCATCAAGATGTTGCCGACCCGGTCATAGACCGCATCCTCGAACGGAACCCAGCTTTCCTGCACGAGCCGGCAGGTCAGTCCGAGCTTGGCGGCAACCGCGGCGACCTGCCGCGTGTGGTTCGACTGCACACCGCCGATGGAAACGATGGTGTCCGCGTTCGACGCGATAATATCGGGCACGATGTATTCGAGCTTGCGCAGCTTGTTGCCGCCGAACGCCAGGCCCGAGTTGCAGTCCTCACGCTTGGCGTAGAGCTCGACGGCGCCACCCAAATGCCGGCTCAGCCGCTCGAGCTTCTCGATCGGTGTCGGACCGAAGGTCAGCGAGTAGCGTGCGAATTTTTCGAGCATGGCAATGCCTTGGTTGAAGTGGACTACGCCGCTCAGACTAGCGTGGTCGCTACGAAATGTGCTCTGATATTGGAGGTCGGTTTGAATGAAACGCGCTTCGCAGCTTTTAATTGCAATGGACAGTCATCAGCACAACGGCATTCAATGAAAGAATCTTCCACACACCCTGAGCTAGATCGCAGCGACGTGCGCATCCTGCGGCTGCTGCAGCGCAATGGTCGCGCAACGAACGCTGAGATCGCAAAAAAGGCGAACGTCAGCCCGGCGACATGCCACCGGCGCATTCAGCGGCTCGTTGAAGACGGTTACGTGCGCGCCATCCGCGCCGAGGTTGCTCCCAGCCACGTCGGCCGCAACACACTCGTTCTGGTCGGCGTTGTGCTCGACCGCTCCACGCCGGAGAGTTTCGGTGCGTTCGAGAAGGCCATCGCCAAGTTGCCGTTCATCCTCGACTGCCACCTGGTCGCTGGAGAGTTCGACTATTTCCTGAAAATTCGCGTTCGCGACCTGGCCGACTTTAACCGCCTGCATGGCGAGTTGCTGATCGCCCTGCCGGGCGTGCGCCAGACCCGCACGTTCTTCGTGATGAAAGAGGTGATCGACAACGCTCCGCTGGAGTTCTGAGTGTCACGATCGAGAACCGGAACAGGTCACGGCACCCAACGCGACCGCACCTTCTGGAGGATCGGATCGATAATATTGGAATAGTCGTCTGTCCAGGTCCGCGTATCTCCCGACGGCACCTCTGCATGCCACCGCGCAGCCGCGGATAAAGATCCGATATCCTCGGGCCGGCGGTACACGACGGCCACATGCGCCGGAGATATCAACGTGTCATGGAACTTGCCAGGATCCTGCAGGTCCACGGCGTGCATTGTCGCCAGCCCGTTGGCGGCAGCTGCGGCCGCCACGATCGTCTGGAGCAGCATATGACGGTTCGAGATGTTGAAGATGACGGCGCCGCCCGTGCCGAGCTTGGCCGCGTATAGTGCAAGAGCCTCGCGCGTCAAAAGGTGCACAGGAATACTGTTCGAGGAAAACGCGTCGACGATGATGAGATCGTAGACACCGTCGGATTTCGCGAGTGTCAGGCGCCCGTCGCCAACAATTGTCCTGGCGTTCGGCGTGCAGATGGACATTGATTGGAAGTAGCGGCGATCACGGGCGAGGCGCACAACTGTGGGATCAATTTCGTAGAAATCCCAGGTTTCGCCATCCTGGGCATGGCAGGCGAGCGCACCCATACCGAGGCCAATCACCGCGACCCGCCCGATCCGCCCACCGCGGGCCGTGCGGACCGCATCGATCGCGCCGGAAAACACGCCACCTGGGTTGAAGTAGCTTGCTGGAACCGGCCGCGCGTGGGGCGACGCGCCGGCCTTGGACACGAATTCCGCACCGTGAACCGTATTGCCGTGCAACAGGAAGTTGGCATGACCGGTTGGAGATGAAGTCACCGTGTGCACGCCAAAGAAACTGCGTGTGCGCATGACGGTGTTCTTTGCGCCGTCGACGAGCCCGCCGATCGCGAATATCAGGACCGCCAGCCCGATCAGTCGCACTGGTGCCTCGCGTGACAGCACCATTGCTACGCAAAAGGCGCAAACGGTGCCGAGTAGTACCAGGTACGGCAATGTCTTGATAACACCGCTGACGGCGACCGCGGCAACGGTCGCGATCACGACGACAGTTGCCGTTGCGATCGTCCTCGATCCGATCGCGCGGACGTTCGCAACCAGTCCTGGGCGGCAGGCCAACGCCGCTACGATCAGCAGTGGGTACTCGATGACCGAGTTAAAAAGAACAGGCGCTAGCAGGCTGGCAAATGCGCCACCGATGACGCCCCCCAGCGACAGGAAAAAATAGAACACCGACAGTTGGCTAGCCGGCGGACGACGGCGGTGCAGCTCAGCGTGGAAAATGGTGGCCGAGACGAAGAAAAACAAAATGTGTGCGACAAACTGCAGGCTCAAAGGCGCTAGGCTCACAAAAATCATGAGCAAGGCAACGACTGCGGCGAGCGCCGGCTGGATCAATCGAAAAATTGCGCCGATCCGCTGACCGGCCGTCGAAAACGCCAGCACGAACGAGAGCAGAAACAGCGCCAACGGCACGATCCACAGCAGTGGCGCCGCTGCGACATCGGTCGATATATGCGCGGTGACCGCCACCAGCAGCGCCGAAGGCACCAGTCCCAGCACCGTCCAGGTCAACTTGTCGCGGCTCGCCACCTTCTCCGGTTGAGCGGCAGGCGTCGCGCTGACCGTCCGGCTGTCGCGGTCGCGAGCCACAACGAGGCCACAAGCGGCAAGCCCAACGCCCAGCAAACAATAGCCTATGCCCCAGGCGGAGCTTTGTCCGGCAAGCGTCAACTGCGGTTCAATGACAAAGGGATACGCCAGAAGCGCAAGGAAGCTGCCAAAGTTCGACGCCTGATAAAGGAAATAGGGATCCTTTGACGCCTCGCCGCCTGTCGCCGCATACCATGACTGCAGCAACGGGCCGTTCGCTGCCACCGCGAAAAATGGCAGCCCGACCGCGACTGTGAAAATGCCGATCAGCCAAAGCGACTGACCATCGTTGGTTGGCGGTGCCCAACTCGGATCGAAGGCGATCGGCAACGCGACCGCATACACCAGCACCACGAGGCTCAGGTGAAGGCCAATCGCCAAACGTTGCGGCAGATGCCGAACGAGGAGATGCGCATAGCCATAACCAGCGAGCAGCACGGCCTGGAAGAACACCATGGCCACCGACCAGACCGCCGGAGTGCCGCCGAGCGACGGCGTCACCATCTTGGTGAACATCGGCTGAACGGCGAACAACAGGAACGCTGACAAGCCGATTGTGCCAATGAAAATTGGCAATGCAAGCCGCTGCAGTCCAGCATTGCTATGCCCGCCGAACTTCGCAAACAGTTCAGCGCGGTCGACTGCCGACATACGTGCACCCCGATTAACTGCGGGGGGACCCTAGTGAAACAGTGTTAAACCATCATTATCGGCCACCTGAACGACACATCAACGGAGCCCGACAGCGCGATCAACAGTGCTTTTCAACAATGTCGGGGCGACGCCCTCACCCGTTTGCAACCAGCGCGCGCTCTAGATCGGCAATGAGGTCCGCGACGCGCTCGACGCCGACCGACAGACGCAGCAGGTCTGGCGGGCATGGACTTCCGGGGCCCTCCACCGAAGCTCTGTGTTCAATCAGGCTCTCGACACCGCCGAGCGAGGTGGCGCGCTTCCACAGTTTGACGTGGGCCGCCGTGCGGATGGCTGCCGCCTCGCCGCCGTGCACCCGGATCGACACCATGCCGCCAAAGCCGTCCGTCATCTGACGCCGGGCGATGGCGTGGCCGGGATGCTCGGCTAGGCCCGGATAAAGTACCTTCGCTACGCGCGCATTGCGGGAAAAGTGCCTAGCGATGGCCATGGCGGCCTCGGTTTGATGTCGCACGCGAAGATGCAGCGTCCGCATGCCTCGCATCAGAAGGTAGGCTTCGAATGGACCGAGGACCGCCCCGAGGTTGCGGCGAATGCCGGCCGCGCGTTCGTACAATGCGTCCTTGGTCTTGAAGCTCAGCGAGCCCGCCAGCACGTCCGAATGGCCGTTGAGGTACTTCGTCGCCGCGTGCATGACGACGTCGGCGCCGAGCGCCAGGGGCTGCGTCAACACCGGGGTCGCGACGGTGGAATCGACGGCCAGGATCGCCCCTGACTTGTGGGCAATGCTGGCAACAGCGGCGATGTCGGTGACCTCCCACATCGGGTTCGAGGGTGTTTCGACCCAAACACAGCGGGTCCGGCCCGGCACGACGGCTGCGGCGACCGCGGCCAGGTCGCTCGCGTCGATGAATGTCGTGTTGATCGCCAACCCTGGCGCGTCTTCGATCAGCCACTTGCGCAGGCCCCAGTACATGACGTTGGGCGCGACCACGTGCGCGGGCTTCTCCAGAGCCAGGAACAAGGCAGTCGCAGCCGCCATGCCGGAGGACAGTAGCAGCGTCGCGACGCCGCCTTCGAGCACATTCAGCACGTGCTCGGCCTCGCGCACCGTGGCGTTGTCGGGCCGGCCGTAGATCAGGCCCTTGCTATAGGCGTTGTCAGGATCGCGCTCGAACGTCGTCGTCAAATGCAGCGGCGGCACGATCGCGCCAGTCGCGGGGTCAATTCCGCCCCCGCCCTGCGCCGCGATCGTCTCCCGGTGATATTCTGTCATCGCCGCCGCGCTCCCTGCAATCCGACCGTTGATAGCGATTGCAGACCGTCATCTCATATTTGAGACGGCCCGCGCAATCCGGCGGATAAGACTGCTTGTCTCAATCCCAGATCGAGACCTGACATTCCCTCCGCCGGGTGCGTCCCTCGCCCCCGTTTGGCATCGACGCCCGCGTAAGCTAAGCCATGCTTTTCCAGCCTGCACGGACCAGACACGCCCGATGCGACCCGACGCCCTCAATCCCCTTTTCGCTTCCGCCCAGTCTTTGGTCGGCATCGGGCCGCGCCTGATCGGGCTGTTGAAGAAGGCGTTGCGGTTGCCGCCGGGCGTTACCGAGCCGCGCGTCATCGATTTGCTTTGGCACACCCCGACTGGTGTGATTGACCGGCGCGCCGAGCCAACGGTCGCGGGCGCAACCGCCGGCACCATCGCGACTTTCGAGCTGCGTATTCTGAAGCACAAGCCGCCGCCGCGCAGCAATGCCAAGGCACCCTACCGCATCACCTGCGAGGACGACACCGGGCGGCTCGACATCGTGTTCTTCCGCGCCGAGCGCAAATACGTCGAGCGGCAGTTGCCCGAGGGCGAGGTCCGCTTTGTATCGGGGCGTGTCGAACTCTATGGCGACAAGCTGCAGATGACGCATCCCGACTACGTCGTTGCGCCGGACAAGCGCGGTGACCTGCCACTGCTGGAACCCGTCTATGGGCTGACCGCAGGTCTTTCGGGCAAGGTGCTGGTCAAGGCCATCCGCCAGACTCTGGAGCGGGCGCTGGTCTTTCCCGAGTGGCAGGAGGCGACGTGGCTGGAGGCGCGTGGCTGGCCAGCGTTCGGGGTAGCGCTGACGCGCCTACACAAGCCGGCGGATGCGGCCGATGTATCCCCGGGCGCGCCGGCCTGGCAGCGGCTCGCCTACGACGAGTTGCTGGCTGGCCAACTGGCGCTGGCCATCGTCCGCCAGAGCTATAAGGCCCAGCGCGGGCGTCCTGTTACCGGGGACAACAGCATTCGCGGTCGTATCGCCGATGCGCTGCCGTTCGCGCTGACCCGGTCTCAATCCGCGGCCCTGACCGAGATCGCGCGTGACATGGCGGCGCCTAACCGGATGTTGCGACTGCTGCAGGGCGACGTCGGGTCGGGCAAGACCGTGGTCGCGTTGCTTGCAATGGCGATCGCTGTCGAGGCCGGTGCACAGGCGGCGCTGATGGCGCCGACCGAGGTGTTGGCCCGCCAGCATCTGCAAACCATCGGCCCGCTTGCTGAGCGAGCACAATTGCGCGTTGGCCTGCTGACGGGACGGGAAAAGGGCCGCCCGCGCCGCAACCTGCTGGAAAGGATTGCCGAGGGCGAAATCGACATCCTGATCGGCACGCACGCGCTGTTTCAGGACGATGTGGCGTTCAAGGACTTGGCATTTGCCGTCATCGACGAACAGCATCGGTTCGGTGTGCATCAGCGGCTGGCGTTGCAGACCAAAGGCGGTAACGGCGGCGCCAACGTACTGGTAATGACGGCGACACCGATCCCGCGCACGCTACTGATGACGCACTACGGCGATCTCGACGTCTCTCGTCTGATCGAAAAACCGGCCGGTCGCATGCCCGTCCAGACGACGCTTGCCTCCATCGACCGGCTCGAGGAGGTGATCGACGGTCTGCGCCGTGCAGTTGCAAACGGCGCGCAGGTCTACTGGGTCTGCCCCCTGATCGAGAGTTCGGACGTCTCGGAGCTGGCCGCGACCGAGGAGCGCGCCGCTCATCTCTCCCAGATATTCGGGTCCGACGTCGGACTGCTGCACGGTGCCATGGCCGGCCACGCCAAGGATACCGTGATGGCCGCGTTCGCCGGCAACAAGCTAAAGATTCTGGTCTCGACCACTGTCATCGAGGTTGGCGTCAACGTGCCCAACGCCACCATCATGGTCATTGAGCACGCCGAACGCTTCGGCCTCGCTCAGTTGCATCAGCTACGCGGCCGCGTAGGGCGCGGCAACCGACAGTCGTTCTGTGTGCTGCTGTACAAGGCACCGCTCGGGGCAACCGCCGAATCGCGCCTTACGATGATGCGCGACACAGAAGACGGTTTCATTATCGCGGAAAAGGACCTCGAACTGCGCGGCGGCGGCGAGGTCATGGGCGCGCGGCAGAGCGGCGTCCCGGAGTTTCGCATCGCCGACGTGCCTGGTTTCGAAGCTCTTCTCGCCGCCGCCCGCGACGACGCCAGCCTCGTTCTCGCACGCGACCCGAAGCTCGACAGCCCGCGTGGCCAGGCGCTGCGGCAACTGCTCTATCTGTTCGAGTGCGACGAGGCCGTGCGAATGTTCCGCGCCGCTTGAGACCCTGGCGGATGAACGGCACCTAACCGTTGGTTCAGGACGCGTTCAAGGCGTCGGCCGCAATGTACCTCCGTCAACGCGACAACGAACCAATTTGAACAAGGATCAATACCATGAACCGTACCATTCTCGCCACCATCTCGCTCATCGCACTGACCTCTGGCGCAATGGCAGACACCATCGACGATCGCCAGGCCAATCAGGCCGAGCGTATTCAGAAGGCGCGCCGCGCAGGCGAGCTGACGCGGCAGGAAGCCGCGAGCCTGCGTGCTGAACAGGCGCGGATCGCAGAGCTGGAGCGTCGGGTCAAGGTGGACGGTGTCGTCACAAGGCGCGAAGCACGAGTGCTGGACCGGGCGCAGGATGTAGCCAACCGGCACATCTACCAAGAATCACACGACAGTCAGAAATCGCGGTATCGCCGATGGTGGTAAGCCTCGACTGTGGTCGGGTACTACAAGAGGGCCGCCTAAGCGGCCCTCACTTTTGATGGGCCTGCTTGTTTTCCGACACCCCGGCTTCGCACGACCGGTCACACTCCGCTGATCTACCCTACAGCCCGGTGCAGTGCGAACACCCGCCGCTCCAGTTCAACGATCGGACCATTGGGTTCGGCGAGCCCAAGTCCGATCATCTCGATGCTCCAACCGTTTGACTCATCGGCTATGCGGTACAGATTGTAGCGCGCAAGAGGTTCGCGGTCGTGCACGACTCCGGCCGACGCGGACGCGACACCAACCACCGGCGCCGATCCTTGGGCATAAGCCACCTCAGCCAGCATGTCGCGATGGTTGTGACCGTGCAGAATCAGCTCGGCGCCTCGGATCCCGAGCACCCGAGCGAATTCGGCAGCATCCGCCAAACCCCTGGTGCGGGACGCCTGGCCGGGCAACGGCGGATGATGGATCAGGACAAGCCGGAACAGGCCGAGCGCCCCAACGCGTGTGAGGATGTCTTGTGCCGAGCGGATCTGCTCTGCGCCCAGCCGACCCGACGCCACTGCCGGCGGCGTCGGTACTGCGGAACACAAGCCGATGATGGCAACCGAACCGACGCGCCGCAAGAAGGGAAACCCGTATTCTTTCGCGCCACCCTGCTCCACGCCCCACCCGTCGGACTTCATGTAGGGCTGCCAATGCCCGATCCCGAGTGACCCACGAAGCCGGGTGTAGACATCGTGATTGCCCGGCACAATTGACACAGCGTCAGGCGGGCCGACCGTCGTCAACCATGCCGACGCCAGTTCGTATTCCGACGGCAAACCAAGGTTGATAAGATCGCCGGTGATGACGATGTGATCGGGGCGGCGTCGATGAATATCGGCGATCAGCCGGTCGGCGATGCCACGCCGATGCACGTAGCGGCGCTTGCGCTGCCAGTTGATGAACCCGAGCGCGCGCTTGACGTTCCAGTGCAGCGGGCTGAAACCGGCCACCGGACCCAGGTGCACGTCCGAAAGATGAGCAAAGGTGATCGAATTGGGCATGAGTGGGCTCGATCGTCAACGTACGCGCGTGTTGCGTTTGTGGATGTACACGACTGTCGCCGGCAACATAATGATTCGGGAGCACGGAACCCTTGATTGTGAAAGTGATGCAGCGCTATTGGCGCTTCTCGCGGGCGCTGACGATCGGCGCACAGGGCGCCGTGATCGATGATCGCGGCCGCTTTCTGCTGGTGCGCCATGGTTATCGCCCAGGTTGGCATTTCCCGGGCGGCGGCGTTGAAAAGAACGAGACCATCGAAGCCGCATTACGGCGCGAACTTGCCGAGGAAGCAGGTATCGAATGTGAGGGCACACCCGAGTTGTTCGGGCTCTACGCGAATTTCAAGCGGTTCCCCTCCGATCATGTCGCGCTGTTTGTCGTCCGGCACTGGCGCCAACCCGACGTACCGAAGCCAAATGCTGAGATTGCGGACCAGGGCTTTTTCGAGTCCGCCCTACTGCCGCCGGGCATCGATCGCGCGTGCCGAACCCGAATCGCAGAGATTTTGGAGCGGGTGCACAGGGATCCGATGTGGTGAGCGATCCGAGATCGGCTATTGGTTTAGGATTTGTCAATAAATGTCCATGCGGAAATGTACCGACGTGTGGTGCAACCATTAACCCTGGATTATCCCGCCCCGCGTAGGCTCGGGCCCGTTCAATCTCTTTGAGTCGGAACCCGATATGATCAATTCAGCGCCGGGAATCGGGAAATCGAACTCGTTGATGAGCGAGTATTCCTCTCAGATCGGCGAAGCAATTCTGCGCAATCGCGCGCGCGCGGCGGAGCAGACCGCTCGTTTGGAGTCGGAGCTCGCAAGCCGCATAAAGTCCGAGTTTATCGCGAACATGAGTCATGAGCTCAGAACGCCGCTCAACACCATAATCGGTTTCTCCAAATTAGTGAGCGAACATCAGGATCGTCCGCTCCGCGACACCGACATCGTGCAGTACTCTCATCTCATCCACGATGCCGCCGGACAGCTGCTGGCAGTCATCAACGATATCCTCGACATCTCGAAAATACAGAGCGGGCGATACACACTCGACCATCGTGAGATCAGTCTTGACGATACCTTGGAGGCTTGCATGGCGGCTTTCAAACCTGTGGCAGATGAGGCGCAAGTCGCATTTGTTTCTCAAATTGACCCGGCTGTCACTTTCGTTCGCGGTGATGCTGGCAAATTGCGCCAGATTTTTACCAACCTCATCAGCAACGCAATCAAGTTCACACACCCGGGCGGCACCGTCACCGTTGAAGCAAACCGATCGTCGGATGGCGGCAACACGGTGCATATTCAGGATACCGGCGTCGGGATGAGCGAAGATGAGATCACGCTCTGCATGTCGCCTTTTGGTCAGGTCGACAGCACGCTCACGCGCTGGCGCGAAGGCGCCGGCCTTGGCCTGCCAATCGCAAAGGCGCTCGTCGAATTGCACGGCGGCCGTCTCGAAATTCGCAGCACCAAGGGTGTTGGTACGGTCCTCACTGTCGTGCTGCCGTCACGCCATGTCGTGTCCGGTGCACACAACCGCAATGCGTATTTGCTTTCTGGCACTCCCCAATAGCGCAGCGCTCAACAAAAATGCCTTCCCAAGCAAAGCTTGGCACACTTGAAGGGAATTAAGATGCACGGCTCCGTCGCGACAGCACACCCCCGAACTTTGCAGCGCGACGCATCAATTGGGCGGATTGTTTCGGTCACCGGTTCGAAGGCGATCGTATTGCTCGATCCGTCGCAGGCCAGCAGCGTCGCGAGCAACACCCAACGCCCGGAGATGGGCACGCTGCTCGCCATCGAACAGTCGCGTACCGTGGTGCTTGCCATTGTGTCTGCACTGAGCGTGCCGGTGCCGGACCAGCGCGAAGGCGAAACGGAAATCTGGATTGCCGAGCTGGGTCTGGTCGGCGAGCTGTGGAAGGCACGGGATGATAAAATTGGATCGTTCAATCGAGGGGTAACGATTTATCCCCTGCTTGGCGATAGAGTCCGCGTCGCGACCAAGGCAGAACTCGAGCTGGCATTCTGCGGCGACATGCAGAACGCCGTGCGCGTGGGCTGCATCCGCCAGGACCAAACCATTCCCGCGATGGTGCGGGTGGATGATCTGCTCGGCAAGCACTTTGCGATTCTTGGCACCACGGGTACCGGAAAATCTTGTACGACGGCCTTGATTCTGCGCGCGATACTTAACAGCAATCCAGCCGCTCACATTGTTCTGCTCGATCCGCACAACGAGTATGCGACCGCTTTTGCCGAATGGGGCGAAGTCGTGTCGCCGAGAAACATGCAGTTGCCTTACTGGCTGTTGACGTTCGAGGAACTGATCGAAGTTCTGATCGGCGATCAGGACGGCCGAAAATCGGAAATCGAGATTCTGCAGGAACTGATTCCGCTGGCCAAAAGCCGCTATTCCTCGGGCCGCGACAAACAGGCGGCGGCTCTGCGCCGCGGCGTACTCGATCCCGGCCGATTTACGGTCGATACGCCGGTACCTTATCGTACGTCCGACCTGACTAGCTTGATTGACGAGCGCATGGGCAAGCTCGAGAACAAAAAGGATCTACAGCCTTATCGTTCGCTGCGCACCCGCCTCGACATGATGAGCCAGGACCCACGTTATGCGTTCATGTTCGGTCAGCTGACAGTATTCGACAACATGGCCCAGATTTTGGGCCGCGTGTTCCGTGTGCCGGTCAACACCAAGCCGATCACCATTCTTGAATTGACGGGGTTGCCTACCGAGATCGTCAATGTCGTCGTTTCGGTTATTTGTCGCATGACCTTCGATTTCGCGCTGTGGGGCGAAGGTAACGTGCCGGTGACACTCGTCTGCGAGGAAGCTCATCGTTATGTGCCCGCCAATCCCGCAGCCGGCTTCGAGCCGTGCAAGCGCGCTATCGCCAAGATTGCCAAAGAAGGCCGCAAGTATGGTGCCTCTTTGTGCATCGTGACGCAACGCCCGGCCGAAATCGACCCGACTATCCTCTCCCAGTGCAACACGATCTTTGCTTTGCGAATGTCAAATGATCGCGATCAGGCAATCGTATCATCGGCAGTTTCGGACACCGGCTCCGGCCTGCTGGAGTTCTTGCCAGCGCTCGGCCAACGAGAGGCCATAGCTTTTGGCGACGGCGTAGCGCTGCCGGTGCGCATTAAGTTTGACGAACTCGCCAAATCCAACCTGCCGCGCAGTTCGACGGCACGGTTCACCGAAAAGTGGCAGAAGTCGATCGGCGATGACGGCTTCCTTGACCAACTCGTCGAACGCTGGCGCGCGTCGGGGGCGGGCGCCGGCAGCGATGCCGCCCAGCAGACGGCGATGTTCGCCGAAGCAATGGGTATCACTGGCGCTGGCGACTTCGAGGCATCTGCGCCCGTCGCCGTCGCGGCGGCCGACCAAACCGCTTCCTACTCCCCTTCCAACGAACGCTCGAGCCTAAGAACGCGCGAGCCTCTGGAAATGCTCGGGCAACGCGGTGCGGCGGCCAATGGTCTATCGCCTGGCGTGGATTTTGGAATGCCCATCCAGTCGACACCCCGTCAAGCCGGGTTGCTGTTACGCCGCGAAACGCCGCTTGCGGAGTCGTCTTCGGCCCAAGCTCGGCAACCGATCCCTGGTTTGCGAAAAGATGCGGCATCAGCCGATCCTGGCGATACCACAGCCAGCCAAGGTCGCTCACTGCAGTCACTTCGCGATCGCATCATGCAGAAGCCGAACGGTCGCTGATGGCGCGCAACAGTACTGCATTAAACCGATTCCTTGAGCGGGCCTGCGCGAGGTGTTAGCAATGGCCGCGCCGTGACAGCGCGTGCAGTCCTGAAGGCCATGGCGACGGCTAACGTTTGAAGGCTCGAGAACATGGCCGCTGTCCATCCAGTCATTCTGTCGGGCGGGTCTGGTACGCGCCTGTGGCCGCTATCGCGTGCGATGTACCCGAAGCAGTTCATCCGCTCTTTCAACGATCGAAGTTCGAGTTTTCTGGCCTTGGCATTGGAACGGCTCAGCCCCCCGCAGGGCTTTGAAGCGCCGACACTGCTTTGCAATACCGATCACCGCTTTCTCGTGAAAGACGAATTGGAGCGGGCAAAGATCACACCACGCGCCATTATCCTGGAGCCGGTTGCGCGCAACACCGCGGCGGCGATCGCAGTCGCGGCTCTGTCGATCTCACGCGATGACGCTTCAGCAATCCTGGTCGTGATGCCAGCAGACCACGTCATCGAAAACGAGAAGGCTTTCATCGACGCGGTCCGCCACGCAACCAAGGTCGCGGAGTCCGGACGCCTCGTGTTGTTCGGCATTCAGCCAAATAAGCCCTACACAGGCTACGGCTACATTCGAAAAGGCCCAGCCCTCGAAGGCTCGAGCGTCGGTGCATTCCAGGTTGCAGCGTTCACCGAAAAACCTGATGCAGGAACCGCCAAGCGCTATCTGGCAGCTGGCGACTATTTCTGGAACAGCGGCATCTTCGTATTGCATGCACGCACGTTCTTGGAAGAACTTGGCCGCCTCGAACCGAACATCCTCGACGCTGCGCGTGGTGGACTGGCCGGAGCGGTCGACGATCTTGGTTGCATTCGCCTTGATCGCTCCGCGTTCGGCAGGTCGCCGAACGTGTCGATCGACTATGCGGTCATGGAGAAGACGGACGCCGCCGCGATGCTACCGATCGACGTAGGTTGGAGCGATGTTGGATCGTGGTCGTCATTGTGGGAAATCGCTGAGCGCGATGCGAGCGACAACTATATTCAAGGCGATGCTGTGCTCGAGGATACCAAAGGCTGCTATCTGCGCGGAGACCGCCGATTGATTGCGACGATCGGCCTAAGGAACCTGATCATCGTCGATACGCCTGATGCTTTGCTTGTCGTAGACAGACTGCGCAGCCAGGAGGTGTCGAGGATTGCGGCCAGGCTCAAAGAATCGAACCGCAGGGAGCAGGAGCAGCACCTCAGGAACCACCGTCCATGGGGCTATTTCGAAACGCTGAGCACTGGCGCTTGTTTCCAGGTCAAGCTGCTGCACGTCAAGCCGGGCGGCAAACTATCGATGCAGATGCACCATCATCGTTCTGAACATTGGGTCGTGGTGCAGGGATCAGCCAAGATCCTCGTCGGCGACACGGAAAAGCTCATTCACCCAAACGAAAGCGTATACATATTCGCCACGCAATGGCACCGGCTGGAGAACCCCGGCACGGATCCGCTTGAAATCATCGAGGTACAGTTCGGCGCTTACTTGGGCGAGGACGACATCGTGCGCGGAGATGACGCTTATCATCGCTCGGCGGAAGAAACGAAGTAGCGATGGGCCCAATGCAACAGCACGAAGCTTAAAGCCGCTGCAATTCCTCCGCCGATAACGGGCGATAGGACCCAGGCCCGAGGTCTGGCGGAAGTTCCAGTCCGCCGAACCGGTCGCGATGTAATGCTACCACGTGGTTGCCGACTGCGGCGAACATCCGTCGCACCTGATGATAGCGCCCCTCGATCAACGTCAACCGCACCCGATGTGCGGAAATGACCTCGAGCGCCGCAGCCAGCAGCGGTTTGTCGTCCCCTTCGAGTATCAGCGTGCCGCTGGCAAACACCGATGCTTCATCGCCGCGCAGTGGCCTGACGATCGACACGCAATAGCGCTTGGGGTTGTGGCTGCGCGGAGAAATCAAGCGGTGCAGCAGTTTCCCATCATCGGTCAACAGGAGCAGCCCGGATGTGTCCTTGTCGAGCCTCCCCACGGTCGAAATTGCCGGCTTGCGCCGCCGCCAGCGAGCCGGCAGCAGGCCGTAGACGAGCGGCCGCGTTTCCTTGTGCGAGCAGGTAACTCCCAACGGCTTGTTCAACATCAGAACCAATCCCGGCGGTGGATCGAGCGGCTCTCCGAGCACGCGCATTCGATCGACGAGAGCCGCGGAAAGGGCAATTCGCTGGCCGGCATCCTCGACCGCTCTCCCATCGAGCATTATTTTTCGTGCTCGCACCCACTGCTGGACATCGCGGCGCGATCCGTACCCCATATTTGCGAGCAGGCGATCGACACGAGCCGTCTCAGGTGGATGACTCATTTTTGCGCTTCGTAGATCTTGAAACCTTCGGTTTGAACCAACAGTCTGACGCTCGCATACCGGGATTGCATGATGGCCTCGTAGGGCAGATGCCGGTTGGCGGTGAGCAGGCAGACGCCGCCGGGACGAAGCACGTCGGCCGCGCGGCAGATAAACGCGCGACCAAGGTCTTGATCCTCGCCGCCCTGGTCGTGAAACGGCGGGTTCATCGCTACGAAATCCAGCGGCTTCGGCACCTCGTCAGCCGTCCTGACATCCGCCCAAAGAAACGCAACGCGCCCATCACATATGTTGCGACGGGCAGCATCAATCGCCCGGCGGTCAATGTCGATCAGTGTGATGTGCTGCACATTGCCCGTTTGAAGCAGGCTCCTTGTCAACACCCCGGTGCCACAACCGAAATCTGCGCCACGCCCACGCAACTGCGGTAGGTATTGTAAGAGGAGAGCGCTGCCGGGATCGAGTCTGTCCCAGCTGAACACGCCTGGCTGCGACCATACCCCCAATGTTGCGATCAGGCGCGGCGAGCCCGCAGCGATTGCTTCATTGAGCCCTGTCAACATATCGGGCCGACGACACGTGCAGATGCGATGATGGCGCCGATGTGTTTGATCGCTCAAGCAACCAAGCGTCGCCAGGTTTTTCCGCAGCCGTGTGCCGCCTTGATCCTTGGGAGCGACCACAATGAGAGTTGCGCCCGGCTGCAAGGCGCGCAAGCCCAGAGCTATGGTGTACTCCCGTTCGATATTCCCACGCGGCGCCAGCATCGTCATGCTGTCGAGCGACGCTGGCGCTTGCAATTCCAAGTTCGCCGCACCCGGCATCAGCGGCGAGAATTGAACCGCATCCGACGGTATCTGCGCGAGGTCTGCGGGTATGGTGCCATAGACCCCATGCATCGAGGACCACTCAACGTTGTCCGGTGTCGGACGACCGGATGTCGATAATGTTGGCTGTGGGGGTTGCCGTGTTTTGGCTTTCGGCGGATTTTGCCTTGCGGTCATCATCCTTGGTATGCTGCCCGAACCTGCGGATGCTTACCGGGATCAAGGCCAGGTAACCGAGTGTGCCCAAGGTCAGCGTCGCGTACGGATAAGTCAGCAGCAACGCGACCACGGCGCCAGCGAGCACGAAAACCGGCAGCACCCATTCGCGCGAGATTCGCTCGCCGAGCAACTTGCCCGAGAACGTCGGGATCATCGACACCATCAGAAACGCCACGAGCATCGCGTAACCAAGTGTCAGATAGACGTAGCCGCCTGACCTGAAGTCGCCTAGGCCCAGGCTGTCGACATAAACCGGCAGCAACGCGATCAACGCTCCGGCAGGGGCTGGCACGCCGGTAAAGTAGTTCGATTGCCACTTCGGCCGTTCTTCTTCGGTCATGACATTGAAGCGTGCCAGTCTGAGACCGCAAGCGATAGCGAGCAGCATCAGCACGATCCAGGCGAATCCTCGCATCCCCGGTGTGCCCCAAGCTCCCCAGGTGAACAGCACGATGGCAGGCGCCACTCCGAAGTTGACGAAGTCGGCAAGGCTGTCGAGCTCCGCACCGAACCGCGACGAGGCTTTCAGCAGACGCGCGACGCGGCCATCGACACCGTCGAGTAGAGCAGCGAACACGATCGCGGCCAAAGCCAGTTCATAACGTCCTTCGATCGCCATACGAATTGCTGTTAGCCCGGCGCACAGTCCTACCAACGTGAAGAAGTTTGGCACCAGCATGCGAACCGGCACTTTCTGCTGGCTGAACAGCCGACGCCGACGGCGGCGGCGGGTTTGCTCTTCGAGACGCGGCACAATCGGGTCCATGGGGTTTCTCCTGAGGTTCACCTGAGCGCAGCTCAGCTGCGGCGCGCCTCACGCTCAGCTTCGTCTGATACCAGATCCGCGATCACCGTTTCACCGGCGACCGCGCGTTGGCCGACCGCGACAAGGCCATGGCGATTTACCGGCAGATAGACATCTACGCGGCTGCCGAACCGAATGAGACCAAAGCGCTGGCCTACCCCAAGGCTGTCGCCATCGCCCGCAAAAGTAACTATTCGTCGCGCAATAAGCCCGGCAATTTGTACAACAGCCACTTCCGCGCCACCAGGCGTTTCAATAATGAGGGCGCGGCGCTCGTTCTCGGTGCTGGCCTTGTCGAGTTCGGCGTTCAGAAAGGCACCAGGCACATAGATCGACCGCTTGATGCGGCCGGCCACCGGCGCACGGTTCACATGCACGTCGAATACCGACAGGAAGATCGAGATGCGCGTGCGACGCTCTCCGCCAAGGCCTAGCTCAACTGGAGGTACAATGTGCTCGATGCTGCTGATACGCCCATCAGCCGGCGCTACGACGAGCCCTTCGCGCAGTGGCGTGACACGGTCGGGGTCGCGGAAAAAGTAGGCGATATATGAGGCTGCGATAACAAACAGCCAACCGAGAGGCGCCCATAACAGTAAAAACACTACTGCCAGCGCCGCCGTTGGCAGCAGGAACTTCAGGCCGTCGCGGTGTACCGGCACGAGTGCAGCCTGGATCGATGAAAAAACATCTTTTGTGACAGACAAGAACGGGGCTCCGGGCGTATTCACGGTTTGACGACGCGTCCGTCATAGCTTTCCGCGGCACTAATGACCAGCGGCAGGAATACTGATCCGGAGCACGCCACAAACCTGATTGCGCAGATCGAGAGCTTAGGTTGCTAGCGCAGCAGCTACTACTTCGCCAGATACGACTTATGCACCAGCATTCCGCCCGTCCGTTTCGTCGAGACGGTGATCGAGGTGGCTCCTTCCTTGAGCTCGCGCGCGTTGCCCGCGTCGAGTTTGGTCTCTTCGACGGCCTTAGCTTCATCGGCCGTATCGAGGAAAGCAAGAACCTGCGCCACGGTCGGCATCATTTCGGATTTCTTGTTCCTGTCGGCAATGGCTTCCGTCGCGCCGGCATCGAGCAGCTTGGGCCACATTTTGGTGAATAGTCCGTTCGAAGGGTAAACTTCCGCACTCGACAGGCGGCCGTTGATCGCAACCACCAGGCCGATGATATCCGAGTTGCCGTCGATTGCGCCGAGCATGGCAGTCGTATAGGCACTGCGCGCGGTGGCGAGCTGCTCATTCTCCAGCGACAACTGCAGGCTCGAAGTCGACAACCCCGAAGCGACGGAAGCGTTCAGATTGGCCGCGAGCTTGTCCTGGATTTTGCCGATGTTAGCCCATACCTCGCCTTGTCTTCTGCCCGTTTCCGGCTGCGAGGGATTGCGCGGCTGACGACCCGGACCTTGCTGAACGGCTCTTGCGCCGGCTGTTGGCGGCGGCTCAGCGCCTGGCTTGATTGGCGCCAGCATGGCAAGCTTGGCCTCGCGCGAGGGCACCGACTTCTCCGCACTGGCGAAGCGCTTCACATCTTCCTTGCCGCGCGCGGCCCAACGACCCTGCTCGACACAATAGGCGCCGATCGGGAGTTTCCCCGACTTCGGCGGCAACAGCAGGCTCACAGTCAGTACCCGGTCCTGTTGACCGCCTTTGACGATGTCGCCCGCCTGGATGAATACATGGTGCTCACCAGTATTCTCCACCTGCAGCTGGCTGACGTTGCCGGTCTCGTGAACGATGACGCCGCCGCGGGCCAGCGCCTCGGCCAGTGTCAAAGGGACCGGTCCTAAAGCAGAGCTGCCGCGGATGAAATAAAACCCAAGATTCTCATGCACAATCGGGGCAGCAACACGGTCGACGCTGACTGGCATACCGATCTGCGCTGTTGCTCCTTGTGCGAGCGCGGCGGCGATAGGGCCGACACAGGCCATGGCATTGAGAATGAGCGACATCCGCGACATACGACACACTCCGCTGTTGAACTCGCTTAGGAATATCGCATCGCTTTACGGCCGAAGCGGGAGGCGACGGCGGCCGCAAAGTGACACCTTCGCGGCAGTTGGATCGGGACGCCTGATTGCGAGCATCATTCAGTCGGCTTTAGCTGTCGGCAGCCATGGACTTGTGCCGGCCGTGCACCCACATGTTGGGTGCGGACGTGCAACAGCGTGCGGGAATACGCCGCGGCTGCGACGACCAGTCGTCTCAACAGCGCCACGAACATGCTAGCTGGAATCAATTCGACGACGTGAACACATTGATGTTGGATGCCAATGACCCTGCTTGAACTATTGGCCAGGCCGAGCGGCCGCACCGAAAGCGACGTCACATCCGTTTATCCCGCGCGCATTGATGCTGCGTCGCTCAAGGCTGCGGCTCGCAGATTGGCGGCCCATTGTGCAGCCTACCGCGGCGCTTCGCCCAACCAGGCCATTTGGCAACTGGCATCGACGTCCGCTGCCTTTGTTGCGACGATCACACTGATGCTGATATCAATGCGATGGTCGTATATTTTGACTCTGATTCTGGCTCTGCCGGCAGCCGGCCTGTTGATTCGTTTTTTCATCATTCAGCACGATTGCGGCCACGGTTCATTCCTGCCGAGCCGAGAAGCCAATGATCTGCTCGGCCGTCTCCTTAGCGTATTGACGTTAACGCCATACGGGTTGTGGCGCCGCGAGCACGCGCAACACCATGCAGGCTCAGGCAACCTCGACCGGCGCGGCGTAGGCGATATTACGACGTTGACGCTCGGGGAGTATCGATTGCTGTCGTGGCGCGGTCGGCTCCGCTATCGCGTCTATCGAAATCCAGTCTTTCTTTTCTGCGTCGGCATGCCGTTCTACTTCCTCGTGTTGCAGCGACTGCCATGGCTCCACCCTTACCCCGCAAAGGATACCTGGGCGAGCGTCACGCGCCTCAATATGGGCGTCGTCGCATTTTATGCCTCGTTGATGTGGATTTTCGGTGTGGCGGAAATCCTGATGATCGCCATCCCGATCCTGATTCTTTCGTCGGCGATCGGCGGTTGGCTGTTCTTCATTCAGCATCAATTCGAACATACGCACTGGGATGAAAGCCAAGCCTGGGATTTCCAGGTGGCGGCAATTTATGGCAGCTCCTATTATGTCCTGCCTCCGGTGTTGCAGTGGTTCACCGGCAATATCGGGCTGCACCACATCCATCACCTGTGCAGCATGATCCCGAACTACAAGCTTCAGGCTTGCCTCGATGCGAGCCCGGAACTGAAGTCCATGAACCGGCTTACCCTGCGCGACAGCCTCAACTGCGCCCGGTTGTCGCTGTGGGATGAAGCCAATCGTCGTTTGATCAGTTTTCGCGAACTACGTGCCGCGGCCGCTGCCTGAGCCCGGAACCGTCGCTCGCATCTTCATAAGGCTCGTATCAGGCCGTGATAATCCTCGAGCGCACCGGCGCTCAACTCGGCAGCGAGTATACGGCCGGGATCAGCGGGACCTGGTAGCCAGACTTGCCCGGACGGTACCCGCAAAAAGCCAAATCGATCGTAGTAATCCTGATTGCCGACCAAAATCGACAATCGCATACCGGCCTCCTGGGCGTTGGCAAGGCCCTCCGCGACCAGATTCCTGCCGTGGCCAAATCCGGAATATCGGGGGTCGACCGCAAGCGGCCCAAGCAGCACCGCGCTCTTTGTGGCGCCCACCGTCACTTCGGTGAAACGGATCGAGGCGATCAGTCTTTTTCCCGCGATTGCCGCGAGGCAAAGGGGTGAAATCGGCGCGACGCCTTCGCGGACACGATAGGCCGATCGTGCGAAGCGCCCGGGACCGAAAGCTCGTATCTGCAAAGCAACGATCTCGGGTAGGTCGGTCGGCACGACAGGCCGAATAGTGACGGCCTCGACGGTCAATGGTGCGGACAAATCCAGGCTCCAACAGCTGACTGCAAACAAGGGGGAGCAGCGGCGGCGCGGTCACCGTCATCCTATTTGTTGTCGCAACACTGGAGCTTGGGTGATTTGATCATAGATCGCGAACTAGCGTGCAGCCAGCTGGATGGCAACAAGAATACTATGCTGAGGCTTCCGGAACCCGAGGAGATTGACCCTAACCTTCATCACAAAATTTGGCAGAAGCTGTTAGAGCCGGTCGATTTTTATGACACTGTTCCCGATTTGCAACGCAAGGATGGCGAACCGTTCAGTTAGAATCAATATCTATTTTTATCTGTTTTACGGAATATATGCCGCCTATTCGAGTTGTTTTTGGACGCTTTTGACTATATTTGAATTAGGGCGCGACTGTGGCGGGGCTGGACGTTCCACTAGTTCCATGCGACTGACTGTGTGGTGGCGAGCCGGATCGCATCGTCGGCGACTGCGGGTCCGATAGCTTCGCGACAGCAGGAAGTTCCGTTCTTTAGGAGTTTTTATAGTGGGGACCGTTCGCGTCATCGCTGTGACCTTCTTCTGCACGGTGGGGTTGCTCATTCAGGCGACTGCTTGCGAAGCGATTACGCTTCGAGAGGCGGTGCAGCGAACAGTTGAGACAAACCCGGCGATTGAAGCCGCTCGAGCCAATCGCCGTGCCACAGATTTCGAGATGAAGCAGGCGCAGGGTCGTGCGCTGCCCCAGATGACCCTCGAGGCTGATGTTGGGCGCGAACGGATCGATCGGCCCGAGGGATTGGGGCCTGACGTCAATGATGTGTGGCGGACACGGCGGCAAACCGGTCTGGTAATGCGGCAATTCTTGTTCGATGGCTGGGATCGCTCGAACGACGTCTACAAGAATG
The DNA here is from genome assembly GCA_041745515.1 of Hyphomicrobiaceae bacterium. GTDB lineage: Bacteria > Pseudomonadota > Alphaproteobacteria > Rhizobiales > Hyphomicrobiaceae > JAKFWF01. The sequence goes on along the minus strand of JBGTIU010000197.1, from coordinate 13,135 downwards.
CGTCCCGCGTCGATGCGGCTGCATTGCGCGTTCTGGCACGCTCGGAAGCGTTGGCACTGGATGCCATTGAGGCCTATATCGATGTGCTGCGGCATCTTAAGGTCGTTGAAATCTCCCGCCGCAATGTCGCCCGTCATCGTCAAATTCTGGCTAACGTCAAAGAATTGGAAAGGGGCGGAAAATCGGTCCGCAGCGAGGTTGCCCAGGTAGAGGAGCGTCTGGCGGGCTCCGAAGTGGCCGTCGACCGCGTGCAGCAGTCACTGCTGGAAGCACGTGCCAAGTTCCGCCGGGTCGTTGGCGTCGAGCCGATCAATCTCGTCGGTGGGACGGAACCCAAGGGACTGCCAATGAGCCGCCAGGAGGCGATTCAGATGGGCCTTTCCAGCAACCCGTTGATTGGCGCGGCCGAAGCCGATGCCGACACAGCTAAAAGCGCCCTGGAGCAGTCGCGCGCTGCTTTCTTCCCGCAGTTGTCGCTCGAGCTGAAGGGAACTGCCGGATCCGATCTCGCTGGCACGCCAGGCCGCAGCAACGAGGCCGTCGGCCGGATTGTACTGAGCTGGAATATCTTCGACGGACGCATTACGGCCAACCGCAGCCGCGAGTTTGCAGAGCGCTGGAGCCAGACGTTGGCTGAACGGGACGATCGTGCGCGGCAGATTGCCGAGGAGGTCGAGCGCGCGCTCGCGGCCCGCTCGACCGGGATGACTAGGCTTGGCGTCCTGCGCCGCCAATTGAACAAAGGGCGCGAGGTTGTGTTGGCCTATGCTGAGGAGTTCAAAGCCGCAAAGCGCAGCCTGCTTGACCTGCTGGATTCCGAGAGCAGCCGTTTTGGAACCGAGATACAGGTTACGAGCCAGGAATACATCCAACTCTTCACGGCTTATCGCGTACTCGGCGCCATGGGGCGCATTCTGCAAGCGCTCGACGTTGCTGCGCCGCCAGAAGCGCATGGCGCACAGCGCCACTTGGTGCGCGAGCAGGGCCCCTTCAGCTTGCATTTGGGCCCCATGCGCTGACGGCCGGCGGGGCCGGGGCAATTGCGACAAACAACCCCGGTGTTGCCGTTTTTCGGCGTGCCATTAAGCAAGGCCACCGCCGGTATACCAATTTCGAACTTTGCGCGAAAACCACGTCACTAGTCCGTGTGCCTGGTCTATACTAATCTGTAATAGTAGCAGCACTGCGTTCTATCTAAGGTTCCGGCTGGTTGCGCGCTGGAGAATTACTGGCTGTGAGGGTGCGTACATGCCTGTGGTTGCGGGCAATCTGAGCGGCAGGCCGCCAGCCGTGCTGCGTTTGCCCTCAGATGCCGTCGGCAGGGCCGCGCCGAGCGCCGACCCTCTGCTCGCCTGCCTTGCCTATCTCGCAGGTACTTACGGGTTGCCGTTTTCGCAAGCAGCTATTCTCAATCATCTCCCGCGTGGCGACAACGGTTTGCTCACGCCGCAGCTTTTTCCCCGCGCGGCCGAGCGTCTGGGCCTGAAAGCGCGAACGGTGACGCGCCGGCCGTCCGATGTGCCGGGGCTGCTTGTGCCCTTTATTGTTCTGTTTGCGAATGGCGACGCCGGTGTTGTCACGCAGCGGACCACGAGCCGGATCGCGGGCAAGCATCGCTGGCAGATCGTTTTTCCGGCCGTATCCGACAGCCCCCGCTCGGTCACCACAAAAAAACTGAATGCTGACGCGCTTGACGTCGTCATCTACGTGGCTCCCAACGAGGCGATGAGCGCCGCGCCCACCGGTGAACCCTTTGGCGTGCAGCGTCATTGGTTTTGGGGTGAGGTTCGACGTTATTGGCCTGCTTGGATCCAGATTGTTGTCGCTGCATTCGTGCTCAACCTGCTCGGCCTAGCGTTCCCCCTGTTCGTCATGAGCATCTACGACCGGGTCATTCCCAACCTGGCCATTCCGACGCTTTGGGCGCTCACCGCAGGCATCTTAATGACCCTGCTCTTCGAACTCCTGCTGCGGCAGCTCAGGTCAAAAGCGCTCGACGAGGTTGGCAAGCGCGTCGACATGCGGATTGCCGCAAAATTGTTCGAGCATGTTCTAGCGATCTCGATGAAGGAGCGGCGCGTCGATACCGGCGCGATGGCAAACCAGATCCGCGAGTTCGAGACAGTCCGGGATTTTTTCACATCGTCGAGCGTCATCGCGGTCACGGACTTGTTGTTTATCGGCGTTTTTGTTTTTGTGTTGTTTGTCATAGTCGGTCCCATCGCCTACGTGCCGATGGTGGCAGTGCCGATTGTCCTTGCAATAACGCTGCTGATCCAGTTGCCGCTCAATCGTTCAGTGCGCGTCACCTCGCACGAGGCGTCGCGGCGGCATGCGCTGTTGGTCGAAAGCCTGGCGGCAGTCGAAACCGTAAAGGCAGTGGGCGGTGAGGGCATGTTGCAGCGTCGCTGGGAAGACGCTGTATCCGCCAATGCACGCGCCGGCACGGCGACGCGACTGTGGTCCTCGCTTGCCCTGTACGCGACAGCAGCCGTCCAACAACTTGTCGGAATTGTCGTGCTGGTGTGGGGTGTTTTCCTGGTGGCCGACGGGCGCATCACAATCGGCGGGCTGATAGCGGCGCACCTGTTGGCGGGGCGGAGTCTGGCGCCGCTGACCAACATCGCGATGACCTTGGCGCGCGCCCAGCAGTCCTTTGTTGCTATGCGCGCAATTACAGCGCTGTTCCAGTTGTCAACGGACCGTTCGACAGTTCTGCATAGCGCCGAGCGTGTCGCGCGCGGCGACGTAGAATTCCGCGCCGTTCATTTCAGGTACCCCGGGTCAGAGCTGGAAGCATTGTCGAACGTCACGATGCGCATTGCATCCGGCGAACGTGTCGGCATTCTCGGCCGTGTCGGTTCGGGCAAGTCGACGGTTGGAAGGCTGATCGCCGGGCTTTACCCTGCCAATAGCGGAACGGTACTGATCGATGATGCCGAGATCCGCCGCTATGATCCTGCAGAACTTCGCTCCGAGGTGGGTTTTGTCGCGCAGGACGCGGAATTGTTTGCCGGCACTCTGCGCGACAACATCACACTCGGACATTCACGCGCGAGCGAGGCCGAGATTGCGGAGGCGGTACGCGTCGCTGGGGTCGACAGCTTTACGCGGGCGCACCCGCAAGGTCTGTCGCTGCGGCTTGGCGAGCGTGGCTGCGGCCTGTCCGGCGGACAGCGCCAGGCAGTAGCTCTTGCAAGAATGCTGCTCAAGGAACCGAAAATCCTGTTCCTCGACGAGCCGTCGAGCGCGATGGACGCCAACACCGAAGCGGAACTTATTCGCCGCATTCGGGAGTGGTGTGCGCGCGGGACGACACTGATCCTGTGCTCCCACCGCTCGAGCTTCCTCGAGCTTGTTGATCGGCTGATCGTGCTGGATGGCGGAAAAGTCGTGGCCGACGGCCCGCGCGATGACATCCTGCGCCGGCTTGGTGCGGCCGATGCGATTGCGCGGCCGGCAGCGGCAGCATCATGATCAGGCGCGCCGAAACCGAATTCGCCAACAATGCGCGCGCGGCCGCTGAACAGCAGGCCTCGCACAGTATTTCGTTGCAGATTACGGCCATTCTGTTTCTGGTCCTTTCGACGCTCATCTGGGCCTGGTGGGCGAAAGTGGCCGAGGTGACCACGGGAACCGGCCGCGTCATCGCCTCCCGTCAGCTGCAAATCGTGCAATCGCTCGAGGGCGGCATCGTTCAACAGCTGTTTGTCAGTGAGGGTCAACGAGTTGAAGCGGGGCAACAACTCGTCCGCATCGATGACACTGGTTTTGCCTCACGTCTGGGCGAGATGACCAAACGGAGAATGGCGCTCAGTGCCGAAATTGCAAGGCTCGAGGCTGAAGCCAATGGTTTGTCGGATATTGCGTTCGACCACAGATTGCGAGAGCAGGCGCCGGCCGCCATTGCATCGGAGCTGGACGCGTTTCGAGCACGTCAAGCTAAGTACGAGAGCGAGCAGGCCGTGCTGAAGCAGCAACTGTCGCAACGCGAGCAAGAGCTGATCGAACTCGATGCGCGCCGCTTCAAGGCCGACTCGACACTTGCGCCGCTCAGCCGCGAGCTGCTCTTGAACCGCAATCTAGCGAACCGCGGCGCGATATCCGAGGTCGAGGTGCTGCGTCTGGAGCGGCAAGCTGCCGAATTGACTGGCGACCTCATGGTTGTGCAGGCAGCTATCCCACGTGCGCGGACGGCTATTCTTGAAGCCACCAGCCGAATCGAAAGTGCCCGTACCGCATTCGTTGCCAATGTTCGAGAGCGGCTCAGCCTGGCGCAGGCTGACGTGGCAGTCATGGACGAAGCCATGAAGGGGGCCACGGACCGGGTCGCGCGCGCCACGCTCAGATCCCCCGTGAAGGGCATCGTCAATAAGATCACCCTGACGACGGTCGGCGCGGTGGTCCAGCCGGGCCAGTCGCTGGTCGAAATCGTACCGCTTGACGACTCGCTGCTGATCGAGGCGCGGGTGCGGCCACAGGACGTCGCATTTATCAGACCCGACCAGCCGGCAAGCGTAAAGCTGACCGCGTACGATTATCTGGTCTATGGAGTGCTCGCGGGAAAAGTCGAACGCATCGGAGCTGATACGATTACCGATCCGCGTGGTGAATCTTTCTACCAGGTCATCGTGCGTACCGAACGGAACTGGCTCGGCACCATCGACAACAAGCTGACGGTGTTGCCCGGGATGGTTGCCAGCATCGACATTCAATCCGGCGAAAAGACGGTGCTGGATTATCTCATGAAGCCGCTGCTTCGGGTGCGGCACGAGGCGTTGCGGGAACGGTGACGATGTTGGATCGTCGTTGCACCGTCTGGCTCGATTACTTGCGATCCATATCGAACACGCCGTCCCATTCTGCCGGCGGAGCATGCTCGACAAAGGTTGCAATGCGCTTCGCATAGATGGCGATAACGCGATCGAGCCCATAGTGGGGGTTGAGCACGGCAAGCGCCTCGGTGGCGATCTTGGCGGCGGCCCACTCCCTGGCGCGATAGCTCGCCTGCATCGCGCCAAACCGCTGCTTGAATGCCTGGAACTCCCGATCGACCGCAAGTTCCGCGCCTCCGGCCAGGGCAAAAATGCGCTCGGCCTCAGCTTTGCCTTTCACGCGAACCATGTCGATCTCGACGCACGCCAGATGGTCGCCACCGCGTTTGGCACACGTCGACGAGAGCAGGATGGGTACGTCGTAGAAACGCGTCAGCCCCTCGATGCGGGACGCGAGGTTCACGCTATCACCCAGCACCGAATAATCGAACCTGAGATCCGATCCCATATTGCCGACGGTCGCCATGCCTGTGGCGATCCCGATGCCGACATCGAGCGTGGAAAATGGCCGGCCGGCAGCTTCGGCTTCTGCAGAAAGTTCCTTGTTGAGCAGCGCCATCCGTTTGCGCATTTCAAGCGCCGCATCGCAGGCCTTGATCGCATGGTCCGGCACATCCAATGGCGCATTCCAAAAAGCCATGATCGCGTCGCCCATGTACTTGTCGATCGTGCCCCGCCGTTCGACAATCGAATTCGACAGAGGCGTCAACAATCGGTTCATCAGCCGGGTAAGACCGATCGGATCCTCTCTGTAGCCCTCAGCGATCGAGGTGAAGCCGCGTACATCCGAGAACAGGATCGATAGTTCGCGGCGCTCCCCTCCCAACACGAGCTTCTGTGGGTCTCGCGAAAGCTGCTCGACAAGATCCGGTGATAGATAATGCTGGAAAGCGGACCTGATCTGGTTCCGCCGCAACTCCTCGCGCACGTAGTTGGTGAAGGTCAACGCAGAAAAGATCGCCAGACTGGAGCCTAGCGGGTAGATCACATCGATTAGAGTGCGGTGAATGCGAAACAGATACCAAGAGCCGCCAAGCAGCCATACCGCGGCAACGGCACCTAGCGTAAAGATCGGCACCGCGCCGAACATCGGGCCAAGAATGATCATTGCGAGCCCAACCACCACGGCGAGTGTTATTTCCGCGCCGATCGCATAATTTGGCCGCGTCAGCAGTGTTCCTGTCAAAATGCTGTCGACGACTTCAGCGTGGATGTCGACGCCGGGCCGAACCCTGTCGAGCGGGGTCGCCCGCAGATCGAACAGCCCGACTGCAGAGGTGCCGACGAACACGAGCTTGCCACGGACCCGTTCCAGCGCCACCTTGCCGGCGATGACGTCGACTGCCGAGATGAACCGGGCGGATCTCAATGGCGCGAAGTGCACCCAGAGTTGGCTGTCACGGTCCGTGGCGATCTCGCTGCCGGCCACAACGATCGATTTAATGCCGGCTTGATCGCGCCGTATCAAGATGGACGAGGCATTGGTCGCGACGCGGATCAGTTCAACCGAAAGTGCCGGCGTCAGCTGATTCTCCGCAATCATTACGGCAGGCACACGCCGAATGATGCCGTCGCGGTCGGGGCGGATGGTGATAAGGCCTCGACCGGCGGCCGCGTGTTCGAGCTCGGGCATGTTGTGCAGCAGCCCCGGGTACTCGAAGAGGTATGGATTAGGCGCGCCGCCGACCATCGCGAACGCATTCTTCGGCAAGCCGGCGAGCTCGGGACTGCCGATCAGACTTGGGTGTCCGGCCCGTCCGAGCACCACGCGCGTACGGCGAAATGCAGCGCTCAGCGCCTGCTCGTTGTCCGGCATCGCCGCCAGCTTGGCGCGCATATCGCCGTCGAGCGATGCAACGGCTTCGGCGAAGCGGGCTGGAGAAAGCCGGTCGGGCTCGGCAAACAGAACGTCGAAGGCTATTCCGGCGGGCCCGTTGGCGGCCAGTTTCGTGACGAGGTCCGCGATAAGTGTGCGTGGCCACGGCCACTGGCCCAGTTCCTTGAGGCTTCTCTCGTCGATATCAACAACGACCACCGCGTTGCTCGTGACCGAACGCGGCGAGATGATCTGGAGAAGGTCGAACGTTTTCAGCCGCAGCGTCTCGAGTGGACCCGGATCCCACACACGCAATGCGACGAAAACGGCGAGCAGCGTCAACCCGACCAGTCGGCCAAGGCCGAACCACCGGCCGACTCGCTTCAGCAACGCCACTCCCTTGCCCCTAATTCGCTCTGCCAGGCAGACCGCGTGGGGCGGTCTCTCTGCTAAGGTGTATTTGTATTCGTCTGCACATCGGAGTCGACCGCGACGCTTGCAAGGACACCGCTCATCGAGACGAAATTGTAGACGTTATGCGCCTCCCCAGAGATCGTTGTCGAGCCGGCCGCGTTCCAGGAGCCGCTCACATCAGCCTGGAGATTTACGATGTCGCCGCTGTCGCCCGCTACGACAACGTTGTCGAGTGCCATCGTAGAAAAATCCGTGTTGACGGTCTCCGACAGGGCAAACACATCGCCGAGAGCAAGTGTCAGCGTGTTGTTGCCCGTCCCCGTGACATCGATCTTCTCGATGCTGATGACGCTGCCATTTCCAATCGTTGTCAGGTCGAGATTGATCAGCGCCCCATCCAGCGACACCATATCCTGACCGATGCCGCCGTCGAGCAGTGTAAAACCGCTGGACGATATCGTCAGCGTGTCGTTGCCGCCGCCGCCGTTGAGCGTATCGGCGCCTAGTCCGCCGCGCAGAATATTGTTAAATGCATCGCCAACCAGGGTGTCGTTAAAGTCGCTGCCTCTGATGTTTTCGATGGAGGTATAAGTGTCCCCGGCGGCCTCGCCGGTATTGCCCGCCGAATTGCCGAGATTCGCGGTCACCCCAGCCTCCGCGCCGCTGTAATCGGCGAAGTCGGAGCCGATGCCGCCATCGAGTACGTCGGCGCCGAGCCGGCCCTGCAGGAAGTTGTTGCCCGGGTCACCGGTCAAAGTATCGTTGAAGTCGCCGCCGATCAGGCCTTCAATCGCGAAGTAGCTGTCGCCAGCCGCGTCGCCCGTATTGCTGCCGGGGCTGGTCAGACTGGCGACCACGGCCGTGCCGGCCGATGTGTAACGCGCAAAATCGAACCCGCCGCGACCATCGAGCGCGTCGGACCCCGCGCGGCCTTCAAGATGATTGTTGTTGTTGTCGCCGAATAGCTGGTCGTTGAAGTCGCCGCCGCGCAACCGCTCAATCGAGGTATAGAAATCGCCGGCGGCCTCGCCGGTGTTGTTGGCCGGTGTCATCAGATCGACTGTCAGGCTGGCAGTCGCGCCGGTATATTCTGCGGTGTCGTTGCCTCCGCCGCCGTCGAGCGTATCTGCCCCAAGTCCGCCGCGCAAACGATTGTTGTCCGTGTCGCCTCTTAAAACGTCACCGAAATTGCTGCCGCGCAGATGCTCGATCGAAACGAAAGTATCACCCACCGCTTCGCCGGTGTTGTTGGCAGCATTACCGAGGTCGACGGTCAGCCCGGACGTCGAATTGAGGTAATCAGCATAGTCGTTGAGCCCGCCGGCACCGTCGAGCAGGTCGGCACCTACCCCGCCGCGAAGAAAATTGTCGTTCGCGTCGCCCCTGAGGGTATCGTTGAAAGCGCTCCCTCCTATGCCTTCGATCGAGACGAACGTATCGCCGGCGGCATCCCCGGTGTTGTTGCCCGCATTGCCGAGGTCGACCGTCAGACCGGCCGTTGCGTTAAAATAGTCGGCGAAGTCAAAACCTGCCCCACCGTCAAGCGCGTCGCTGCCGTCGAAGCCCTCGAGCGTGTCGTTGCCGGCGAGGCCGAAAAGAGTGTCGTTGCCGCCCACACCCTCGAGGCGGTTGGCTGCGCCATCTCCGGTGATCGTGTCGGCGAATTCGCTGCCACGTACGCGCTCGATGTTGAGCACGGTGTCGGTCGTCCCGAAGCCATCCGCAATCATCCCGGAGGTCAAATCGGCGATTATGCCGCCGGGCGAATTGCGATAATCAACCTGGTCGCTCGCACCGCCGAGCCCATCAATCGAATCGTTGCCGGCCTGGCCACGGAAGTTCTCGAAGCCCGCGCCGTTCGTGCCTAGCAGGGTGTCGGCGAATGCCGAGCCGCGGATCTGATTGACGCCGCTGAACGTATCGATCCCGACGCCTGCCGCGTCGCCGACAGCCGTGCCCTGCCCGGTGCCAGCGAGATCGACAGTGACGGCGGCCGACGCGGTGGCGTAGCTGATCCGGGTGTTGCCAAAACCGATGACCGTGTCGTTGCCGCCGCGACCCTCGAACTCGGTGAAATTGCTGCCATCGTCGCCGATGAAATTCGCGAACGCCGTGAACGAGTCGGCAAAGGCAGTGCCGACGACCGCCTCCACACGCACCAGCGTGTCGGTGCCGACCGTCGCGTTGCCGGTTACCGTGCCCGTCGTGGTTGCGGCAGCAGACCCGAGAATGGCAGTGATCGCGCCCGTAGCGTCAGTATATTCCGCGCGTCCTCCGTCGTTACGGATTACCGTAAGGCCGTGGATCAGCGTGTCATTGCCCGCGCCACCAATAAAGATATTGAACCCAGACCCGCCATCGAGTGTGTCGTTGCCATCACCGCCATCGAGAGTGTCGTTGCCGTCGCCGCCTTCGAGCGTATCGTTTCCGCCGAGCCCTAAGATGGTGTCGTTGCCACCCTCGCCGCGCACCCGGTTATCGCCGCTGTCCATCGTAATGTTGTCAGCGAATTGGGAACCACGAATGCGCTCGATGTTGATCAAGACGTCCTGGGCGCCGGTGCCGTCGCCGGTGACGTCAGCCTCACCCGCGGTCGCCGTCATCACAACGGTGATGCCGGTTGGGCCGGGCGCGTTGCGGTAGTCCGCCTCGTCGGTGCCGCCACGGCCATCGATGGTGTCGTTGCCGCCGCGTCCGCGGAATATTTCTACGCTACCGGCAACGTTGACGCTGCCAGAGATCAAATCGTCGAATTCGGAGCCGTCGACACTATTGATGCCGCTGCCGAAGTCGTCGACGCCGATGCCGGCCAAGTCGCCGACGAGGGTGGACTGTGCAAAGCCGTCGCTGGTATTACCGTTTCCGTCTGGATCGAGATCGACCGTGACGCCGGCGAGCGCGCCGTTGTACCTTACCCGCGTGTTGCCGTTGCCGGTGATGATGTCGTTGCCGCCGCCACCTTCGAAGGCGGCAAAGTTGTCAAAGGTGCCGCCGTCAAAGTTGGCGAACGCGGTCATGGTATCGGAAAAGTCAGTGCCGGTGATCTGCTCGATATTGATCAGCGAGTCGGTGCCAACCGACAGATCGCCGACGACCGTCCCTGCCGCCGTGGTGGGCGTCGGCATCGAGGACGTGCCCAGCGTCACGGTAATGCCGCCAGTCACGTCGACCTCGTCGTAGGTCGCGCGATTGCCGTCAGTGACCGTGTTGATGAGTACGGCGGTACCAATAAGCGTATCGTCGCCACGTCCGCCGACAAAAATGTCAAAGCCGCCGGCGCCGCCTGTCAGAATGTCGTTGCCGTCGCGGCCAAACAGGTTGTTGTCGGACGCGCTGCCGGTGATGGAGTCAGCGAACTCGGAGCCGCGCACGCGCTCGATGCCGATCAGCGTATCGATGCCGCCGAAGCCGTCGTTTGCCGTACCAATGGTCAGGTTGACCGTGATGCCACCGGGCGAGTCACGATAGTCGGCCTCGTCCTCGATGCCGCCACCGCCGTTGATGAAATCGCTGCCGCCTCCGCCACGGAAGCGCTCGAACCACGCACCATTTGAGCCGGTGAGCGTGTCGTCGAACGCCGACCCGCGCACCTGGGTGACGCCGTTGGCGCCCCCGGCGAGGTTGGCCAGCGTGAAGGTGTCCGTGCCGACGTTGTTCGCTCCACCCACACCGCCAGTGGCGGCCCCGGAGCCCGTCCCTAGATCCACCGTGACCTTGCCGTCGGCACTCCGATAGTCGACGCGCGTGCTGCCGTTGCCGGTGACGGTGTCGTTGCCGCCGCCGCCCTCGAACTCGTTGAACGGATTATTGGCGCCATCGTTGTTGAGATATTTGCTGGTAAACGTGATGTCGGCCGTAAAGCTGTCGTTGAAGCCGGAGCCAATGATGCCCTCGACTCGGCTCAGCGCATCGGTGCCTACACTGGCTTCGCCGATGACCGTCGAGCCGCCACTGCCAAATGCGCCGGTCAGATTGACCGTGATAGGGCCAGTTGCGCCACTGTAGTCGGCGGTATCGCTCGCGCTGCGGATGTCGAAGCCGGTACCGCCGATCAGCGTATCCTGGCCGGCAGCGCCGATCAGGATGTTTCTTCCGCCGCCGCCGTTGAGCACGTTGTTTCCGGCGTCACCGATCAAACTGTCATCGCCTGCGCCGCCGATCGCGTTCTCGATGCTGACGAACGTCTGCGCGCCGATTTCGCTGCCAGTGGCCGTGCCCGCCAACAGATTGATTGTGACGCCGAGCGAAGTGGCCGCGTAGTTCAGGGTATCGGTATCGGCGCCGCCGTCGATGAAGTCATTGCCGGCACTGCCGAAGATCGTGTCATCGCCGGCGCCCGCGAGAATGTAGTCGGCACCCGACGTTCCGTTGAGCACGTCGTTGCCCGCCGTGCCGATGATATTCGGTCCGACCGTGAAAGTGAACGACGTCGTGCTCGACAGGCCGCCGCTGTCTGTCACCCCGACCGCGATCGTCGCGGTGCCGCGATCGGCAACACCCGGCGTGCCGGAAAACGTGCGCGTTGCGGCATTGAAGCTCAGCCAGCCGGGCAGCGTTCCAGTAGCAAAGGTAAGTGCGTCGTTGGTGTCTGGATCAGAGAACGTATTCGCAGGCACGGTGAATAGAAATGCGCTCCCGGTTGCCACGTTCTGGGCTGCAATACTGTTGTCGAATGTCGGTCCGTCGTTGGCGCCGTTGACGGTGACCGTCAGCGCGTTCGACGTCGTGGCCGCACCGTCGGTGACGCCGTAACTGACAACGAAGCTATCGGTCTGGCCGGCTTGCAAACTGTTGAACAATGCCAGCCCAACGAGCGTAAAGGTGAAGACGGCGCCCGACAGGGTGTAGTGCGTCCCGAGGTCGAGCGTCCGGTTGCCGGCGGTCGTGATCTGCAACGGTACGCCAGTGACCGAGATTGGCAACGGCCCGTCTGCGTCGGTGGCCGAAGCCGCGGTCAGCAGGTTGCGCTGAAGTAGAGGAGTTGCTGTATCATCTTCGCCAACCGACAACACAATCGGGGTTACTAGCGGCGCGTCGTTGACCGCACCCACGTTGATCGTTACCGTCACGTCCGACGACGCCAGCGTGCCGTCGCTCGCCCGGTAGACGAAACTGTCGCTGCCGCTGAAGCCGGTATCCGGCGTGTAGGTGAATGAGCCGTCGGCATTCAGCACCAAGGTACCGTTCGCGGTCGCCGACACCAGCTGCGCAGTGAGCGTGCCGCCGTCGGCATCGGTGTCGCCCGCCAGCACACCGTTCGCCGCCGTCACCGTCAGCACTGTGTCCTCGGTCGCCCCATACGGGCCGTCCGCATCGGCAACCGGAACGTCGTTGACGCCGACAATCGTAAGATTGACGGTTGCGCCGTCGGTCAGCCCGGTGGAATCGGAAACCGTGTAGCTGAAACTTTCCGACAACGGGCCGGAGGTATTTTGGCCGGGTGTCACCGTCAGCATGCCACTTGCCGCAAGCACCACGGTCGCGCCGGAGGCGAGGATAATGGGCGCACCAACGCTCGCCGCACTGCCGTTTACCTGCGTGATGATCAGCGTTTCGCCGACATCTGGATCGATATCGGCGCCGGCTCCGCTCAATACATTGAAAACATTGCTGGCGTCCTCGATCGCTGTAAAGTTATCGTCGATCGCGACCGGCGCATCGGGCACGGCCGCAATGACGACCGTAATGGTCGCTGTTACGGCGATCTGGCCGTCATTGACGGTGATGGTCAATCCGCCGCTGCCTTCGTTGTCGGGCGTCGGCACGTAGGTCAGGCCATCGAGCGCAGCTGTAACGGCTGCAGCACTTCCCGAAAAAACAAGGACCTCATCATTGACGCCGTCGCCCAGGACGAAGGTCAGACCGGCCGTCGAAGCCAACGTCACTGTCGACTGCGCACTGATGCTGACCGTGACGATTCCGCCATCCGGATCCGACACCGAAAAGCCGGTGACGGTCACGGAACCGTCCTCGTTCACCGCAGGCGACAGCGCGGGAAACAACAGCGTCGGTGCCGCGTTGGCCGGCGGCAGTATCGGAGCGCTTGGCGGCGGCGGGGGCGCGCTTGGAG
>JBGTIU010000196.1:0-8972 GCA_041745515.1 Hyphomicrobiaceae bacterium | reverse complement strand
GCCCGATGCGCCGCGCGGCGCCAGTGATCAGGACTGTGGGGGCAGGGTGGGCGATCATGGCAGTCGAGTGCTTATCAGGTAGGCCCGAACTGCACCATGGATGATTGCGCAACCGCGCGGCGTTGCCACGGCGTGCCGCTGCCGGGGATGCTGGGGGGCCTGCCGCTATCGCTCATTTGGTGCCCCTTCTTGAAGTCATCCCCACATTCCTCGGTCGTGCACTATAGTATTTCGGCGCCAGCCACTGTCAAAGCTCGTTGTCCCGCGGCGCCACTGGACTTTTCCCCAGTTGAGCGGCAGCCACACGCTTGTGGGCCAGCCGTAATGCGGACTACCTATCAATGGGTGCCCGTGCCCGACAGGAACAAGTCAAGAGTGGTCTGGATTGTCCTAATTCTGACGCTGCTGACAGTTGCGGCTATCGCCCTTTTGATGGCGCCACGCATGGCCGAAGGTCGCATCGTCTATGAGACAGCGCCTGATCGGGCTTGCCCGTTCGGTTATCGCATGGCGTGGATCGCCCTGCGCACGCGTAACACCCGCAAAGTCGTGGAAGTGTTGGGGCTTGGAGGAGCCGAGGTGTGTAACTGGCGCTCCGGAATCGGCTCAGTTTACGACGCGGAGCTCGGTCAATCGCGCGTCTTCGTATCGCCTCCGGTGAATGGCTGGACGTTCGTCGTCGGGCTGGCGCTGCCGCATCCCACTGGCCCTGCATTCGTTGACAAGTGCACGCCCCTTCTGCTCGAGCTCGCGGCCGAGTTTATCGAGGTTCAGTACTACTTTTCCTACCCCATTATCGACTTTTTCAGTTGGGCGCGCCTGCTCGACGGCAAGCTGGCGCGCGGATTTGCCATCAACGACGAAGGTGTCATCTGGAATAGGGGCAAGCCGTCCAAGGACGAGCGGTCGCTTGGGCTGCGATTGTTCGACGTGCGAGGGGTGCGCGGTCGCAAGGGAGATGCCGGCGGGCCGTTGATCATTTATCCGACCGAGGAGCACGTGATGCGCTTGGCGGGGCGATGGAGCATCGATCCGATCAAAATCGATGCCGCGCCGCGTGCGAAACCGGCGTTGGGCTACATCGGTACGGCGCCGGGGCGTTGGCGGGCCGAGCGGATGCGTAAGGCGGCGTGAGTTTTGGTGTCAGGCGGCGCGCGCAATGCGCTCGCTAAGCGGCAGGCAGTGCGAGGAGTGGCGCGCAGTATGGTCCACCATCCGCACGACCGAAGCAGAGTTGGCCTCGATCGTTGGCCGTTTCGAGAGCGGATTGGCTATGGTCCGAATTTTCTTCGGCACCAAAGCGTGGTGCACGGGTCTTGGTGCTGCCAAGGGACCGGGTCGTGTGCTAGGGCGCGGGCTCCGCCCTGCCGGCGTGTTGAGCTTTGCAACCGACGATAGCCGTGCTGCCAGGAAGAACTCAGGTTTCGTTAGCGGCGCACGCTGGACGAATCCGGCGACGGCTGTGGCGGGCGGCGGCCGCATCACGATCGGAACGGTGGGGCGATTTACCGGCAGCTCAATTGCGACCGGCGCGGCGGGACGCGTCAGGAGGCGGGCAAGTCGCCGCCAGATCGCCGAAACCCTCGAGCGCAACATTACAACTCTCCACCACGGACCACGACATTTACTATCAACAGTATGACGGTGGAGGCTTTCGGACAGGTTAATGCCTGTGCCACTTTGCGCAAATCGGACTGATGCCCTGGCGAGCCCGGCAGCCGCTCATCCGCGAACAGGCGGCACATACATCCGGGGGGCGGAGCAAGCCTTGCGCTGATCCTCGTTGCGACCGCAAGCGCGGAAGTTCCCGGCTCGGTCGAAACAGACGCGCACCTCTTCCATGCGGTTGCCAGGGCCGCCGCATCTAACGACCAGCATGTCCTTGGTGAGGCCAGGGTTGGCGGCCACGAATTCGGACAGCACCTGATCGGGCGATACCGTCAATCGAGGATCGCTGACCTGGCGGTAGCGCTCGGGGATATTCACGTTTTCGTAAAGCTTTCGGGACAGATCGAAATAGCCGTCGACGCCGAGGCCCGAGCAGGTGCCGTGCTTGCGGTACTCGTGAAACACCAGCTTGTCGCTCGGCATGATGTCGAGCATGCGGTTGGCGACCTGACGCGGCACGAAACCTCGATCTGCGGTCTGGCAATCCTGCGGCCAGCCGCGTTCGAACTGCGGCCACAGCCCATGCAACACGAAAGAGAATCGACGACCGTCGCGCCGGTTGCACTGCTGGTCGTCGCGCGCCGATCGGGCTGACTGGCAATAGCTTGGGCTCCATGACAAGGCCAGCACGTAGTAGTCGAAATTGCCCGGCTCGTGCCCCCCGCCCCGGCCGCTCCGCTGCGCCTGTGCCGTGGCCGCGCAGACAAGAGCGATGACCACTGCCCCAACCCGCGGCACGAAACGTTTGACATTCATGTTGCGGAAATCCGTGTTCGTCATGGCGGACCTATTGCAATGCAGACCGATACCAAACCCGCCATTATGATGCTCGCTCGAGTTTGGCAAGCCGATCGACGATGCGGGCCCAGCTGCGCGCGCCCTTCTTGAAACTCGACAGATTGTATTTTTCGTTCGGCGAATGAATGCGGTCGTCGTCGAGCCCGAAGCCTACCAGCAGGCTGTCCATACCGAGCGTCTCCTTGAAGGCCTGCACGATCGGGATCGAACCACCCACACCCATCATGACGGCAGGCCGTTTCCATTCGTCCTGGAGCGCCGCCGCGGCCGCCGCAATATAGGGAACGGCGGCATCGAAGGATACCGCCGGGCTGCCCTGCACACCGATGAACTCAGCGCTACAGTCGGACGGCAGCCGCTCGTTAACGAAATCGCGAAAGCCGCGCGTGACCTTGTTCGGATCCTGGCCGGCAACCAGACGGAACGTGAGTTTGGCGGAAGCCCGCGAAGGGATCACGGTCTTAGACCCGGGCGCCTGATAGCCGCCCGTGATACCGTTGACTTCGGCGGTGGGTCGCGCCCACATCTGTTCGATCACGCTGTAGCCGGCTTCGCCCGCCGGGCGCTTGAGGCCGACACTTCCGAGAAAATCTTCGGGCGAAAAGTCTAGTGCGCTCCATTGCGCGCGCTGTTTCTTGCTCGGCGGCTTCACGCCCGAATAAAAGCCGGGGATACGGACGCGGCCTTTGGCGTCATGCATGTCCCCCAGGATTCGGGTGAGCACGCGGATTGGGTTGATGGCGGCGCCGCCATAGAGCCCCGAGTGTAGGTCGCGCGAGGGGCCGTGGATGATGACCTCGGTCGACGCCAAACCGCGGAGCTGCGTCGAGATGCCGGGCGTATCCTTGTCCCACTGGCCGGTGTCGCAAACGAGTGCGTAGTCGCAGCGCAGCTCCCTAGCGGTGGTTTTTAGGAATCCGGGAAGGCTCGGTGAGCCGCACTCCTCCTCGCCTTCGAGCAGGACGGTCACGGCGATCGGCAAGCCTCCAGCCACCGTCATCCAGGCGCGAGCGGCCTCGAGGAATGTCATCAGTTGTCCTTTGTTATCCTCGGCACCGCGCGCGACGATAACTTTGCCATTGCCGCGTTCGGTGGCAATACGGGGTTCGAACGGCGGCGATGTCCACAGCTCGAGCGGGTCGACGGGCTGCACGTCATAATGACCGTAGAACAGCACATGTGGCATGCCTTTGGGCGGGCTCTTGTGACTGTGGCCAACGACCATCGGATGCCCGGTGGTGGAGCGCACCGACGCCGTAAAGCCGATGTCGTTGAGCGTTGCCGCGCACCAGTCGGCGGCAGCCTTGCAGCGCGATGCGTATGCAGGGTCGGTCGAAATGCTGTCGATGCGCAACAGCTCAAACAAGCGCTCGAGCCCTTCGGCTTCCGACTTGTCGAGGGTCTTCAAAACCTGGGGCAGGTGATCGGTCATCGAATCGCTCACGATTGGAAAGGTTTGTCGGGCGGTGGAAAATGCGTCATCGGCGGACTTTTTTGAGGGCAGCTCTTCGTGTTACTGGTACCGGAAGGACTTTGGTAAATATAGGTCGGGCTAGGTTCTACTGCTGCGCATCGCCTGGGGAACGTCACCATAATGCCTGCCAGTCTGGCCGAACCTGCGCTCGACCTGTCCGTTGCCGCCGGCGACGAGGTCAAGTGCACCACCTGCTACATGTGCGCCTGCCGGTGTGGAATCAAAGTTCATCTGAAGAATGGCCGCGTCCGCTACATCGAGGGCAACCGCGATCACCCAGTCAATCTCGGCGTGCTGTGCGGTAAGGGTGCAGCCGGTATTATGCAACACTATTCGCCGGCGCGCCTGACAGCGCCGATGAAGCGGCTCGGCCCGCGCGGCTCTGGCAAGTTCGAGGAGATCAGTTGGGACGAGGCCTTGAGCCTGGCCGCGGAGTGGCTGGGTGAAATTCGGAGGACCGACCCGAAGAAGCTGGCGTTCTTCACCGGCCGGGATCAAAGCCAGGCGCTGACGGGCTGGTTCGCGCAGCAGTTCGGCACACCGAATTTTGCTGCTCACGGTGGCTTCTGCTCAGTCAACATGGCCGCCGCCGGGCTCTACACCTTCGGCGGCTCATTCTGGGAGTTTGGCGAACCGGATTGGGAGCGGACCAGATACTTCATGCTATTCGGCGTTGCTGAGGACCACGCGTCCAACCCGCTAAAGGCGGCGCTCGGCAAGCTCAAGGCGCGCGGCGTCAAAGTTGTTGCCGTCAATCCGATCCGCACCGGATACAACGCGATAGCCGACGAGTGGATCGGCATCCGCCCCGGCACTGACGGCATGTTGGTCGCCGGCCTGATCCACGAACTGCTGCGCACCCAGCATATCGATCTCGATTATCTGGTGCGCTATACCAACGCGCCATGGCTCGTGTTCGAGGATGATGGCAGCGCCGATGCTGGCCTCATTGCGCGCGACGGCCGCGGCCGGCCGCTGTGCTTCGACAAAAAGTCCAATGCGCTTGCCGATGCGACGATGCCCGAAATCGCTCCGGCGCTTGTCGGCACGTTCAAACTCGCCGATGGGCGAACCGCTCGGCCGTCGTTTCAGTTGATGGCTGATCGGTATCTGGGAGCCGAGTACTCGCCGGAGAAAGCCGAGGCTGCGACCGGCATACCGGCCGCCACCATCCGGAGGATCGCGGCAGAACTTGCCCACGCTGCATTTGAGCAGCAGATCCAACTCGATATCCCGTGGATCGACACGCACGGGCGGCGGCATGACAAGACCATCGGACGCCCGGTCTCAATGCATGCGATGCGGGGGATCTCCGCCCACTCCAACGGTTTCCAGACTTGCCGGCTAATCCATTTGCTGCAGATTCTGCTCGGCTCGATCGATTGTCCAGGCGGTTTCCGCTACAAGCCGCCGTTTCCGAGGCCAACGCCGCCGCCGAACCGACCCGCGGGCAAGCCTGGCACGGTCAAGCCGATGACACCGCTGGGAGGCGCTCCGCTCGGCTTCACCCAAGGGCCGGAGGACCTGCTGGTCAATGCCAAGGGCGAGCCTCTGCGCATCGACAAGGCGTATTCGTGGGACGCGCCGCTTGCTGCCCATGGCCTAATGCACATGGTGATCACCAACGCAGCCAACGCCGATCCCTACCGGATCGAAACGCTGTTCCTTTACATGGCGAACATGGGTTGGAATTCGTCGATGAATATCCCGGCCGTGCTGCGGTACCTGACCGAGACGGACGCCAATGGCACCTACCGCATTCCGAGGATCATCTACTCGGATGCCTACGCCTCCGAAATGGTGGCCTGCGCCGACCTGATCCTGCCCGACACGACCTATCTCGAGCGCTGGGACTGCATCTCGCTGCTTGATCGACCGATTTCGGACGCCGATGCGCCGGCCGACTCGATCCGTCAGCCGGTGATCGAGCCCGACCGCAACGTGCGCAGCTTTCAGACCGTGTTGATCGATTTGGGGGCGAGGCTGAAACTGCCGGGCTTCGTCGATGCCGGCGGCGCGCCCAAATACCCCGGGGGTTACCCCGACTACATTGTCAACCACGAGCGCGCACCCGGCATTGGACCGTTGGCCGGCTTCAGGGGCGAGCGTGGCACGGCCTACGGCAAAGGAGCCGCTAACCCTGACCAGCTCAACCAGTACATCGCCAACGGCGCGTTCCACCGACATCACCTGGACGACAATCAGCGCTTCTACAAGCACGCCAACAAGGCCTATCTCGATTGGGCCAAGTCGATCGGCTTCCTGACGACGAGCGATCCGATCATCTTCCAGCTCTACCTCGAACCCTTGCAGAAGTTCCGCAACGCCGCACGCGGGCATGGTCCGATCCAGCCGCCGGATAGTCATCGCGTGCGCATCGAGAGGTACTTCGATCCAATTCCTTCTTTTCATTGCGCACAGCGACGCTCCTCCGAAGCGGAGGCCGCTGTGCGCGGAGCGGCTGCGCAAGTGGAGGAGGCCTTTCCTTTTTGCGCCATCACGCAACGTCCAATGCATATGTACCATTCGTGGGGCTCGCAGAACGCGTGGCTGCGCCAGATCACAGCCGAGAACCGTCTGTATATCCATAGGACACGCGCCGAGAAACTCGGGTTGCAGGACGACGACTGGGTTTGGATCACGAGCGCGATCGGCCGCGTGCGCGGGCAGGTGCGCCTCGTCGATGGCGTCAATCCCGATACGGTGTGGACCTGGAACGCGATCGGCAGGCGGGCAGGGTCTGCGGCTCTCGATGCCGACGCGCCGGAAGCAACACGAGGATTTCTACTGAACCATTTGATTGCCGAACTCATGCCCGAGCGCGAAGGCGGCTATCGCTTTTCCAACAGCGATCCGATTACGGGCCAGGCGGCCTGGTATGACCTGCGCGTGGCAATCAAAAAATGCGTGCCTCACGAGGCGCGCGAGACTTGGCCAAGGTTTGAGCCGCTGCGGCTGCAGCAGACGCGGCTGACCTGAATGACCACCCTCCCGCCGCCCTCGGCAAAAAAACTTGGTCTCGTCATCGACCTCGACACGTGTGTCGGCTGTCAGGCGTGCGCGACGAGCTGCAAGGAGTGGAACGGGCTCGGCGCCGCGCCGCTCTCCGATTATGATGTGCAGGGTGCCGACCCGCATGGCACTTGGCTCAATCGCGTGCATTCCTACGAAGTGGGCGAGGGCGTGGAAGGCCGCACTGTGCATTTCCCGCGCTCATGCCTGCATTGCGAAACACCCGCCTGCGTCACCGTCTGCCCGACGGGCGCGTCTTACAAGCGTGCCGAGGACGGCATCGTGCTTGTCAACCCGGATACCTGCATCGGCTGCAAGCTTTGCTCTTGGGCGTGTCCCTACGGAGCGCGCGAATACGACTACGCGGTCGGCGTCATGAAGAAATGCACGTTGTGCGTCGACCGCATCTACAATGTGACGTTTGAACCCGAAGACCAAGTCCCCGCCTGCGTCAGGGCGTGCCCGACCGGGGCGCGGCACTTCGGAGACCTTGGCGATGAGACCAGCGCGATCTCGAAACTGGTAGCGGCCCGCGATGGCTTCGATTTGCTGCCGGAGTTCGGCTACAAGCCCGTCAACAAGTATCTCCCCCCCCGACCGAAACATCAGACGGAGATGCCAGTGATCCAGCCGTCCGACGCTGAGGCTGCGACGGCGGCAGCGAAATTTTTTGCCTGGGCCGACAAGATGCTGTCGCGGTAGAGTGTCGATACCATGCATCCCGCCTATTCAGTCATCGTGTTCACCTGCGCATCGGGCGCGGGTTACGGATTACTCGCATGGTTGAGTATCGCCGGCATCCTGAGCGGCGGCTCGGCGCAACCTTTTGCCTTTGGACTCGCCGCATTCGGCCTGAGCTTTGTGTTGATCACGGTCGGACTGGTATCATCGACCGCGCACCTGGGGCGGCCGGAGCGGGCGTGGCGCGCGTTCTCGCAGTGGCGCACGTCCTGGCTGTCGCGTGAGGGTGTGATGGCGATCGTGGCTTATGCCGTCGGTGGCGCCTATGCCCTGTTGTGGATGTTCGGCGGCGCTGGCGGGTCAACCTTGTTCAGGGCGTTCGGTCTGCTGACTTTCACCAGCGTAATCGTGACGCTTTGGTGCACGGGCATGATCTATGCCTCGCTTCCCACGATCCGCGCATGGAACCATTGGTTGGTCGCGCCGCTCTATGTTGGACTGGGCCTGATGACCGGCCGGGTAGTGTTGAATTCTGCCCTTGGGTTCGGCTATGGCGCGGTCTCGACGAACGCCGTATGGCTGACGCTGGCATTGATCCTTGGCGCGTGGATCGCCAAGACGGTCTATTGGTCCCAGATCGACGACGCCGCGCGCGTCTGGACCATCGAGGCGGCAACCGGCCTCGGCTCATTCGGCAAGGTGCGTTCCCTTGATCCGCCGCACACGCAGCCGAACTTCATCATGCTTGAAATGGGCTACGACGTCGCGCGCAAACATGCTGAGCGGTTGCGGGCCGCGGCCGTAATCACATTATTCCTGGTGCCCGCCGTGTGCACTATGCTGCTGCTGAACGATGGCGCATCCCTGACTGTGCTGTTGACGCTCGCCGCGGTGGTATCCGGAGGAATAGGCATCGGCATCGAACGCTGGTTGTTCTTTGCGGAGGCGGAGCACGTCGCCATGGTCTACTACGGACGCGATGCGGCGTGACGCGGATTGAGAAATAGCTCTCGATCACCTTGGCCGGGCAGACGACGTCCGGCCTGCCACCGAGATGCGCGCCCGCTCCTACGAGATACCACCCATCGGCGAAAGCTTAGTCCCGGCTCGCCCCGGCACTGTGACCGGTCGGCAGCCCGTTGCGCAGGCTGGCTTCGAGCAGACCGGCGCCGGCCTGCTCGGCCAGCGGTTCCGGAATGATCCAAAGGCGGTAGCTGCCGGCGGTGACCGGTTGGCGGCATTGCAGGCGCCCGCCGTCCAGATGGCAATCGCTGTCGGCCGTGACGGCATGGGCTTCGCGCCGGTCGTGCGCCAGCAGCTTCATGTCAACAGGCTGAAT
>JBGTIU010000195.1:0-9032 GCA_041745515.1 Hyphomicrobiaceae bacterium | reverse complement strand
CAGGCCCGCCCATTCCGTCAAGACTGTACGCGCGCCAATCGCGCCATGGATGCTCGCGAGCACCACGAACGCGCCGTAGAACGCGGCCCAGCCCACCGATCCGCGCGTGCGCGCGAGGACTTCGGTCGCCGACAGGCCGCCGCGACTTGCGTAGAAAATCAGCGCCAGATGCGCAACGACGAAAGGCAGCATCAACGCCGCCGTTGCGCGCTGCAGGATGTAGGACCGAAACGACACCGTGCACCAACCCTCAGCTTCCTGTTGCAGCTCAGGCCAATTCGAGGCCAAGCGCCAGCTGCACTGGACTGAACGAGCGCCGATGATAAGGCGTGACGCCCAGCCTTGCCAGGGCTTCGATGTGTTCGGGTGTGCCGTAGCCTTTGTGCCGTTCGAAACCGTAGCCGGGATGGTCACGGCCGAGTTTGATCATCAATCGATCGCGCGTGACTTTGGCGACAATGGATGCCGCGGCGATCGACAGGCATTTCGCGTCGCCCTTGACGATGCTGCGGGTCTCGCAACCCAGGCCCGGAGCCCGATTGCCGTCGATCAGGGCCAGGCGTGGAACAACTCCCAACGCGGTGACGGCCTGCTGCATGGCCCACATGGTCGCGTGCAGGATGTTGTCGCGATCGATGCGGGCGATATCGGCGATGCCGACACCGTAACGTGCGGTTGCCGCGATCTTCGCAAACAGCTGCTCGCGGGTGTCGGCATCAAGTGTTTTGCTGTCGGCGATGCCGGCCGGGATGTCATCCGGATCGAGGATAACGGCCGCTGCGACGACAGGGCCAGCCAACGGCCCGCGTCCGGCTTCGTCGACACCGCAGATCGGGCCGCCGTGCAGCCGCAGCGATACCGCCTCCAGCTCGAAGGATGCCGCCAATGCCGAATCGACCCGCCCCATGGGCAAGTGTCGAGCTTCGGCCAACAAGAGTCAAAGCCATGACAGGTCCGGTAGTGGAATGCACGGCAGGTCTACCCCCCGATAGCTGTCGAGGTTGTTGCACTGCCGAAATCTTCAGCGGGGTCGTCATTGATCCCTTCGCGCTGGGAATTTTCCGGCCCCTTGCATCGGCCGCGCGGCTTGATGAGCGCTCGCGCCTGCTGATCAAGAGTGCCTTGCACCGACAGTCGATAATCGTGCACGCTAACAGTCAAGCGTGGGAGGCCCTGCGGAGGAATTGGGGCCGTGTCTAGCTTACCGTTCAAGGCCCGTGGCGGGCTCGCCATCACGTCCGCCGGGCCCCAGGCCGAATGGTGGCGTGAGGAGGGCGAGCACTGCCATGCCACAGACCACCATATTTCGCAGAGCCGCATGGGTCGTGGCATGGGACGAGGTCCAGGGCGGGCACGTTTACCGCCGCGATCTCGATCTGATGGTCCGCGACCGGGAGATCGCGTTCCTCGGCAAACATTGTCCAGAGACGGGCGATGTCGAGATCGACTGTTCTCAGCGGCTCCTTCTACCGGGCCTCATCAATATTCATACCCATCCGAGCAGCGAGCCGCTGCGGAAGGGCATCACCGACGAGACGCGCAGCCCCGGCTTCTGGCACAGCTCACTTTATGAGTTCCTGACGGTCTTCAACAATGATCTGGAGGGATCGGTCGCCGCAATGCGCGTCGCGCTCGCCGAGCTCCTGATGAGCGGCGTCACCACCGTGGTCGACATCTCGCCGCCATTTGACGGCTGGATCGACACGCTTGCCGAGTCCGGCATCCGCGCAGTCGCCGCGCCCATGTTCCGCGATGCGCGGTGGTTCACGCGGAACGGCCACCTTGTCGAATATTCGTGGGACGTGAAGGCAGGACGAGAGGCCTTCGATAGAGCGCGACGTCTTATCGACCTTACGTCGCAGCATCCCTCTGGTCGGCTCAGCGGCATGATGATGCCTTCGCAGATCGATACGTGCACGCCCGATCTCATCCGCGATGCCTATGACTACGCGGTCGAGCGCCGCTTGCCGCTTCAAATTCACGCCTCACAGAGCGTCAATGAATTCCACGAGATGGTCCGGCGCCATGGCAAGACGCCCATTGGGTGGTTGCACTCAATCGGTGCGCTCGGCCGCAACACGATCATCGGGCACGGTATCTTCCTCGACCATCACCCCTGGCTGCACTGGCCGACGCATGGAGATTTGCCGTTGCTACGGGACACTGGCGCCACCGTCGCGCATTGCCCGACCGTATTCATGCGTCGCGGCATTGCCATGAACACGTTTGGCGCCTATGCGCGCCAGGGTATCAATCTCGGGATCGGCACAGACACCTACCCGCACAATTTCCTCGAAGAGATGCGGAGCGCATTCACCATCTCGCGGGCGGTCGCGGGCACGGTCGACGACGTGACGACACTCGACATCTTCAACGCAGCAACCGTTGGCGGTGCACGTGCGCTGCTGCGCGACGACATCGGTCGGCTCAAGGTCGGTGCCAAGGCTGACCTAGTGCTCGTCGACATCAAGCATCCCTCCATGATGCCGATGCGCGAGCCCATAAGGAGCCTGCTTTACGTCGCCGCGGACCGCGCGGTGCGGGACGTCTACGTCGACGGCGAGCGGGTGGTGGTCGATGGGCGAGCGGTCAAGATCGACTATGTAGGGGCTTCGGAGGCTCTCGAAGAGGCGCAAAAGCGTTCCATGGCCGAGGCGCCGATGCTCGACTGGGCAGGACGGACGGCCGACCAACTCGCCCCGATGGTCTTGCCGATCGCGAATAACTAGAGAACTCCCGCTGCGCGGCCGCGGCCGCCGTGTTGCCGGACTTCGGCCCAATGGCGCTTGCGATTCTTTGGCGGCCCTGACTTTCACGCGCCTGCGAGGACAGCTGTAAGGGTGCTCAATGAGCTGCGGTTTGCGGATTGAGTTGGCGGGATTGTGCGGTGGGTACCCCCCCGCCTGATGCGGCAATCTGTTTTTGCGAAGAGCAAAAACCGAGCCGCATCTTCCTCCCCCTCAAGGGGGGAGGAGAAAAGAACTGGCTGCCTCCCCTCCCATTTTCTTCCCCTCCCCCCTAGAGGGGGAGGGCCGGGGTGGGGGGTGACGCCGAGGTACACCATCCACCCCCTCACCCGAACGCGGGACCGAATTTGTTCGATCTCGGGAACCCCTTTGGCGCCAGCTGACCAGCCTGGGCGCGGGCGCCGAGCCAGTCCTTCAACTCCGCCATCGGCAGCGTGAAGGTGCGGCCAGCGCCGTCGAGCCAGGTTAGCCCGTCCTTTTTCGCGAACACGCGCGCGTCCGAGATGCCGCCGTCCCGATAACGCTGCAGGATTACGCCCTTGCCGCGCGTCATCTCGCTCAATTCGACCATGGTGAAAACCAGCATCTTCCTGTTCTCGCCGACGACCGCAATCATGTCGCCGTCGGCTGCGACGCACACCCGCGCCTCGTCGGGCTCGGTCACATTCAGCACCTGCTTGCCCTTGCGGGTCGACGCCAGCACCTCGTCCTCGGCCACGACAAAGCCGTAGCCGCTCGTCGATGCGACCAACAGCCTGCGGCCCGGCGCATAGACGAATAGATCGATGAAGTCGTGATTTTCCTCGATGTCGACCATCAACCGCACCGGCTCGCCATGACCACGTCCGCCCGGCAATTGGTCGCCGCCGATGGTATAGAAGCGGCCGTTGGTCGCGAACACGATCAGCTTGTCGGTGGTGAACGCCTTGACCGCGCGCTTCAGGCTGTCGCCCTGCTTGAATTCAAGTTTGCCGAGATCGTCCTGGTGCCCTTTCATCGCCCGGACCCAACCCTTGTCGGACAGGATCACGGTGATCGGCTCCTTCTCGATCATCGCCTGCTCAAGGTCGCCGTCGATCTCGGGCGCGTCGGCCAGAACGGTACGGCGGCGGCCGAGCGCCGTCTTCTTGGAATAGCGCTCGCGTGTCGCTCTGATCTCAGCCGAGATCCGCTCCCACTGCATGTCGTCGGACTTGAGCAGCGCCTTCAATTCTCGCTTCTCTGCCGTCAGGCGACCATGCTCGGCGCGGATCTCCTGCTCTTCCAGTTTCGACAGCGACCGCAGCCTCAGATTGAGGATCGCGTCGGCCTGAACCTCGGTCAGCTTGAACTTGGCCATCAGGGCCTGCTTCGGCTCGTCCTCGTAGCGCACGATGCGGATTACCTCATCGAGGTTGAGGTAGGCGATCAGATAGCCGTCGAGCACCTCCAGGCGATGGTCGATCTTGGCCAGCCGGAAATTCGAACGCCGCACGAGCACGTCGACGCGGTGCTCGAGCCATTGGCCAAGCACGTCGCGCAATGACAGCACGTTCGGGATCTGGCCCGCCGACAGCACATTCATGTTGAGCCCGAAGCGGATTTCCAATTCAGACGTCCGGAACAGGCTCTCCATCAGGATGACGGCATCGACCGTGCGGCTTTTCGGCTCGATCACAAGGCGCACGCTTTCCGCGCTTTCATCGCGCACGTCGCCCACCAGCGGCAGTTTCTTCTCCTGCAGTAATTCGGCGAGCTTCTCGACAAGTTTCGATTTCGCCACCTGATAGGGGATCTCGGTGATGACGATCTGATAGCCGCCGCGCCCGGTGTCCTCCTTCTCCCACTTCGCACGCAGGCGGAAGCCGCCGCGGCCCGTGCGGTAGGCCTCGATGATGCTCGCGTGCGCCTCGACGAGCACGCCGCCCGTCGGGAAATCTGGGCCGGGCACAAACTCGACCAGCTTCTCGATGGTTGCGTTCGGATGCTTGATCAGATGCAGCAGGGCCGCGCACAGCTCGTCGGCGTTGTGCGGTGGAATGTTGGTCGCCATGCCGACGGCAATGCCGGAAGAGCCGTTGGCCAATAGGTTCGGGAAGGCCGCGGGCAGTACGCCCGGCTCGCGCTCGCGCCCGTCGTAGTTCGGACGGAAGTCGACCGAATCCTCGTCAAGTCCGTTCAACATATCGACGGCGGTATCGTTGAGGCGGGCTTCGGTGTAGCGGCTGGCGGCGGGGTTATCGCCGTCGATGTTGCCGAAGTTGCCTTGACCTTCGACCAGCGGGTAGCGAACGGAAAAATCCTGCGCCAGACGCGCCAGCGCATCGTAGATCGCTTGGTCGCCGTGCGGGTGATACTTACCCATGGCGTCGCCGACGATACGGGCACACTTCATGTAGCCGGCCGGCGGCGCCAGATTGAGCCGTTGCATGGTGTAGAGGATGCGCCTGTGCACAGGTTTGAGGCCATCGCGCACGTCGGGCAGCGCCCGGTGCATGATGGTCGACAGCGCGTAGGCGAGGTAACGCTCCTCGATCGCGTCCTTCAGTAAAATAGCTTCGATCGGGCCGCCGTTGCCGGACCCGGGTGGAATCGATCTGATGTTCATGGGCTCGGCTTAGCGCGGCGCGCGCGGTTGCTCAACCCGGCAGGCAGCGGTTGTCCCAAGGCTATTCAGTCTCTCTCGCCCCGGTATCATCTCGGGGTTGACCTGCGGGGTTGGTATCAATGAATGCGTCGGGCCGCCGGGCCGCTTCAACTCTCGGTCGAGAGGAATGCGGCGAGCCGACCCTTGAGATCGGTCGCGACGGTCTTGGCGGCGCGGTTTTCGGCATCCTCGCGCGCACGCACGTTAGAATAGATCGAACCGAACCGGTCAAAGCCGGCACGACCGTAGCTGACGCCTTCCAGGATGACTTTCTTGTCGGCAAGCCGGATCAGTTTGAACTTGGCGTCGAGGCTGTAGATCTGACTGGCCGACTCGCCGTCCTGGCGCACCAGGGTCGATAACAGAGACTCGCGGATGGCGACATCGAAGCGATAGGCCGGCGGCTCGGGCAATGCCCCGCCATTGTTCTCGAAAATCAGGTCGTTGCGGATGCGCTGGCCGACCCGACTCGGAATCGTCACGACATCGACCCGCGCCAGCTTCTGATTGACGTTTACACCGGAAGGCCCCGTTGCATACAACGGCCGGAACCCGCCGCTCTCGCATGCCGCCAACAGCGGCAGTGCCAGCAGCAGAACGCTGCACGCAAACAACCGGCCCCTGAGCCGCGATGCCCGGTTCGATGTCAAACGCTGGTCAGACAACGACATTCACGATCCTCTGCGGCACAACGATTACCTTACGCGCCGGCTTCCCGTCCATCGCCCGGACTACGGCCGCCAAACCGAGCGCGGCCGCCTCAACCTCGGCGTCGGCGGCGTCACGCGCAATTGTCAGCTCGTCCCGGCGCTTGCCGTTCACCTGTACGGCAATGGTGATTGTTTCGTCAATTAGAAGGGCCTGCTCGACGGCCGGCCAAGGCTGATCTGCCAGCAGGGTGTTGTATCCAAGCCGCGCCCAGCAGTCTTCGGCCAGATGCGGCATCATCGGCCCCACCATATGCACCAGCAACTCGATCGCCTCGCGCAGTGCCCATTCCATCCCCGGCTCGGACTTCGGCACGGCTGACTGCAACTCAGACGTGAACTCGTAGATGTGGGCAACCGCGACGTTGAAACGCAGCGTTTCGATGCTGGCGGCAACCTTGGCCAGTGTCTTGTGACCGGCGCGGCGCAGTGCGGTCGCCTGTGGGCCGAAGCTGGCCGGGCGGGTTGCGCCAGGGTCTGCGGCTTTGACCGCGATATCCTCGACCAGCCTCCATAATCTCTGAACAAAGCGCCCGGCCCCGGCGACACCAGCTTCGGTCCAGATCACATCGCGCTCGGGTGGCGAATCCGACAGCACGAACCAGCGCGCGCAATCCGCACCGAAGCTGGCGATGATGTCGTCGGGATCGACCAGATTCTTCTTCGACTTCGACATCTTCTCAATGGGGCCGATCTCGATCGGCGCCCCGGTCGCCATCTCGAAGGCACGGCGGTGATCGCCCTCGCCCTCGACCCGGACCTCGGCCGGCAGCAACCATTGGCTGTCGCGGCCCTTGTACGTCTCGTGCGTCACCATGCCTTGCGTGAACAGGCCGGAAAACGGCTCCTTGAGCTTCAGCAACTTGGTCGCCGTCATCGCGCGCATGAAAAACCGCGAATACAGCAGGTGCAGGATCGCGTGCTCGATACCGCCGATGTACTGATCGACGGGCAGCCAGTACTTGGCGGCCTTGGCGTCGACCGGATCATTCGAGGTATTCGACGTAAATCGGGCGAAATACCAGGACGAGTCGACGAACGTGTCCATCGTGTCGGTTTCGCGCGTGGCCGGCTTGCCGCATTTCGGGCACGTGCAGTGCTTCCAGGTGGGGTGCCGCACCAGGGGATTGCCGGGCACATCGAAGGTCACATCGTTCGGCAGCGTCACCGGCAGCTGGTCGACCGGCACCGCCACGGCACCGCAGTCGGCGCAATGGATGATCGGGATCGGGCAGCCCCAATAGCGCTGGCGCGACACGCCCCAATCGCGCAGGCGGTACATGGTCCGCCGTTTGCCCTTCTTGAGGGCTTCCATGCGGCTTGCCACCTCGGCCTTGGCGGCTTCGATCGAAAGGCCGTCCAGGAAACCGGAGTTGGCAATCCGCCCGGGACCGTCGTAGGCCGCGCCGGCGAGCGCGTACGTCGCCGGATCGGCATCGTGCGGCACGACGACGGGCACGATCGGCAACCCGTACTTGGTCGCGAATTCGTAGTCCCGCTGATCGTGCGCGGGGCAGCCGAAGATGGCGCCGGTGCCGTAGCCCATCAGCACGAAATTGGCGACGTAGACCGGGATTGTCACGTCCGGGATCAGCGGATGGCTTGCCCGCAGGCCGGTATCGAATCCGAGCTTCTCGGCTTTCGCCAGATCCTCGGCGGCGGTGCCGACGCGGGCACAGTCTTCGACAAACGCCTGTAATTCCCGGTTCTTTTTGGCCAGCTCCAAGGTCAACCGATGTCCCGGCGACAACGCGCAGAAGCTGCCGCCGAAGATCGTGTCGGCGCGCGTCGTGAAGACCTCCAGTTCAGACCATCGCTTGGCCCTGGGCAGCGCCGGGCCTGCCAGCGCATAGCGCATCAGCAGGCCTTCCGAGCGGCCGATCCAATTGGCCTGCATCAGGCGCACTTTTTCCGGCCAGCGGTCCAGGGTCGACAGCGCGTCGAGCAGTTCGTCGGCGTATTTGGTGATGCGGAAGTACCACGATGGCATTTCGCGTTGCTCGACGATGGCGCCCGAGCGCCAGCCGCGCCCGTCGATCACCTGCTCGTTGGCGAGCACGGTCTGGTCGTCCGGGTCCCAGTTGACGCGGCCCGTGCCCTGATAGGCCAGGCCTTTGGCGAACATGGCCAGAAACAGTTTCTGCTGCTGATGGTAGTAGGCGACGTCGCAGGTCGCGAATTCGCGCGACCAGTCGAGCGACAATCCCATCGATTTCAATTGCTTCTTCATCGCCGCAATGTTGGCGTAGGTCCACGCGGCCGGATGCGACTTGCGCTCCATGGCAGCATTTTCCGCCGGCATGCCGAACGCATCCCAACCCATCGGATGCAGCACGTTGAACCCGCGCGCGCGCTTGTAACGGGCGAACACGTCGCCCATCGCATAGTTGCGCACGTGCCCCATGTGGATGCGACCCGAGGGATAGGGAAACATCTCGAGCACATAGCATTTCGGCCGCTTGTCGACATTCGGCGCCTTGAACGTCGAGCGGTTGTCCCAAACCTGTTGCCAGTGGGCTTCGCGAACGGCCGGATTGTAGCGCTCACGCGCAGGTTCTGGGGTCTGGTCGGATGACATAGCTGTCAGGGTCTCGCGATCGGTCAATGGATGGCCGGTATCAGCCATCAAGCACGGGTAGCGGTCAAGCCGGGGACGTAATACTAAGCACGTCGCAACGCGCGCGGAGCAATTGCCGACATGCAAAGTACGGTTGATCGCCTGTCAGACAGCAAGGGCCGCATCGCGGCGGCAGCAGTCAGCGCGGGTCGCGCCGCCGCGGCGGTCGAGCTGATCGCCGTGTCGAAGACGTATTTCGCGCCGGATATCATGCCCGCGCTTGATGCAGGCCACCGCTGCTTCGGTGAAAACCGGGTGCAGGAGGCCAAGAGCAAATGGCCGGAGCTGCGGGCGGCGTATGCAGGGATAGACCTGCATCTGATCGGCCCGCTCCA
>JBGTIU010000194.1:0-7102 GCA_041745515.1 Hyphomicrobiaceae bacterium | reverse complement strand
GACAACCGGGCCCTCGACCAGCCGGCGCGGATGAGCGGGCGCATGGTCCAAAAAACTCCCGTGACGGACAAGACGGTGGAAGGGGCGGTTGCTGCCTCGGCGTAATCCCGGACCTGGCCAATGTGCCCTGTGCGCCAATTGTGCAACGCGCTGTGTGTCTCATCGCGGAATGCCGGCTCAGGGTCAGAATCGGTAAGACCCTCGCTGAGCACTATATTTCCGTTGTAGACCCAGCAACAGACGTAAGGCCCCGCCCAGTCGCACTTGCTCCTCGCACGTCGCCAATGAGTACACGACCTCGTCAGTTTCGCTCTCGGTCTGCCTCTGACATCTGCTCGGAAGCGGCTACGAGATCATTCTCATCGGTGATGATGATTTTGTTGCCTTCCATCGTGATGACTCCAGAGCCCCTGAGGTGCGTGAGCAGGCGACTGACATTGGCTCGCGAAAGGCCGAGGTAATTTCCGAGGTCGGTTTGGGAAAGGTTCAGGTCGATGCGAATGCCTTCCTTGATCTTCACGCCATGCTGCTGTGCCAGCCTGAGCAAGCCTCTCGCGCCACGAGCCTGCATCTCGCAAGTACTATCCTCGATGATCAACGAGGCAGCGCGCAACTTTTCGCAGAGTATTTCGATAACTTCGAGCATTCCCGCCGGATAGGTGTTGAGCACAGGCAACACGTCCCGCCGGTGGATGACAAAGACTTCGGCGTCCTCGATCGCAACGACGTTCGCTGTGCGCTCCCTGCCATCGAGGACCGCTATTTCTCCGGCAAGATCGCCAATCCCGAGGAAACTAAGGACGATCTCCTTGCCGTCCGCCATCGTGTTGGTAATTTTGACTAGGCCGGACAAGATAATCATCATGCTGTCACCGGGATCCCCGCGCCGGCAGACAACACCATTCTTCGCATACTTCTTGGTATGGCCCTTGCGAACCAGGACATCGAGCGCCGCATCGGACAGATTGCCGAAGAAGGTGCTGTTCTTCAGGAATGTACGAGTACGATCGAGAGACGGCGGAGTTGTGCTCATGGTCGACCTCGCATCAGCGCCCTAGCCCGACCTTCTCAAAGGCTTGGGGATGGTCATCGCACGAGCACGAGTCGATCTGCAAGGAGCGCGCCGAAAAGCGTAGCCGTCGCATACGGTTGAGGCGCGCGACGCGGCGGGCTGCGATCAGCCCTTGGGCAGCACGACGCCGGTCTGCGATGTGATGAGCCCATAATGCTCGATGCGGCGATGGCGTTTGAAATCGAAGATCGTCTCCTTGCCAAACCGCGTCGCGTCGAGATCGCAGGCATGCACAATAATCTCATCATCCTCGGTCTTGGTTTCGGCCACGATCTGGCCGTTCGGGTCGACGATCAGGCTGCATCCGAACATCGGGTGGCCGTCCTCGACTCCCGCCTTGGCCGTCGCCACGACCCAGGTGGAGTTCTGATAGGCGCCAGCCTGCAGCGACAGCTTGTGATGGAAGATGCGCTGTGCGGTTCCTTCCTGGCTGTGCTGCGAATTGATCGACGGCGTGTTGAAGCCGAGCGTGATCATTTCTACGCCCTGCAGACCCATCACGCGATAAACTTCCGGCCAGCGCCGGTCGTTGCAAATGCACATTCCGAAAATTCCATTGAAGTATCGCCAAACAGGGAAGCCAAGATCGCCGGGCTCGAAATAGCGCTTCTCCAGATGTTGATGCGTGCGCTCTGGATCGAACTCGGCGTGGCCGGGCAAGTGCACTTTTCGGTACGTGCCGACGACTTTGCCCGTAGCACCGACCAGGACCGACGTGTTGAAGTGCCGGCCGCTCGGCGTCAATTCGGCAAAGCCAAAAGTCATGCCCATTTCGAGCGCGACAGCACGCTCAAACAGCGGCCGGGTCGCCGCATTCGGCATCTCTTTCTCAAACCAGATGTCCGCAGCGGAGCGATCCTCGTAGTGCCAGCGCGGAAAGAATGTCGTGAGCGCCAGCTCGGGATAGACGATGAAATTTGCACCCTTGGACTTGGCTAGCTGCATCAGCGCGATCATGCGCGAGACCACTGCCTGGCGGCTGTCGGCCTTGTGGATTGCCCCAAGCTGCGCCGCGGCAACGGTGACGATGCGGGTCATTTTGCGTCTCTCTATTGCTTGCACCTGGTCGGCGAGTGCAATCGGTTCATAGGAGGCGTGCACCGAAGTTGCGCGCCGGATCCATTTCCGCTTCGAGGCGTCCCAAGGGAGTTGCCGCATCGCCGCCACTTCGTGGCAGGAACCTGCCACTCCCTGCGCTTGCGAGCATGCGGCCGTCCTCGACGATGACTGAGCCGCGCCGTATCACCATTTCCGGCCAACCCTTGATTCGGATGCCGGCGTAGGGCGTGTAGCGGGTGCGGTCATGGATCAGCGCGTCGGTCAATTCGACTTCCCGGCCGGGGTCCCACAGCACGACATCGGCATCCGCGCCGATCGCAATCGTACCCTTAAGCGGCGCCAGATTGTAGATCCGAGCCGGAGCGGCGGCCGTCAGCTCGACAAACGACGCGATCCCCATCCGCCCCTTCGAGATCATCGCATCGAAAAGCAG
The DNA here is from genome assembly GCA_041745515.1 of Hyphomicrobiaceae bacterium. Taxonomy (GTDB): domain Bacteria; phylum Pseudomonadota; class Alphaproteobacteria; order Rhizobiales; family Hyphomicrobiaceae; genus JAKFWF01. Next base: position 4,538 of record JBGTIU010000194.1, on the reverse strand, counting down.
CGGCAGTCGCAGCTCAAGACCGGGTAGACCATTCGCCACTTGCTTGAAGGAGGGATTGGGTCCGGCGCGCAGCTTGCCGGTGTCGTCAAAGGCATAGGGCGCATGGTCCGAGGAGACCGTTTGCAGGTCCCCAAGCGCCAGCGCGCGCCACAAGGCCTCTTGATCGCTGGTCTCGCGTGGCGGAGGCGAGCACATCCATTTCGCGCCTTCGGCGCCGGGCTTGTCGAGATCGTGTCGGGTCAAGAACAGGTATTGCGGGCACGTTTCCGCGAACACCTTGATGCCGTCGCCGCGCGCACGCCGTATGATCCGCGCGCCTTCTGCGGTCGAGACATGGAAAATCATGATGGGCTGATCGAGCAACGCCGCCATCGCAATCACACGCTCGAATGCCTCGCTTTCTGCGAGTCGCGGATGGCTGACGGCATGGTATTTGGGCGCCGTGTAGCCGCGCTCCTGCAACCTCTTGACCATCCAAGCGATCATGCCGTGATTTTCCGCGTGCAGGCAGACCAGCGCCTTGTTCTCGCGCGCTGTCATCAGAATATCCATCAGCCCTTCATCCTCGACCCGCAAGCGGTCGTAGGTCATGAACACTTTGATCGACGCGTGCCCCTGCTTCAGCAGCGCCGGCAAATGCTCGGCAATCGCCGCGGGCGTCGGGTCGGAGACGATCAAATGGAACGCGTAATCGATCACCGCCCCTTTCGCCGCAAGCTTGGCGTAGTCCTCCACCACCTGCGGCAACTGTAGGCCAACATGCTGAGCCGCGAACGCCAGCACCGTCGTCGTACCGCCATAGGCCGCAGAGACGGTGGCGCTTTCCCAGGTATCGGCATTCATGATGCCTGCGGCAGACAGTTGCTCGATGTGGGCGTGCGCATCGATACCGCCGGGCAGGATAAGCCGCCCGGTCGCGTCGATTTCACGACGGCCAACCCCGAGTTGTGCGCCGAGGGCGACAATGGTTTCACCGGTGATGCCCACGTCGGCGCGCATCGTGCCGGCTGAAGTGCCAACCGTGCCACCGCGGATTACAATGTCGTAGGCCGGGCCTGCCATCGCGACCTCTGGTGTACTACTGGACAGTTCAAGCCGAAAGGCCCCAAATTGCATCGCGCGTGTTCTGCCTTATTCATTCGCGTCTCGCTCTGTTCTTCCTGCAAGGAAGAGGAAGAAACAACACTCGATTGTCGGTGACGGAACACCAAAAAAGGTGCACCAGATGAGCCTTCGCCGCAAGATCCTCGTGATCAATCCAAACTCCAACGACACGGTCACGCAAGGCCTCGCGGAGGCCCTGAAGTCGCTGACCTTCGCCGACGGTCCCCAGATCGACTGCATGACCCTCACTGAAGGCCCGTTCGGCGTCGAAACCCAGGCGGACAGCGATAGCGTCGCGATACCGTTGCTGCGGGTAATTGAAACCAACAACACCGCGGACGCGTTCGTAATCGCATGCTAGTCCGATCCCGGCATTCAGGTCTGCCGCGAAGGTACGACGCGGCCGGTGTTTGGCATCGCCGAGTCAGGCGTGTTGACGGCGCTGGCGCGCGGCGACCGGTTCGGCGTCATCGCGATCAAACAGCGCTCGATCCGCCGGCACATCCGCTACCTGCGCCAGTTGGGGCTGATGGATCGCCTGGCAGGCGAGCGGCCCTTGGAGATGAGCGTCGCGGAAACCGCCTCTGGCGAGAAGTCACTCGAAAAGATGATCGAGGTCGGCCGGCTATTGAAAGAGCAGGACGGGGCAAATGTCATCGTGATGGGGTGCGCTGGCATGGCACGCTATCGCGCCCGTCTAGAATCCGAGCTTGCCATCCCGGTGATCGATCCCACGCAGGCTGCGGTGACGATGGCGATCGGCACGCTAGCCGTCTCGTAGATTGCCCGTCCGATGTTTCGAGCGTGCACGCATTTCCCGCTTTTTGGAGCAACGCTTCTCGGTTCTCCGGAAGGACAGAGAATGAAGAGACCACCGACACGGCCGAACGCCCGCGCTATCGCCATGGTGTTTGGGATCATACCGTGCATGCTGGGCGTTGGGCTCGGACAATACTTGCGGTGGAGCGGAGCGGTTTGGCTCACCGATGCGGGCGGCTTCTGGCCGATCTTCTGCTTCCTCACCTCACTTCTGGCATGCGTCTATCTGGCCCTTACAACGGCCTACGACGGGACGATTCGCATTAGCGCCTGGCTGATGCTGACCTGGACTTGGCTCTATGTCCCGTTCTGGCTGACGGCGGCGGACCTGCCGAGATATTCTGCGATCATCGGTCATGATGGGCGCGTGACCATCGCGGGCAAGTGGATGCGTCCCGGCGCCGACAGGGTGTGGCTCTTCGCCGGGCGTGGCGGTAACAAGATCATCCGCAATGTGGAAGGCTCGGCCACGATCAATTCGGTCGATGTGAAATACAAATTCGCGGAAACATACATCTCATCGCGTCGTGACGAGGAGGATTTGTCGAGGCCGGTCGTCAATGCCATGACTGCTGCGCTCGCGACAGAGTCCAGGAAACCCAGGTCCTCGCGGATTTCGCTGTTCGAGTCGAAGGATGCCCAGAACCGCTTTCTTGCCAACGTCTGCCGCGCTGTCGTCCCCAGCAAAATTCCGTGCCCGCTCGAGCTGACGATCTCGCCTAACAATGCGGCCACGGCCCCCGGTGGCCTGTGGAGCAAGCACTTCACGGAACAGGAAGCGATTGACGAGCGTCATCTGCCGACGTTGGTGAATCTGCTGACGCAGGACAATTCGCGGCTCGTCCGCAGCGAATTGGTCTATGCCCTGTTCATGGAGTTTGTCGAAACTGCAGTCGACCTTGCGAAGGTGGCACGCAAGCCTCACCTTCTTGACGATGGCCAGTTCAATGCGCTGATTGAGCGGATTATCATCGCGCCGGAGGCGGGCAACGAAGCATTGACCCTCTATGCGTCGTTGAGCCGCCTGACACAGGAGCAGCGCGCAGCACTTCGCGAGAAGGCATTCCGCGAGGCCGGCGTTGCAAATATCATCAAACAATATGGATCGGGGCGCATAACCGATTCCGAGCTGGCACAACTTTCGAGACGCCTGCATACCGAATTCGATGCGAACCCGGAGACGGCGATACTGGCGCTTGAGGTATTCGGCGAGCGATTGCCGTGGGACCTGCAGTTTGGCGCCGTAGACCGCATCGTCAGGGCGCGCGCAGCGCATGCACTCTCGGCGCTGCGGCACCTGGATTTCTCCAGCCCCTTGCGCGCGGTGGTGCTGCGGAAGGTGATTGCCGAGGCCAGCCTCAAGGAGCTTGACGTGAACCTGGCACACGGAAAGCTCGAGGAGCTCTTGACGCCCGCGGAAGCGCGCCCATTGATCGCGAGCGTCATCGGAAAAAGCCACTCTTCCAAAGAATGGTTGGATTTCGCGGTGCGGGTGCTGCCGGTGCGCGCCATGACCACCGAAGAGCGAAAGGTGATCATCGATGAGTTGGTGTTCGTGAGCACGAAATCGGCGCTCGAGTTTGTCAGCGAGCACCGACAGTATCTGGCTTCATCGGATGTCAGAGACGTCACGCAAGACTATGCGAGAACGATCGCACCGGACTTTTGCCTGCATCTGACGCATCGCAATGCGAACCGCCAGATTGATTATTTCAACGACGCTCAGATCGAAATCTTCCATAAATGCGCACAGGTGAAATAGAGGAACGCCAGCGAGGAGCCCAAAGTGAGCGATTATACGACCCATACGGACGCCGATGTGATCGGTGAGGAGCACTGGGCCACCAAAGACAAAATTCGGCTGTTCATGTGGGAAAACCCGGCACGCTGATCCCCGTCCTTGCGCTCGGCATACCGGGCGGCACCACCGGCGCGGTCTAGTCCGGCAGCGTTTGGGGCGAGTGCCGTCGTGGCCCGGCGACGACGGGGCAGGCCGGAAAGAAGGGCGTCGCACCTTCCGAACCAAATGTGCAAGACTTGATCACCCGTGGGCCGATGAGCAAGTGAGTGGGTCGATGGCATTGGTGAAGAAGAACCCCGTTGATGTCGTGGTCGTGGGCGCAGGTCTTGGCGGCGCGGCATTCTGCAAGCGGTTGTCGGAAAAGTCGCCAGGCTTGCGGATCGTTTGCCTAGAGCGCGGCCGGTGGGTCGATCCGACCAAGATGCCGGCGGTGCGTCCGGATTGGCAGAGCGGCGCTTTGCACGAGTGGTCATCCTCGCCGAATGTGCGGCTGAAGGCTCTGCGACGTTCGGCATCCGCCGATTATCCGATCGACGATAGCGGCTCGGCCTTCAAGCCGCTGCTGTGGAACGGCGTCGGCGGCTCGACGATCAACTGGGCGGCTCATTTCCCGCGCCTGCACCCCTCGGATTTTCGCACGCACACGCTGGACGGCGTCGGCGACGACTGGCCGTTCTCCTACTTCGATCTGGAGCCCTACTACGATCAAAACGATGCCGAGATGGGTGTCGCAGGTCTTGCTGGCGATCCAGCCTATCCGCCGAAGCCGGCACGCCCGATGCCGCCGCTTGCTCTCGGCCGCCTCGGCGCGGCG
>JBGTIU010000193.1:0-6598 GCA_041745515.1 Hyphomicrobiaceae bacterium | reverse complement strand
CGACTCATCCGGTCCGATCTGATTGCGCAGTTCACGGCGCGCGCCGACGCGCCTGCCGGGCTCGGGATCACCTGACGGCTCGGCCGGTCGTCTGGGTCGCCGCTCATTGTGGCGGCCTGGTCCGGTACTGCGGCCAAGATCGCCACGACCCGCGCCCGCAGCGCCTCGACCGCGCCGCTTCTTGCCGCTCTCCGCGAAGTCCTCGGATGATGGCGCATCGCCGATCCAGGTCGGCGTCTCGCCGGTAACCCTCTCGATATCCTTCAACAGCTTCAAATCATCCGGCGTCACGAGTGTTGCCGAAAATCCTTCGCGTCCGGCCCGACCGGTGCGGCCGATGCGGTGTACGTAGTCGTCACCAACCCACGGCACGTCGAAATTGAAGATGTGGCTGACGTCCGGAATGTCGAGCCCGCGTGCCGCCACGTCGCTGGCGGCCAGGAACAGGATTCGACCGGCTCGGAAAGCGTCGAGCGTCTCTGTCCGCGCGTTCTGGTCCATGTCGCCGTGCAGCGCGCCGGCATTGAAGCCATGCTTGAGCAGCGATTTGAGCAGGATCGCGACGTCGCGCTTGCGATTGCAGAAGATGATCGCGTTGCGCACGTTTTCGCCGCGGATCAGCTCGCGCAGAATCTCACGCTTGGCAAAATCGACCCCGTCAGGGCAGAACTTGAAGCGCTGGGTAATGGTCTTCGCCGTTGTCGCAGGCGGTGCCACCTCGATGCGTAACGGGTTGGTCAAGAACTGGTCGACGAGCCGCGTAATCTCCGGAGGCATCGTCGCCGAAAAGAACAGCGTCTGCCGACGTGTCGGCAACAACTTGCAGATTTTCTCGATGTCCGGAATGAAGCCCATATCGAGCATCCGGTCGGCTTCGTCGATGACCAGGATTTCGACACCCATCAGCATGATTCTTCCGCGCCCGAAATGATCGAGCAGCCGGCCGGGTGTGGCAATCAGAACGTCGACGCCGCGATCGAGTTTCTTGATCTGGTCGTCCATGGCCACGCCACCAATCAGCAGCGCGACGTCTAGCTTGTGGTTGATGCCGTATTTCTCGAAGCTTTGGGCGACCTGCGCGGCAAGTTCGCGGGTGGGGGCGAGGATCAGCGACCTGGGCATGCGAGCGCGGGCACGTCCGGTTTCCAGGCGCTGGATCATCGGCAACACAAAGGCGGCGGTTTTTCCGGTACCGGTCTGCGCGATACCCAGAACGTCTTGACCGGTGATCGCGACGGGGATCGCTTCGGATTGGATCGGGGTCGCTTCGGTATACCCGGCGGCCTCGATGGCAGCCATGACCTTGGGGCTGAGACCAAGCTCAGCGAAGGCTTTCGTTTGCAACGGCAGAATTCTCCATCTGCGAAAACGGCACAGCGCGCGACACTCATGCCGCAACGGTATGTCAAGTTGAGCGCAGGGGGATGTCTTTGCCTGAATGGCGGCAAAAAATGTGGCGGATTGTCGAAAAGGGATCAATGAATCACTGAGATCCCCTGCGCCCGGCACGGAATTGAGCTGACATATATTGCCGGCAAACGCAAGCCCAACGTCTTGATTGCCGTAGGCCTGTGTCCCGTCGCCGCAGGAACGGTGCGTGTTGGCTGGTTTTTCGCGGTCATTGTGGCAGCATGGTTCGATAAGTCACACTCGCAGGAGCTGCCCGTGGGCGCGCCGACAACTCCGCTGTTGCTGATTCCCGGTCTGCTGTGCGACGCCGCGTTGTTTGGGCCGCAAATCGCGCATTTCCGATCGGGGCTCGACATCACGGTCGCCGACCATACCCGGGCTGACAATCTACCCGGCATAGCGCGTTCGATCCTGGCCGCGGCGCCGCCGCGGTTTGCGCTCGCGGGTCTGTCGATGGGAGGGTATATCGCCTTCGAGATGCTGCGCCAGGCACCAGAGCGGATCACCAGGCTCGCCCTGCTCGATGCCAACGCCCGCGCTGACCGGCCCGACCAGTTGAAGCAGCGCCAGGTTCTGATCGGGGCAGCAAGTACAATCGGCGTGCGCGCGGTCCAGGCCATGCTGTTGCGCCTCTTGATTCACAAGGACCGGCTTGATGACCGGGCTCTCACGGATCGCGTGCTGCTGATGTCGGACAGCATCGGCGTGCCGGCGTTCATCCGTCAGCAGCAGGCGATCATGGGGCGCCCCGACAACCGGCCGTTCCTGGCCGACATCAAGTGCCCGACAACCGTGATCGTCGGGGAGCAGGACGCTTTGACCCCGGTCAAGGTTGCCGAGGAGATTCATGCCGGCATCAAGGATAGTATGCTGTCGGTAATCCCAAACTGCGGACATCTGTCGACGCTCGAGCGACCCGAGGCCGTCAACGCGTTGCTGGCAAAGTGGCTGGCCGCGCGCCCTGGAAAAAGGCCCGGCAAATAGCCGGAGCCTTCTGTTCGCGTCAACCGATACGATGCCTATTCGGCTGCTTTTTTCGACGCCAAGGACGCGATGGCGGTACGAACGCCCTGACCATAATCGGGATGCACCTTGTCGAAGTGCCCGATCTGGCGCTCGACAATGAAGCCCGGCACGCCGCCCATGGCCTCCGCGATATTTCTGCACAGTCGCTGCTTCTGCGCTGCATCGAACAGGTTGAACAACGCGCGCACCTGCACGTAGTCGTCATTGCCGTCGCGATGATTGAAGCGGTCTGCGTCGCCTTTGATCTTCAGCGGCGGCTCGCGCATGTCCGGCGCCTCGACCGGCCCGCCGAACGAGTTCGGCTCATAGAACGCGTCCGGGTTCGGATTGGTGTGCGAGAAGAACCGCATCGGCCCGTCCTTGTGATAGTGGTGGACCGGACACTTTGGAGCGTTGACCGGCAACGCCTCGTAGTGCGTGCCGAGCCGGTAGCGGTGGGCATCGGCATAGGAAAAAATGCGGGCCTGCAGCATCTTGTCGGGGGAGAAGCCGATACCGGGCACGATGTTGGAGGGCGCAAATGCCACCTGCTCGATCTCCGCAAAGTAGTTCTCCGGATTGCGGTTGAGTTCCATGATGCCGACATCGATCACCGGGTAGTCCTTGTGCGGCCACACCTTGGTGAGGTCGAACGGGTTGTAAGGCGTCTTGTCCGCGTCGGCCTCGGGCATGATTTGGACCTGCATCTTCCACTTCGGGAACTGGCCGTTCTCGATTGCGCCGAACAGATCCTCCTGGGTCGACTCGCGCGTGCGCCCCACCACCTCGGCGGCTTCCGCATTGGTCCAATGCTTGTGGCCCTGCATGGTCTTGAAGTGGAATTTGACCCAAAACCGCTCGTTTCGGGCATTGATGAAAGAGTAGGTGTGGGAGCCATAGCCATTGACGTGGCGCACATCCGTCGGCAGGCCGCGGTCCGACATCAGGATCGTCACCTGATGCAGGCTTTCCGGCGACAGCGACCAGAAGTCCCACATCGCCGTCGGCGAGCGCAGGTTCGACTTCGGGTGCCGTTTCTGGGTGTGAATGAAATCAGGAAATTTCAGTGGATCGCGCACGAAGAACACCGGCGTATTGTTGCCGACGAGGTCCCAATTGCCCTGCTCAGTGTAGAACTTCAATGCGAAGCCGCGCACATCGCGCTCCGCATCCGCCGCGCCCGCCTCACCGGCAACGGTCGAGAAGCGTGCGATCATGTCGGTCCTGCCGCCGACCTTGCCGAAGATCGCGGCCTTGGTATATTTCGTGATGTCGCCCGTTATAGTCAGCGTGCCGAACGCGCCCCAGCCCTTGGCGTGCACAGGGCGCTCCGGGATGCGCTCGCGGTTCTGGTGGGCGAGCTTCTCGATCAGCTGGTAGTCCTGCAGCAGCAGCGGTCCGCGAGCGCCGACCGACAACGAATTCTGGTTGTCGGCGACCGGATTGCCGGCCGAGGTCGTCAGCGTCGATGCGCGGTCTTTGTCTGATGATTTTGCCATGCAGTTTGCCCCTGTTCTGAACTAGTTGAATGTATTTTCCCGGCCAATCTGTACTCTGGCAATGATGGTTGCAAGCGTGGGAAGCGCCGAACCGCCGCGACCAAAAGGAGCAAGCGCGTTGGCGCTGTAACGATCCGGTGATGCGGTTAGACCCTGTCTCAAGAACTGCCGATGAAGATGCCAGTCAGTAGGACCAGGATACCGCCGAGCACCACCTGCACGAGCGCGGACGTGAATGGCGTTTCCATATACTTCCAGCGCACCCAGGCAATGGCGGCGAGTTCGATTGCGACGACCACCCCGGCAATTGTTGTCGCAGTCCAGAAGTCGCGGATCAGATAAGGAAAGGTGTGGCCGAGCCCACCAACCGTGGTCATCACTCCGCAGACGACCCCGCGCACCCAGGGATGACCGCGTCCGGTGATCTCGCCATCGTCGGAGAGAGCCTCGGTCAACCCCATGCTGATGCCGGCACCGACCGAGGCAGCAAGACCGACCAGAAACGCATTCCAGGTGTCGTGCGTTGCAAAGGCGGCCGCGAAGATCGGTGCGAGCGTCGAAATTGATCCATCTATGAGGCCGGCAAGGCCTGGCTGTACGATCTGCAATACGAACAGCCGGTTTCTGGTCGCATTCTCCTCGGCTTTGACATCGGGCGTGAGCGCGGTTTCGCCGAGCTTGGCCGCCAGGCTCTCGTGCTTCTTTTCGATTTCGGCGAGATCGGCAAGCAGCTTGCGCACATCGGTGTCGCGTGCCCGCTCAGCGGCGCCGGCGTAAAACTTGGCCGCCTCGAACTCCATGATCTCGGCCTGCCGCCGCGCCGCATCAAGGCGTAGCCCGTCGGCGAGCCAGATCGGCCGCCGCTTCAGGAAGCCGCGCACATCTGCGCGCGTAATATAGGGCAGTTCCTTGCCGAACTTGCGTTCGTATAGCTCCAATAGCTGGTGGCGATGGCCCTGCTCCTCGACCGCCATCTCGTCGAACACCGTTGCCGAGCCTGGGAACAATGTCCGCAGTTTGGCTGCGAAGTTGAGGTAGATGCGCGCATCTTCCTCTTCATTGGCGATGGCCAGAGCCAGCACTTCCGCTTCGCTCAAATCCGCAACGCGCTTCATCACAGCCCCGCTCGTCGAAGAATTTAGAACAGCTCTAATGTTGGAGGGGCTGGGATGCAAGGCGAAGGGCGGCAAATGCGCGAGCTTGCCAGACTGAACTTTTCGGCCTCCCGCTTGCGTTCCCGGGCAAGCGCGCAGCGCGCGATCCAGGATCATGTCCACGAGTTCGGGCTGGATGACGACCACGCGCACCCATTGCCGACGCGGGCCCCGGCGTTCCGCGCTCCGGCCGAAGAGGCATGTATGGGGGCGCTGCCGCTAACAGAGCGAAGACTGCCATTGCAACTTACCGATAGCCGTTGCTTCATGCAGGGACAGGATAACGCCGTCACTTTTCAGGAGCACAGCAAAGCCAATGAAGCTCATCAATCCCGACACCATCGTGCAGCCGGCATCGCAATATTCTCAGGGCGTGGTGCTGACGACCGCCAAGCAGCGCCTCATCATCTCCGGCCAGGTGGGGCTCAGACCTGACGGCAAACTGGAGCCGACCACCAGAGCGCAGATGGAACGCAGCTGGGCTAACCTGTTTGAGGTTCTCAAAGAGGCCGGCTTCGAGAAAAAGCACCTCGTGAAAATGACGATCTTTGTCACCGAGCCGGGCCAGACCGTGATGTTCAGGGAGATTCGCGACCGCATGATGGAGGGCCATCTGTGTGCCGCGACCTATCTGCAGGTGGCGGGGCTTGCTTCGCCAGAATTCAAATTCGAGATTGAAGCCGAAGCAGTCAAGGAGTGAAGCAATGTTGGTGCTCAAACCTAACTGCGAATGCTGCTGCAAGGATTTACCGCCGGACGCCGCCGACGCCTTGATCTGCTCGTTCGAGTGCACGTTCTGCGCCGACTGCGCGATGCACCGGCTGCCCGACCACAAGTGCCCCAACTGCGGCGGAGAGCTTGTAAAACGGCCCGTGCGCCCAGGCGCGAAACTCAGCAAGTTCCCGGCATCAACGACGCGAGTGGTCAAGCCACACATCGGATGCAGCCACGATTCGGCCGAAATCGCCTTGATCGCTTCGAACGCTTGAAAGGTCGAGTCATGCCGATTGTTGGTTCCGCCGTTTCGGCCTATCTGTCGCGCAACCGCGTCAATCGCAAGCCGACGGTACGCTCAAAGGGCGGCATCGTCGTTTCGCAGAACCGGGCGGCGTCGGAGGTTGGCGCACGCGTGCTGAAGGCTGGTGGCCACGCCGCCGACGCCGCTGTCGCGACCGCCTTTGCGCTGGGCGTCGTCGAACCGTGGATGAGCGGCATCGGCGGCGTCGGCGCATGCCTCGTTCGGGACGCGGAAACCGGCCGCGTTACCGCGATCGACTTTGGCGGACGTTCGCCGAGGAACCTTCAAGTGCAGGACTTCCGCTTGCGGCAGGCCGGTGCCGACAGCGATTTGTTCGGATGGCCGTTGGTTGAAGGCAATATTAACACGGTTGGGCCAAAGGCGGTTGTCGCACCGACCCAGCCTGCCGGCCTTGCCCTGCTTCACAAGACGTTCGGACGCCAGCGGTGGGCCGACCTCGTGCGGCCGGCAGCGGAACTTGCGGTGCAAGGGCTCGCGGTCGACTGGCACAC
>JBGTIU010000192.1:0-11184 GCA_041745515.1 Hyphomicrobiaceae bacterium | reverse complement strand
CGCTTGCGTGCTCCAGTGTGCCCGTCGCGAACCCTGACGCTGCGTTCGTCGAGCTTGGCGCTCCGGCCTTCGGCTGCGGCCTGACCCAGCATCAGCGCGGTGCCGGATGGCGCATCGACCTTCTGCCGATGGTGCATCTCGACCACCTCGATGTCGTAGTCCTCATCCAGCGCGGCGGCGATCTTGCGCGTGAGCCCGATCAACAGATTGACACCCAGGCTCATGTTGCCGGCCTGGATGATGGTGGCGTGGCGGCCGGCGGCCTTGATTGCCGCCATGTGCGCTGGCTGCAATCCGGTGGTGCCGATGACGTGGACGATGCGGGCGTTGGCGGCGAGCCCGGCCATCTCAACGGAAACTGCCGGTGCAGTGAAATCGAGGATCGCTTCCACGCGCGCGATGAGTTCGAGCGGATCGTCGGTGATGTTGACGCCGACAGCCTCGATGCCGGCGACCCGGCCGATGTCCTGCCCGATCCATGGCGAGCCCGCCTGTTCGATGCCGCCAGCGATGGCGCAATCGGGAACAGCGGCCATGGTGCGCACCAGCTCCCGCCCCATGCGGCCGGCGGCGCCGATAACGGCGATCTTCATGCTGCTCATCCTGCTACGCTTTCCTGGCCCGCACGATCGCATCGACAATCAGTTGGCGTGCCTCGGCGGCATCGCCCCAGTGGTCGATCTTGACCCATTTTCCGGGCTCGAGATCCTTGTAGTGTTCGAAGAAATGCTGGATCTGCTGCACCGTGATTTCGGGCAGATCCTTCAGGTCGCGGATGTTTTCATAGCGCTTCGTCACCTTGGTGTCGGGTACGGCAATGATCTTCTCGTCGCCTCCGGCATTATCCTCCATCATCAGTACGCCGACCGGCCGGCAGTTGATGAACGCGCCCGGTACGATCGCCCGCGTGTTGCAGATCAGGACATCGATCGGGTCGCCGTCCAACGACAGCGTGTGTGGCACGAATCCATAATTTCCGGGGTAGCGCATCGGTGTATAAAGAAAGCGGTCGACGAACAGCGCGCCTGAGGCCTTATCCATCTCGTACTTGATCGGCTCGCCGCCAACCGGTACCTCGATGATGACGTTGATGTCATTCGGCGGGTTTCGACCGGTGGCGATGGCATCGATACGCATGGAGCAATCCTTGGCGTGTTCAATCGGGTACGGCCACTTGTGCCGCAGTATCGTCCCGGCGACAATCGGCAACGTGGACTTGGGCACCGGTGGCAACTCGAAGTCAGGGCTGGACGAAAGGAATGGCGCGCGCGGGCGCGCTCAGCGCTGGCGTCATGCTGGGCGTCGCGTCCCTGGCAGGAAGCGTCCTTGCAAATCCGGTCCGCAGCCGGCTGACCACGATCGAACTCAAGGCTTGCACCGTTTTGCAGCGCCATACCGACGGAAACGCTTACCGCTGTTCGGGGCTCAAAGGCTACCCGATCTATTTCGCGGAAGGCGATCTGCGCAGCTTCGTCAGTTTCGGACCATCGCCCGCAACACGCCGTGCCGCGAAGCAAACGCTCCGGCCATTCAATACCGTGTTCGAACCCAGGCGCACGCGCGCAACTGTCGAATGGCGGTTCCGGCGCGTTGCGGGTGCGGATCAACCGTATGCGGCGATCATGCGGTTGTTCACATCGAACGGCTCGGCCAAGGGAGAGGTTCTGGTGGTGACGCGGATCACCGCGGGCGATGCCTGTCACGCGGCCTACATCGATGCGAAAGCCAACGTCGACGCGATGGCCATGGCACGCGCCGCCGCGGACGATCTCGGTGCCGATGTCGCCTGCGGGGGCGAGCCGAAGGTGATCGGTGCACGCGGCAAGAGCCCGATGTAATTCGAATTGGTACTCACGCCCAGGTAAATGCCAGCTTCGGCAATCGGGCGCCGCCGATTCGATCGAAGCGCTTGCTGACGGGTCGACCGCCGCGGCGCCAGTAGAACCCGATTGCCGCGTCGTTCTCTGCCAGAGCCCAGATGATCAGCCCATCGAGCCGGCGCTGGTCGAGTGTATTGCGGCAAGCCTCGAACAGGTGCTCGCCGAAGCCCAGGCCCTGATAGGACGGTGCCAGGTAGATCTCGTAGATCTCGCCTTGCTGGCGACCGGCTACCCGCGCCGCACCACAGGTCGCGTAACCTGCGACGGTGCCCGAGACCTCGAGCACCAAAAGTGCATCGCCGGATCGGATCGCCGCGCGCCACCATTCGATGTTGCGGCGGCGGATGATGGATTCGAGGTGCAGGTGCGGAATGATGCCTCGGTAAGCCAGCTCCCAAGACTGACGAAACACTCCCGACAAAGCCTTCGCATCCGAAAGCTTGCCGCGACGCACGCGCACATTTGCACTGAACCCGAGCATAGAGCGAGTGTGCGCCATCGCGGCTCACTTGGGTAGAGGCATTGTGTTCGGTGTCGCGCCGCCGGATAAATTTTTTTTCCGGATCACGGGTTGGGTGGCACCGGGCGCGATTCAGTTTGGCTTGACACCCAAACCCCCGCGAAGGCGCAACAAAGTTTGGGGATGCGGGAGGGGGAATTGAATCGCCTTGTTGCGTGCAGCGCCGCTGTAATCGAGCGCGAAAAAGCCCGGTCGCAAATTTGCGTCCGGGCCCGGAGTCCGTCGGCAGAGTGATCGCCCGTCGATCAGGCAGACTTCTTGACCTGCTCGAAGCTTTTCGTCGCGGCGGCGTTCATGCTCTCGAATGCCTGGCGATAGACCTTGGTCGACAGCTCGAAGAATTCCTTGGTCTGAGCGCCGGCAATGGCAAACTGCTGCTGCATGAAATCGGCCTGAAGCTTGGCGGCCTCGGGCAGCGAACGAGCGCGCGCAATCGCTTGAGCGGCATCGAAGGCAGCCTCGGTATTGGCCATGGTGTTGTGCAGCACCTTTTCGCCGAGCACCTTGGCGCCGTCCTGAGCTGTCAGCATGACGCCCTCGAGCGCCTTTGCGCCATCTTTCGTGACGCTGCTGATCTTCTGGTAGGCTTCGCGGGTCTTGGCGACGCCTTCTTCGGCCATGTGCTGGACGTTCTCGGGAATGCGCGCATCCTTGGCGGCATTGAACATGTCCTGCGCCTGGCGGGTGAACTGGTCGTTGACGTTCATAGGGGGCTCCTGGTTCGCGGGTTGAGGCGCGCCTAAGAGCGCCGATTTTGTGGCCATCGTACGGTACCGGACAGAATTCCGGCCGCACCGCTGGGTCGATGCAGGAAACATAGTGCACGGCGCCTTGCAGCGCAATAAGATTATGTTGCAGTGCGGCAAGACAAGTTGCCGCATGTCAGGAATTCTAATTTAAGTGTTTGTAATAACATGAATAAAAAGGAATTCGTTAATGGTGCGGTGCAATCTTTCACTACTTACAACCCAAGTCATAGAGAAGGAAAGAGCGACCGGTAGCCCATGGCGGCAGGATCGAACATTATGTCGCCGGGCTTCAGTGGCCTGGCGAGCGCCAGCCCTTCCAGCGTGCGGCAGCGTGACAGCGCGACATAGGCTTGGCCGTGGGCGAATGTACCGCGCCCAAGGTCCAGATACACCTTGTCCAGCGTCAGCCCTTGGCTCTTGTGGATGGTCAAGGCCCAGGCCAGACGCAGCGGCAGTTGCTTGAAGGTGCCGGCGATGGTCTCGACGATCTTCTCCGCCTTGGTGTCGAAGGCATAACGCCGGTTCTCCCATGATACCGCCTCGATCTCGTGCTCGCGGCCATCGACCTCGACCCACACCCGCGTTTCGTCCAGTCGGCAGACGCGTCCGATGGTGCCGTTGACCCAGCGTCCGTCGGGATCATTACGCAACAGGATCACCTTGGCGCCGGGTTTCAGCAACAGCAGTGTGTCGGTCGGATGGGCGCTGCCGTTGAATTCGCCGGTGACTTTTGCCTCGAAGGCCACTGCTTCGCCGGCGAGCCCATCGAGAAAGGCTGCGTTGATTCGATGCGCGGCGGCGTTGGTCGGCGTGAGAATGACATAAGGGTCGCCCTCTTTCAGCGTGCGAATGGGCGACACGCGCGTGTTGAGCACGGTGAGGTCGCTGGCGTCCGCGGTGCCTTCCCGCACATGGTTCAGCACATCCAGTAACGCCTCGTCGCTCTGGCGAAAAACCTGACCGAGTTCCAGCAGACGGGTGCCGGCGCCTTCGCGCAGCGCGCCGACACTGAAGAAGAACGGCCCGCCAAACGTGCTTTCCAGGTATTCGACCTCTTCGCCGCGCACCACGGGCGGTAATTGATGCAGATCGCCGAACAGCAACAGCCGCAAGCCGCCGAAGGCCTCGCGCGGTCGTCCGCGATTGACGCGCAGGCTGAGATCTATCGCCGCCATCAGATCGGAACGCACCATCGACACTTCGTCGATGATCACGAGCTTGAGGCGCCGCATGATGCCACCGTTGCGGCTGCGGCGGATGTCGTCAGGTTGAATGAGCTTGGGCGGGAAACCAAAAAAGGAATGGATCGTCTGACCACCGGCAGTGACAGCAGCTAGACCGGTCGGCGCCAGTACCACGCACGGGTCGGCAATTCTGTCGCGCAGCGCCCGGAGCAGGGTCGACTTGCCGGTGCCGGCGCGACCGGTGACGAATAGATGGCCGTCCGCATTCGCGACGAACTCGGCTGCTGCTTCGTGTTCGGCCGTCGCGGTCAGGCCCGCGGGCCATGTCGAAGCTGCCGACGGTCGGGCGGCTGGCGCAGGAGCGGCTGCCGTTCTGTTTGATTTCTTGGAAGCCACGCCGCCTGCCGGATTCGAGGTTCAGCCCGCTATGCATACCTAACGAATCGCAGACGTCCCAGCGCGACGTAGCAGCGCTCAAGTCCCTTGTTGACGCAACCTGAGCTAGTGCCGGCACGCCACCGCAGTCTACGCTTGTGCAGCCTGTTCAGTCGTTTCGGCAAGTCTGATCAGTTCGCAAGGTCACCGAGCGCATTTGATCGGCAAGTGTGGCAGAAAATGGCGAGGGTCAAATAAAGCCTCAATGCTTCGCCAATGTTCATTGTCTTTGAACCCAAGTAATGCGAAGCAATCAGCGCGAATAACAAGATCGTTTGTCTATCGATACCGCTTTGCAGAGGTTATAAAATCAACGGCAACAGCAGTAATACAACAAATGCCAAATAATCTCCTGCCGCATGGCTTGGTGAAGAAAATCGCTCACTGGCTATTGCAACAAGTCGTGTATCATCGCGGGGCAATGCTTGCGCTTTCGGCGCTTTCATTGTCAGTCAACTTGCGGGCCTCCCTCTTTCGGGAGGCCCCTTTTTTCATTCACGCGACGTCGGCCTCGCGCGCACGTTCATGACGCTTGCGCTCGTTGGGATCAAGCCAGCGCTTGCGCAACCGGATCGACCGCGGTGTGATTTCGACAAGCTCATCGTCCTGGATGTAGGACATCGCGCGCTCGAGCGTCATCTTCATCGGCGGCGTCAGCAGCAGCGCGTCGTCCTTGCCGGCAGCGCGCACGTTCGACAGTTTCTTGCCCTGCCGTACATTGACCTCGAGATCGTTGTCGCGCGTGTGCTGGCCGACGATCATGCCGGTGTAGACCTTGGCCTGCGGCTCGATCATCAGCGGGCCGCGAGGTTCGAGATAGAACAGCGCGTAGGTCGTTGCCTCGCCATCGCCATTCGACAGCAATACACCGTTGCGCCGGCCCGGAATGTTGCCCTTGTGCGGCGCATAGGAATGGAACAACCGGTTCATCACAGCGGTACCGCGTGTATCGGTCAGCAGCTCGCCCTGATAGCCGATCAAACCGCGCGTCGGCACGTTGAACACCAGACGCTGACGCCCGCCGCCGGAGGGGCGCATCTCGAGCAGCTCGCCTTTGCGCTCGGACAGCTTCTGCACGATGATGCCGGAGTGCTGTTCGTCGACATCGATGATGACCTCTTCGATCGGCTCGAGCCGCTGACCTGTCTCAGGCTCGGTCTGCATCACCACCTGCGGCCGCGACACGGTCAGTTCGAAGCCTTCGCGGCGCATGGTTTCGATCAGGATGCCGAGCTGGAGTTCGCCGCGGCCCGCGACGTCGAACGCATCCTTGTCGGTGTTCTCGGAGATGTGGATGGCGACGTTGCGCTCGGCTTCCTTCAGCAGACGATCGCGGATGACGCGGCTTTGCACCTTGTCGCCCTCGCGCCCGGCGAACGGCCCGTCGTTGATCCGGAACGTCATCGACAATGTCGGCGGGTCGACCGGCTGCGACGCGATCGGGGTCTCGACGGAAACGTCGCACAATGTGTCTGCGACGGTTGCAACCGTGATGCCGGCGATGGCGATAATGTCGCCCGCTTCACCCAGATCGATCGCGGTGCGCTCCAGCCCACGGAACGCCAGCACCTTGGTCACGCGCGCCGTCTCGATCAATTTTCCTTCGCGGGTCAGTGCCTTGATCTGCTGGCCGGGCCTGATCGTGCCGGAGGTTATCCGGCCCGTCAGAATACGCCCGAGGTAAGGGTCGGCTTCGAGCGTCGTCGCCAGCAGACGAAACGGGCCTTCTTCAACCGTCGGCGGCGGCACGTGCGTGAGCACCAAATCGAACAACGGCGCCATGTCGACCTTGGGCCCCTCCGGTGTCAGTGCCATCCAGCCCTCGCGCCCCGAGCCATAGAGGATCGGGAAGTCGAGCTGCTCGTCGCTGGCGTCGAGATTGGCGAACAGGTCGAAGACCTCGTTCAGCACATCCTGGAAGCGCTGATCGGGGCGATCGATCTTGTTGATGGCGACGATCGGCTTCAGGCCCCGTTTCAAAGCCTTCGACACGACGAACTTAGTTTGCGGCAGCGGGCCTTCCGACGCATCGACCAGCACGATCACGCCATCGACCATATTTAGGATGCGCTCGACCTCACCGCCGAAGTCGGCGTGGCCCGGCGTGTCGACGATGTTGATGCGGGTATCCTTCCACACCAGCGACGTGCACTTCGCCAGAATGGTTATGCCGCGCTCGCGTTCCAGGTCGTTCGAATCCATCGCCCGCTCGGCAACCTTCTGGTTGTCGCGAAACGACCCCGACTGTCTCAGCAGCACGTCGATCAATGTCGTTTTTCCATGGTCGACGTGCGCGATGATCGCGATGTTGCGCAGTTGCATTGGCTTCCCTGGGAGAGTTTCGAGCGGCAGCCGTTTGGTTGCTGCGCTGCGTCATGGCGCGGTCCCTAGCACACCGCCGGGGATGCCGCCAGCCGTGCACGATTCTTGCGGTCGCTGTCCTTACCGCCAGGCGTTGTCCCATTCCGAAGCAGCTAGAGCCGTACCCATGTTCGAACGCAACAAGGTCGACAATGCTCCCGAGCAGACAGCGGTTGCCGTGGAAGCGACGCTCGATGACGGGCGCGTGCTCAAGGGGCGTCTCGCGATCCCTATGTCCCGGACGATCCAGGACGTTTTGAACGGCGCAGGAGCGTTTCTCGAATTCGAGCCGTTCGATGGCGAGCGTCACTTCATCGCCAAGGCCAGTCTGCGCAGCGTCAGGTTGCTCAGTCCTGGCAAGAGCCCCAACCTCGGCGCGCGATTGCGGGACACGGAGGGCTTCGATCCGCACACGATCCTGGGGCTCAGTGGTGCGGCCTGCTGGGACGACATCAAGGTCGCCTATCACCGGCTGGCAAAGCTCTATCATCCTGATCGCTACAACTCTGCCGAGTTGCCATCGGAAGTGCGCGATTATCTGGCGACGATGGCCCGAAGAGTGAACGCCGCGTTCTCCGCGCTCGAAGCGCCGCAGCAGGTGCGCAAGCAGGCTGTCGCGCAGCAATCGGTGCCGATTTTTACATCGCCGGCGCGGGCGTGAGTTGATGGCGCGCGACGCTGGCCGTCACGCGCGGGAACTGCTAAAATGCGAATGAATGGTTTGGGTCCGCGTTAACCGCTCAGGTGTAAGTCTGCCGTCACTGGGACGTACCGGCACACCAACCACAGGCATCGGACATGGCAGCGAGCGACCTAACCGCATGGCGCCGGCAGAACAGCGACCCTGCCACCGTCGATGTCGTGATGACGGATGGCACGAGCCTGCGCGCGATCGTCCTGGTGCCGCGCGACAAGATTCTGAAAGACGTGTTCAACGCCGGTGACGCGTTCATCGAGGTCGAATGCCTGGAGAACGGCATCATGGTATTCGCCCGCTCGGCGATTCGCTCGGTACGTCTCACCGGACTGCCGAAAGCCGATCAACTGGAACGCCGCACCGAGGCGCTCGAGAAGCTCGGCTGTCACGCGGCGCTCGGAATGGGCAAGAACGCAAGCATGGAGGCGGTGACGCAGGCGCACGCACGCCTCATCCGCAATTATGATCCGCAGCATATGACAGTTGAAGGATTGCCGCCCGAAGTTCTGGCCTACTTGCGAGCCATACGTGCCAGGCTCGACGCGGCCTACGCCGAGATCAGCGCCATCCACGAGCTGACACAGAAGCCGGCGGCGTGAGGGGTGGGTAAACGTCTACCGCGGGCCTGATGCTGCCGGACGCTGCTTGCGGCCCGTCGGGTGCCGTGTCGGCACGCACGAAACGCCTATGCAATGCCTTAAGGCGCAACAGGATTTCTGGCATCTGCCAGGACCTTACCGCCGAGCCCGATAAAGCAAATACCCGCCGCCTTTTCGATCGTGTGATTTGCTTTCTGAAATCGTCCGATGACCGCGCTGGACGACATGAAGAGGCAGACGAAAAAATACCAGCAGAGTGAAGAGGCTGTCACAAGAGCAATCATCAAGAGCATCAGCCAGCCAGGAGTTGACGGCGTGACAGCCGTGGCGAAGACGCTGGCGAAAAGTACGATTGCTTTCGGGTTCGTGAGTGTCACAAGAAACCCGAACAACAACGCATTCGTCCTTGATGGCTCGCTTGCGACGCTTACGTCGATGTTCTGCGGCTTCGTCCAGAGCAGGCGAACACCCAAATAGATCAGATAAGAGCCGCCCAATACCCGCACCAGCCACGTCAGCCACTGATATTCGACAAGGACGGCGGACAGGCCGAGCAGACTGAGCGTAGCGTAGAAGCACAGTCCCAAAGAAACACCGACCGTCGTTAAAAGGCCTGCGCGGGTGCCATGAGACATCGAGGATCGCACAACGGCGACAAAGTCCGGCCCCGGGAGCAGCAAAGCCGGGATGAAGATTGCGAAGACTGTGACCAAGGTGAGCAGCGGTTCCATCTTGTCCGCATATTAGTTCGGCCGGGAGCCTATCGCAACATCGTGGCCTTGCACCAATGAGCCTTCGAAGTTGCTCTTGCCGGTGCAGGAGTATGCTGCCAACCTTTGCGACGGGCAGGATGGCTGTGACAGTGGCCACCCGCCTGCCTCGCACCTATACTCGCCTGCAACATGGCGATCGGCGGGGCGGCGGGGCGGCGTGGCGACAATCGACAGCGAGACGACCGACACCTACTCGGTCGTGGGTGGCTCGGCGGACGCGGGCCTGGTGGTGCTGTGCGATCACGCGCGTAACGCGTTTCCGCCTGGCTACGGCACGCTCGGCCTTCCGCAAGCGCAGCTGAAGCGGCACATCGCCTACGATATCGGCGCCGAGGCGATCACGCGCCACTTGGCGGCGAGCCTCGGCGCGCCGGCCGTGCTGACGCATTATTCGCGGCTGCTCATCGATCCCAACCGGGGCGAGGACGACCCGACCCTGATCATGCGACTGTCGGACGGCGCGATCGTGCCGGGCAACCGACATCTGGATGCGGCCGAGCGCGCCAGGCGCGTGGACCTCTACTATCGCCCCTATCATAGCGCGATCGATCGGGTGCTCGACGATTGCATCAGGTCGGGGACGGTCCCCGCCATCCTGTCGATCCACAGCTTCACCGAGAGCTGGAAGGCTGTGC
This sequence comes from Hyphomicrobiaceae bacterium, assembly GCA_041745515.1. Lineage (GTDB taxonomy): Bacteria > Pseudomonadota > Alphaproteobacteria > Rhizobiales > Hyphomicrobiaceae > JAKFWF01. The sequence goes on along the minus strand of JBGTIU010000192.1, from coordinate 1,351 downwards.
CCCGGCCATGGCATGCGGGCGTGTTGTGGGACCGCGACCCGCGCCTCGCCGTGCCACTGCTGAAGGCGCTGTTCGCTGAAGGTGATTTGATCGTCGGCGATAACCAGCCGTATATTGGCGGGCTCGAAGGCGATACCATGTGGCGCCATGCTTTGACGCGAGGATTGGCGCACGCGTTGATCGAAGTTCGCCAGGACCTGATTCGCGACGAGGCTGGCCAGCAAGCCTGGGGGCAGCGCCTTGCTCGATTGATGCGGCAATTGCTCGACCGGCCGGATCTGCATCTCGCATTCCGCGACGTTCGCCCCTACGTCAAATGATCGCATGTAGCATTACAAGGACCGCCTGCCATGACCGACAAAACGCCTCCTGACGATCAGACCCGCATCGAACTCGAGGCCGCCGCCTACCGGCGTCTGGTCGAGCACTTGCGTAAACGCTCAGACGTGCAGAACATCGACCTGATGAACCTTGCCGGCTTCTGCCGCAACTGCCTGTCGAACTGGTATCAGGACGCCGCCGCCGCGAAAGGCATGACACTGTCAAAAGATGCCGCTCGAGAGATCGTCTACGGCATGCCCTACAAGGATTGGCAGTCGAAGCACCAGCGCGACGCCACCCCGGAACAGAAAGCGGCCTTCGCCAAGTCCGAACCGCACAAGCATTGAACTGGATTTCTGTTCTCAATGGGCCGGGACCTCCGGCAAATTGCTGGTATGCGCGTCAATTGGTGCCCTCCGCTCTGTCCGGGTGGTATGCTTGGCAGCTCTTAATTTTTGACAGCCCACTGTCCCGACAGCGATCCGTCATGTCCCCACCCTTCACGTTGCGTGGCGCCAGTCATGGCGCCCGGGCGGCCCTCGTGCTGGCGCCCAGCATTGTCATTTACGGCGCGACCTTCGGCGTGCTGGCCGGCGTCGCGGGTCTCAACCTGGTCGAGGCAACGGTGATGAGCGCCGTCGTCTGTGCAGGGGCAGCACAGTTCGCGGCATTGCAGATCTGGGCCGATCCGGTTTCCTGGATCGGCGTCGGCTTCGCCTCGCTCGCAATGAACGCGCGCTACCTGCTGTTTGGCGCGACGCTGCGACCGTGGTTCGAGGGACTGGCGCCGTTGCGCGCCTACGGTTCGCTGTTTTTCCTCTATGATGCCAACTGGGCGATCGCGATACGCGACCATCAATCCGGCCAACGCGATGCTGCGCATCTGATCGGCGGCGGATTGTTGATGTGTGCGATCTGGACGGCATCGACCGCTCTCGGTCACGGCTTCGGGCGATTGCTCGGCGATCCCAGGAAATACGGTCTCGACTTCATGCTCGTCGCCTTCTTCGCGACAACGGCGGTCGCCGTC
>JBGTIU010000191.1:0-9306 GCA_041745515.1 Hyphomicrobiaceae bacterium | reverse complement strand
CGTCGTCGCGCGCGGTGGCCCCCGCGGGATGGGGCGCCTTTCTCGGGCACGGCTACAGCCCGAGCTTGAGCGGGCTCGCGTTCTTCGCTCGCGCCGTAACACCTCCCGGCCGGCCGCGCCGCTACGACACGCGGTTTTTCTGCATCGATGCGGCGGCAATCGTCCATCGAACCGGTACCAACGATGGCGAACTGTCCGGCCTGCACTGGCTGACGATCGAGGATGCACGCGATCTCGACCTGCCGGCCATCACGCGCGTGGTGTTGGAGGATCTGGCGGACCGGCTGCGAAGCGACCGTCTCGCCGCTTCGGATGAGCCGGTACCCTACTATCATTTTAAGAATGGCAGCTTTCGGCGAGATCTTCTGAGCGTCTCCCCAGCTGCTGCGGCAACATGACGATCAGAACTCGCAAACTCGTCGGCACCGTGTTGTTGCTGACATTGATCGTCGGGTACTCGCTGGCTGCCGTGGCGGTCGCTATCGTCATGCAGATTCAAAATGCCAACAAGGTCGCCGAGCTGATCTATTACGTCATTGCAGGGACGCTTTGGCTGATTCCGGCCGGCGTCATCATATGGTGGATGCAGCGCCCCGATCCGCCGGCAGCGCTGCGGTAATCTGCGGTCTCAAAATTCCGATCGTCGGGGGCTCTTATCGGCTTACCGGCAAGCTGTTTCGCCCCGGCTAATGGCTTGCCTGGCTGACGACCTGGCGCGGAACCCGATCGACCGCATGTCCCGAGCCCAAGCGCTTGAAACTGATAGGGGCACGCGCGCTGCGCTCATACCGGATAATCTCGAGATCGTTGACTTCGAAGTGCAGAAAACTGCTGGGCGGATCTTCGGCCATATCTTGACGCTTCATCGGATCGCCAACCGTAATGCCGGCATCGAAGCGCCCCTGAATTGTCTGGAACAGGTGGCGCGCACCCTCGTGATCGCTCAAGACAATGATGTGCTCGTAAGCCTCGTCGAGCGCGTCCAACACGAGGTTGAGACGGTCGGCATCCGAGTCGAGCGCCGGATCGGCTTGGGGCTTGCCGCAGGCGATAAAGTGCGCTTCGCAGCCTGGCAGGCGCTTGACGATATCTTCAAACGAAGCATCGCCCGCGAGGAGGTTGTTCAAGCCGGGCTTGTCCGGCATGCCGATGCGCTGCGCGAACCCTGGCCCCACCGCGCTCCAATCAATCAATAGGGTCTGCCGGCCGGCCGCACCGAGCGCTTTGGCCAATGCCATGGCTTCCGCCGCGCAGTCGAGTGAGTCGTTCTCCGGCGCAATCATGGTCCGATAGCCGGTTTGGACAGCGGATTGTGCCGACAGCCGAGCTGCAATAGCAGCGATCGACGTTTCTCGATGCACCACCGGCGGCGTATGCGAGCGGTCGAACGACGGTTCGTGGCCGTCGGGTGGTGATCCACCGCCAGCCAACGATTGCGGCAAGCCGCTCGTCGACCTCGAATCGGAGCGCGCGCCGGCCAGGAGTTCGCGCGTCACGCGCCAGACCAGACCGAGTATCATCGTTGCCGTTGCGGAGCCGGGAGCGCGCATGGTTTCCCATCTCTGAAAAGCATTCGTTCGATGGTCGCAGTAGAACGCCGGCAGGTTGCGAAACAATTAACCGTCTCAAGAAAAGGCACGCATTGAGCCTTGTCTTTCCCGAGTTGGCGGATTGGCCTTGTTGGGGCGGAGGTCTCCGACACTTCGTTCATCCTAATCGCCGAGCGCAACGCCTTCGCGGCGCGGGTCGGCACCACCCTCCAGACCATCGCTGCGCACTTTGACGATGTGCAGACCCGACGTCATGACATCCGGCGCGATGCGATGGCCGAAGGGCTTCAGGTTGAGCGCGTGCCAGAGTGTCGGCGGCGACCGCCAGGGCCGCAGGAAGCCATCTATCGACAGCGCCGGATCGAATTCCAACTCGAACGCTACCCCTCGGCTGCCGAAGTTCACCAGCGCGGTCGCCGCCTGGGCATCCAACTGCCAGTCGATGAGGCCGACGAGCGCCTTGACGACATAGAGGATGATACGGCTGCCGCCGGGCGAGCCGACAACAGCAAACAGCCGGCCGTCGGGATCGAACACCAACGTCGGCGCCATCGAGCTGCGCGGCCGCTTTCCCGGGGCGACGGCGTTAGCGGCGACACGGCCTTGCGCATCAGTCGGTCGGAAGGCGAAGTCGGTCAGCTCGTTGTTGAGCAAAAAACCCGCCGCCATGACCCGGGAGCCGAAGCCAGCCTCGATCGTCGTCGTCATAGACACCGCATTGCCGGCGCGATCCACGATCGAGATGTGGCTGGTGCCGACACTCTCGATGGTGGTGTCGATGCCGAATGCGTTGCCACTGGTGCCCGGTGGGACACCGGCTTTGGGCCTCGTCATGGCTGTCGATGTATCGATCAGTCTGGCGCGGCTCGCCAGATAGCCCGCATCGAGAAGCCCCGCTGGCAGTCGCACGAATGCCGGGTCGCCGACATAGAGATCGCGGTCGGCGAAAGCCAACTTCTCGGCTTCGGCGATCAGATGCATGGCCCGCGATCCCATCGCCGCCTTGGGCCCTGCCCCTAAGTCGAACGGCTCCAGCAACCGCAGCGTCTGCGCCACCGCGATCCCACCCGACGACGGCGGTCCCATGCCGCAGATGCGATAGCGGCGATAGAGCGTGCACAGCGCTTCACGGGTCTCGACCCTGTAATCTGCGAGGTCCGCTGCCGCAATGTCTCCGGCGCGGAACGGCGCATTGGCGGACGCCGCGATGATCTGGCTTGCGATGCCGCCGGCATAGAAAGCATCCGCGCCGTACTCTCGCATCGCCTGCAAGGTTGCGGCAAACGCCGGACTGATGAGCTTGTGGCCGATCGCGTGCGCACGATCCTTCACATCGAAGAATTGGCTGCGCGCGGCCGCGCCGAATTTCTCCGCGCCGATCTCGGTCAGCAACCCGTGCAGGCGAGCCGATACTGGAAAACCCTGTTCGGCCAGACGGATGGGCGTGTCGAACAACCGCTTCCAAGGCAGTCGACCGTGCTGGCGGTGCGCAACCTCGAGCAGCCGCGGCGTACCCGGTACGCCGATGCTCAAGCCCGAATGCACCGCCCTGTCGAAAGGCAGCGGCTTGCCTTCCACAATGAAACGGTCAGGTTTCGCGGAGGCAGGCGCCGTCTCCCGGCCGTCGTAAGTCGCGATGACATTGGTCTTGGCATCCCAATGCAGCAGGAACGCGCCGCCGCCTAGTCCCGACGACTGCGGCTCGACGAGGTTGAGCACGAGCTGAACGGCGATAGCCGCATCGACTGCACTGCCGCCGGCATTCAGAATTTCCAGCCCTGCCTCGACGGCCGACGGGTTGGCCGCCGCCACCATGTGCGAGCGGCCAAGCCCCAGTTTTTTGTCGGTCACCCCGGTGGCGGCTTCCGGCGCAATCGAGCCGCGCTGCGCGAGGACAGGCGCGATCAACGTGATCAAAGCCAGGACCGCCAGCCCTCGAGCGCTCGTCAGGACAGCATGGCGATTCAATGAAAATCTCGCGATCAGAAAGAACTAGGGGCTCGGCGCGCTCTTTTGGTATCACGCGGATGTCCCGAAGGTCACGCTACCACGACGTTCCGCCTTTGTAGGTTTCGATCCGGCCGCCGGCAGCGAGCAGCGTTCCCGCATTTTGTCGCAGATGAGCATAACAGTGGGCAGCCAGGTCACACCAACGCACGTTGCCTGATGATGCTGGATCGCCTTCGGAAAGGACACCAAGTGTGGCTTTGCTGCGCTATCTTCGGCTCTCGGGCGGTGTATACGGTCCCTTTACCATGAACGATCACGATGGTTGCTGCGTTTAACAGTTTGTCCATTGCTTGACCGCGCCAATTGACTTCCGAGGGAGCCGCCCGAAATGAACCGCAAATGCTCGACACGCTCGGCACTGACATTTGCCGGTGCAGCAGCACTGGGCCTTGCGTCGATGACAATGACGGCGTCCGCCCAGAACTGGGACTGGGGCGGCGGCAGCATTATCGGCGGCAGCGGCGCGGAAACCGTGCGCTTCAGCCCGTCTTACAAGCCCGGTGTGATCGTGGTCAGCTTCGGCGACCGCCGCCTTTATCACGTGACGCGGCCGGGCGAGGCTGTCAGCTACCCGATCGCCATTCCGCGCGAGCAGAGCCGCTGGCAGGGCGTCATGGCCGTGACGCAAAAGCGCGTGAACCCGTCTTGGACGCCAACACCAACCATGCGTGCCGAGAACCCGCGGCTGCCGTCGTGGGTACCCGGCGGGCATCCGATGAATCCGCTCGGCGTGCGCGGCCTCTATCTGGGTTCCAGCGCCTATCGCATTCACGGCACCGACGCGCCATGGACGATCGGACAGCCTGTGTCGAAAGGCTGCATCCGCATGTACAATCAGGATGTCATTGCGCTCTATGAGCGAGTTGCGGTCGGCACCCAGGTCACGGTGACGTATCAGAGCTTCCGTTCCGGTTCGAGCGGCGCCATCGCCAGCTACAACGACGATCAGGAGCCGCGACAGCCGACCCGCAAGCGGCTGCGGCCGATGCGCGACGAGGCAACTGCGAGCGACGAGCAGGAGCCGCGCCAATTGGCCCCGCGCCGCCCTCAAACCACACGTGCCTATTACAAGGCGCGGCCGCTGGTTTCGGCGGAGTAAGCACGGATCTGCTGCTCCGCGGCTGCCGAAGTCTTATCCGGCGTTACCGCTCAGACCCGGCAGTTTAGATTGCAGACTGAGCTCACGACGGCCCATCGAAACACCGCTTCAAACCGGCCGCCAGATTTCGCATGAGCGCTTCGTATAGCCCCGGACCGGCGGCAAGCTGCGTTGCCTCCGGATCGAGCGTTCCGGTGCGCGCCTTCGACCCCTCGGTGACCACTCTCAGCACTTTTGGCTGGAACTGGGGCTCGCCGAACACGCATATCGCTCCGGTTTCCGCAATTTTCTTGCGGACTGCGCTGAGACGTTTGCCGCTCGGCGGCACTTCCGGACTGACGGTAACCGAGCCGACTGCCGACAGACCGAAGCGCTTTTCGAAGTACTGGTAGGCATCGTGGAAGACGACGAAGGGCTTCGTCGTCAACGGTTTCAGCTCGCGCTCCAGTTCGACGGCAAGCGCCGAGATTCCGGATTTCGTCGTCTCGGCATTGGCCTTGAACGCCATGGCACTTGCCGGTTCGACCTCGCCAAGCACTTGGGCGATATGGTCGACCATGATCTTGGCGTTGTCGGGATCAAGCCACACATGATTGTCGGTCTCGGTATCGTCCGCCGCCACCCTCTTGGAGGCCCCGCCGTGCCCGTGGCCGTGACCCTTGTGCGTGTTTTTGTCGTGCCCCTCGAATGCGCCGCCTTCGCGTTTCCCGAGCAGCTTCAGACCAGGCGCATCCTGCAGTGACACCACGCGAACCGCCTTCGGCAACGATTTGACGAGCTTACCCGTGAACGGCTCGAGCCCTTCCGAGAACCGAATAAAAACGGTCGCCTCGCCTGTCGCCTTGGCATCCGAAGGCTTCATCGCGTAGGCGTGCGGCGACGCCGACCCGTTGATCAGCACAATCGGCGTACCAGTCGCCCCCATCACACCCGCCACCAGCGCGTGCGCGGGCTTGCTGGTTACGACGACTTTGATCTCCGCCGCTGCTGGTGCAGCCGTGGCGAGGCTGAATCCAGCGATGACAGGCAACAACGCCCAAACAACTGTATTGGACATCTCAGACACTCCTTCTCCCGTTGCGGCCGAGAGCCGCGGCGATATCCGCGGCCTGGCGGGTCCGTTTTTGTTATTGTATAACATATCGTGTACAGCGAAGCCAAGGTCCTTTTGCCGCCCAAGTCCTGTTTCAAATCCTGTTCGCCCGAATCCACTGGACACACCTACAGGCCGGTCCGTAAATCCGGGCGTTGTTTCCTAGACAAACTCAAATGAGCACTCCGAGCCCATGACATCGCGCACGATTGGTCTCATCACAGTGATCGCCGGACTTCTGGGCACAGCCGCCGCTCCGGCGAAGGCACATCCGCATGTCTGGATTTCAGTCGAAAGCACAGTGCTTTACGACAAGGGCGCGGTCACCGGACTTCGCCTGCGCTGGGTGTTCGACGAGTTCTACAGCAACATGGCGATCGACGGCCTCGATACCAACAGTGATGGCATCTACAGCCGGGCCGAGCTTGCCGAGCTGGCCAAGGTCAACATCGATGGCCTCGCTCAGATGGCCTACTACACACATGCCAAGCTGGCCGAGCAACGCCTGGAATTCGATGCGCCTGCCGACTACTTGCTCGATCACGCCGCCGTGCGCGGCCCGCCAGGGCCCGGGTCGCTGCTCGAACCCCAGAGCCAAACCGGGGAGAGCGGGTTCTGGGCCCGGCTGGTCGGTCGGCTGACAGGGTCCACCGCGGAGAAGGCAGTCGACACAAAAGTTTTGGCACTCGAGTTCACGCTGCCACTGAAACAGCCGGTTCTGGCTGAGGCCGAAGGCTTCGAATACGGGGTTTACGATCCGGATTTCTGGATCTGGTTCGATATGGCCGGGCCAAGAGGGGCGCAGCTCGGTCCCACAGCGCCGCAAGGCTGCGCGGCGGTTATCGGGCTGCCGAAAAAGGACGCCGCCGAGCTGCAGCAGTTGAACGAAGCGTTCTTCGGCCAGATGGGCGGCTCGCAGCTGGGCGCCGGGGTGGCGAAATCGGTCAGCGTCCGATGCCCGAAGTCATGAATCGCATGACCGCGTCGATGCTTTTCCTGGCTCTGACCTTCGGCCTGATGGTCGTTGTCGATCCGAGCTTCGCGCAGATGCAGGGCGCGCGACCGTTGCCTACCGCTGAGCCTGGCCTGCTCGACCGCATCTGGCTGTTCGTGCTCGAGGGGCAACGCGAGTTGACCGGCGGCATGACCGCGGCGCTGCATCAACTAAAGGCCGGCGATCCCGCTCGTTCGGCTGCCGTCCTCGCCCTGATCAGTTTCCTCTACGGCATCCTGCATGCGGTCGGACCTGGGCACGGCAAGTTCGTCATCTCGTCCTACGCGCTGGCCAACGAACGGACGGTGCGGCGCGGCATTCTGCTGTCGTTCATGGCCGCGTTCATCCAGGCGCTGTCGGCGATCGTGCTGGTCGGAATTCTATCGCTGATCCTCAAGGCCACCAGCATTCAGGTGCGGGCCACGGAAGCGTGGCTGGAAACAGCAAGCTGGGCCTTGATTGCCGGCCTCGGCGCTTGGCTGCTGTGGCGACAGGCCCGGCCGCTTCTTGCCGGATCAGCGCAAGTCCACGACCACACGCACCGTGGCCACCGTCACGATCACACATCCCATAAGCATGATGCTCATCATGCCTGCGATGTCCCGGGCCACGTCCACGACGCGCATTGCGGGCACATGCACATGGCCACACCCGATCAGCTGCAAGGGCCGTGGGTCTGGCGCCAGGCTTGGGCGCTCGCGTTCTCGATCGGCATCAGGCCCTGCACCGGCGCCATCGGCGTGCTGTTGACGGCACTCGCCCTCGGCATGTTCTGGGCCGGCATCTTCGCCACGTTCGCGATGGCGATCGGCACCGCCATAACGGTGTCGGCGCTGGCTGCGGTTGCGGTCGGCTCGCGGGATCTGTCGACGCGCATTGCCGGCGGCGCGAACAGTCCGTGGGCGCCCATCATTGCGCGCACAGCCGGCATCGGCGGCTCCGCGCTGGTGCTCGTTCTGGGGCTGATTTTCTTCATCGCCTCGCTGCGTGGCGGACCGCCGCTTTGAACCCAAGCGACCGCGTGCCGTTTGCGGACGCGCCTTAACCGTTCGTCAAAGTCTTAACCACCAAACGCCGCGCATCGGCGTATGAATTGAGTTGCGGATCGGGATCATCCGCCCGATGGAGTTGGTGCTCATGCCTCGTCTGTTCGCCGTTGTCGTGGCCGTCGCGGTCGTTGCCGCGATGCCCTCTTCGCGCGCCGCGCGCGATCCTTCCGCAGTGACACCGGCCATCGTCGCCCAGGAGTTGATTGTCCTCGAAGCGCCGAACTGCATCTACTGCAGCATCTTCCGCCGCGATGTGCTGCCCGGCTACCAGAAGTCAAAGCGTGTGGCTGAGCTGCCGATCCGCTTCGTCGACCTCAACGATCCGGCATTCGCCCAGCTGAAGCTGACCTCGTCGGTCGACATAGTGCCGACCGTCGTGCTGATGCGCGAGGGCCGCGAAGCCGATCGCATCAGCGGCTACACGGGCCCGGAAGCCTTCTTCCACAGCGTATCGCGGATGCTGGGCACGATCGGCTACTGAGCGGCGGCAGGCGTTCGGTCAGACATTATCAATCAGCCGGGTGTTGCCGAGCCAAGCCGCCGCGAGCACACGCGGCTTTGTGAGCTTGTCAAACGACGCCAGCGTCCCCGCCTCGCGCACGGCAACGTAGTCGACCTTGAAGCCCGCGGCGGACAGTTCGGCCGTTGCTGCCGCCGTCGCCGGGCCGTCCGCTTCGCCCGCCCGGACCTTGGCGGCGACAGCGGTAATCACTCGAAAGATCAGCGGCGCGCGGCGACGTTCCTCGAGCGAAAGATACTTGTTGCGCGAGCTCATCGCCAGACCATCGGCTTCGCGCACCGTCTCCATGCCGACGATCTCAATGCTTTGGTCGAGGTCGAACACCATCTGCCGGACGACGCAGAGCTGCTGATAATCCTTCTCGCCGAAGATCGCGACGTCGGACTGGCACTGCGCGAACAATTTGCAGCAAACCGTCGCGACACCCTCGAAGAAGTGCGGTCGGAAATCGGTCTCGAGGCCGAGCGCGGCGCCCTTTGGCACGACGCGGGTGGCAGCACCCGCCCGGTACATCTCGTCGACGTCCGGCGCCCAAACGACATCGCAGCCGACCAGCCCAAGTTTGCCGAGGTCGCCGGCTTCGTCGCGCGGATAACGGGCGAAATCCTCGTGCGGAGCGAACTGCGTCGGATTGACGAAGATCGAGGTCACCGTGCGGCTGGCACGGGCCTGCCCCAGCCGCACCAGTGCCAGATGTCCCTCATGCAGTGCGCCCATCGTCGGGATCAGCGCGCTGGTCTCGCCGGCCCTCCGCCATGCGGACGTCAGCTCCCGCAACTCGGCGAGCTTTCGCACCACGCGCGGATCGCGTTCAACCATCGTGTCATCTCCCTCTCGGCCGGTCCGTGCCCGGATGGCCTCTCAGTCGCCTTGGCTCCGCGCCACGTCAAGCCGTTGCATGGTGCTATTGCTTTCCGGATCGGCAGGGCCGCTCCCTTGCGCACTCTCTTACTGGCTGCCTCCCCTCCCATTTTCTTCCCCTCCCCCCTAG
>JBGTIU010000190.1:0-3954 GCA_041745515.1 Hyphomicrobiaceae bacterium | reverse complement strand
TGGACGACGCGGCGCGGACGGCAAGCGTTGCCGATGTGCCGGTCGATCTGAGCCCTCGTGAGTTTCGACTGCTGGTCCTGCTCGCCGGACAGCGCGACCGGGTTATCGCCAAGGAACGCCTGATCGATCAACTATTCGCCTCGGAGGCCGACGGCTCCACCAACGCGGTCGAACTCTATGCCTCGCGATTGCGGAAAAAGCTGGCGCACGCTGACGTCGAGATTGTGACAGTACGCGGAGACGGCTATCTCCTGCGCCAACGAGTTGGGCCGCCGCGATGATTTCAATGCGCAAACACCGCTCCATTAGAGTGCAGATTTTGTCCGGTGCTGTGATCCTGTTCTTGGCCCTGCTGGCAGCGTTCGGGCTTTGGGTCTGGCAATACGCGGAACGCGTAGCCGACGAGGCGTTCGATCGTGTGCTGGCGGCGTCAGCATTGGCGATTGCCGAGGCTGTTCAACTCGACGAGGGCTTCCTGACAGTCGACATCCCGCCGTCGGCGCTCGCCATGCTTGGCACTACCCGGGTCACGCGCGTCTTCTACAAGGTAGAGAGCAGCACGGGCGCATTTCTGACCGGCTACAGAGACCTAGCAAGCGATCATCCGGCCGCTCAGCAGATCGAACCGGGGTTCAAGACTGCCGTCTATCGTGGCACACCTGTGCGTCTTGTCACTGCCGGGCGCTACATCGTCGCCCCGGATCTGACCGGATGGGCGACTGTCTATGTCGCCGAGACGCTGGAAGCGCGCCAAAGACTGTTCCGCGAGATCGTGTTGGCCGCGCTCTTGCCGGCCGCGCTTGTCGGGTGCCTGGCGCTCGCTCTGGTGGCGATCGGGCTCGGTCGCGCCTTCAAGCCATTCGGCGATCTCGAACGAAAGCTGTCCGCGCGGCAACAGTTCGACCTGACCCCGATCGAGACCGCGTTCCCGCGCGAGGTTGCACCAGTCGTTGCCGCTTTGAACGACATGTTCGCGCGGCTGAAGTTGAATCTCGAACGCATGCGGGATCTCGTCGCCGATGCTGCGCACCAGTTGCGCACTCCGCTCGCCGCCTTGCGTGCGCAGGCAGAACTTGCTCTCGATGAGCCCGATAATGTCGCTCTGCGCCGCCGCGTCGAACGCATCCACGCCAATGCCGTAGGCGCGAGCCAACTCGCCAGCCAGTTGCTGTCCGATGCGACCGTCGCGCATCGGCTCCAGACGATGCCGCCGGTCGATGTCGACCTCGTCGCGGCTGCATGCACGGTGTTGGCCCGCCTCCACGAGGCACAGCGCACCCGCGTAAAGTTGGTGGTACCCGCGCAGGCGGAGCAACTGCTGACGATATCCGGCGATGGGCTTGCCATCCAGGAGATGCTCCTTAACCTGATCGACAATGCGCTCAAGTATGCTCCGGACAGCAGCATCGAGGTGTGCATCGACGATTTCGACGTGCGACACGTCCGGCTGCGAGTGCAGGATCGTGGCCCCGGCATCCTCGGCGGCGATCGGGTTCGCGTCCTCGGGCGTTTTGAGCGCGGACAGCACGCCGAAGCCATTCCCGGTTCCGGTCTTGGCCTCGCGATAGCAGTGAACGTAGCGTGTCTCCTGGGCGGGGAACTCGATTTGGGCGATACACCGGATGGAGGGTTGACCGTGAGCGTGATCTTGCCGCGCTCTACAAACCTGTCGGATCGTCGGACTCTGCTGGTATCGGGATCTCGTGTGGCCGCCGTTTCCGCCGCATTTTTGTTGGCGACAGCACTACACCCCGTCGTCGCCGAGGTCGATCGCCTGCCGCCGTCCTCGGGGCGCACTACAGAGACGCTACGCATCGCTTCTGACGGGGAGCACGACACCATGCTGACGCTCACCCGAGCGTTTCAAGCAATGGCTCCGGGCTTGGCGGTGGAGTATCGTCGTCTCGACGCCGGTCTGCTGCACCACAGCGTCGTCATCGCCCGCACCTCCGGCACGGGCCCCGATGTTGCTATCAGCGGCGCCGTCGATCTGCAGACAAAGCTCGTGAATGATGGTTTCGTCGTTCCGCATCGCTCGCGTGAAACCGAGCGCTTGCCGGCATGGGCGCAATGGCGTAACGAAGCCTTCGGTTTAACTGCGGAGCCGGTCGTATTTGCCTTCAATCCAGCGGCGATTGCAGAACGCGACCAACCGCGGTCGCGCCTGCGGCTCGCACAAATGCTTGAGCAGAACCGCGCGAGGTATGCGGGCCGCGTCGTCACCTACGACATTGCAAGGAGCGGCGTCGGCTACGTGTTCGCTGCGTTCGACGCGTCGATATCCCTCGCTTACTGGCGCCTGACCCGGGCGCTTGGCGATGCCGAGGTGAAGCTCGCCGAAAGCAGCCTCGACATGATCGACGCACTGGCGCGAGGCGAAGCCGATATCGCCTACAACGTTGCGGGATCGTCGGCGGTGATGGCAGCCGCACGCGAGCGCGGTGTCTCAATTGTGCATCCCGATGACTATACTATCGTCGTCGCTCGCGTTGCCGTCATCCCTCAGGCGGCGCGCAATGCCGCCGCCGCAGCGAGGTTCATTGACTTTGCCTTATCGCCGGTGGGGCAGGCCATCGTTGCCGACGCCGCATTGTTACCGCCTGCAAAGGCCGAGCCGCGGCCGACCTTTGCGGCGCCGACGCGCCCCGTCGCCATCGGCCCAGGCGCATTAATTTTCACGGACGCCCGCAAGCGGGCCCGCTTCCTCGATACCTGGATCCAGCTGACGCTGAAGCCATGAACTGAAAGAAAGCGCTGCAGATGTCACTTCGGTTGGGGGCATCACAAGTCGATACTTCTGCTGTTATCCGCGTTCTGCGTGCCGCGCGCGTTCTTTCAGATCGACGGCAAGTCCGGGCATTCCGGATGGTTGCTCCATAGCGCGCGCTGCGCGAGCGAGCTGGCCAGCGGCCGCCCCGAACTGCGGATTCAATTGGCGCGCGGATGCGGGCTGCATCAGTTTGGGCAAGGCATCGTATTTGGTTCTGTCGGTCCAGCGGTTAGTCGAGGCCGTCGGCGGCTGCCAGGTCACCCCTGACTTGAACTTAAAACCCAAGACCGTGCCTCAGTTCGCCATGACTCGAACAGCGCATCGCGGCATACGTCGTGTTTCGCCTGTCGCGTTCGCAGCACGGCCAACTCCATCCCCTTCGGAGATCGGTAGCCATGCGCCTCTGCCGCTGCCTCGATCGCCAGTCGCCGCTTTGGAGAAAGTGCGTTCGATATCGCGCGGTATTGCAACAGCGCAAAAACTATCCGCCGATCGCACGATATCATAGCCCTGGCGCTCCAACTCGGCGGCCAGCACCGCCCGGTAGACGGCACCCGCCAGTTTCTGAGCCTTGTACAACTCGCGGCTGACGATCGCGCCCCAGGTGCCATCTTTGCGCGGCGCCAATTTGAAAATGAGCACGTGCGTGTGCAGCTGCGGATCGAGTTCGCTGCTGGTGTGATGATCGAACTTTGCAAGCAGGAGCCCGGCTGTCTGCTCAGATCGTGAAATGTTAGAGGCCTTCTTGAGCCTCCTTTAACCTCGAACAAGTCCAAACGCTGATATTGCCAGCCAGTGGAGCAGGGATCGACTAAATTCTCTGCCCAAACAACCCGCGCCGGATTCCAAGAACCGAAAACGCGCTTGGACATACGTCGCTGCTGCGCTGAGCGTCATGGCGGTTGGCGTCGGGCAAGCGATGGGCAGCGAAGTTTGGAAATCGATTTGGCCAAAGCTCGAACCCATCTTCGTGCGGCTTTTCTAAAACTGCAACGAGGCTACTTCCAACGCGCGTTTAGGCATGAACCGTCCATGCCGGGGTGGCAACTAGAGCATTTTCCCATCTAACGGAATCGTTGGGGATTCCCAAACGGCTCGAACAGTGATTCATGCTGTGGACTGGCGGAGGAGGCCAGTCCACATGACCAAACCTCTGTCGAACGATCTTCGGGTGCGCCTGATCG
>JBGTIU010000189.1:0-59979 GCA_041745515.1 Hyphomicrobiaceae bacterium | reverse complement strand
CGAGGATCAGAAGGACTGAACGGTCAGCCGTATTGCAGGTCTGCGCAAGCGCGATATGGGGCGCGGCAAGACAAGCAGCGAGAACCGGTAATATGAGGCGCAGAGGCCGGCGCATTGAAGGGCTCCAATGCTTGCTGAACTCAGTGTCAGGTAGAGACTATCCGCTTGCGCCGTGTTTCTCCACAATTGTAGCAGATTACCGTTACGCGACCCATTTCGTGGATGCCGCCGCCGGTTTGTCGCGGGAAGTTGCTTGGCCCCGGCATAAGCGATGTCACAATGGCGAACGTCATCAGTGCAGCCAAGACTTCGATTGGCGATCGATCGATGGGCCTGTGGCCAAAATGCCGATTACGCGCCCGGGGGCGTGGCCGATCGGCATCAAGCTTTGTTGTTCGCAAGTCGTTGTAGAGTTCCGCGTTGTCGCGCATTTTCGCGATTCGATGGTTTTTCGCGCTTTTCGCCGCGGATTCGCGAACGTTTCGCGGCGCAGTGCGCGCGCCCTGTGGATGACGGGCATGGAGCGACAGCAGCAAGCAGTTGCAGCCGCGGGATGGCACCGAATCACTTATCCTGGCCTCAACTCGAACCGGTCGCCCGCCCTTGCGCTTCACCCCAGCCTTGCTCGACGAAATTCGCAGCCGCCTACCGGTTAGCCAGGTGGTGGCACGCAAGGTCATCCTGAAACGCAAGGGCCGCGAGTTCGCTGGCCTGTCGCCCTTCAAGACGGAAAAGACGCCGTCATTTTTCGTCAACGATCACAAAGGCTTTTACCATTGCTTCGCGTCGGGTGAGCATGGCGACATCTTCAAGTTCGTGATGACGACGGAAGGCCTGACCTTCCCCGAGGCCGTCGAGCGGCTGGCGGCAGAAGCCGGCGTCGCGCTGCCGAAATCCGACGTTCGGGATGAGGCCCGCGATCAGGAACGTCAGGACGAGCGGGGCCGGCTGTTTGCCTTGCTCGAGGCGTCGGCCGCCTTCTTTGCCGAACAGCTGCGCGGCGCGGTCGGCACCGAGGCGCGCGGGTACCTCGAACGACGCGGGCTGAAGCGAGAAACCATCCAGAAGTTCCGGCTGGGGTTTGCGCTCCACGGACGATCGGTGCTGCGCGACTACCTCACGAAGTCCGGCTTCACGGTGCCGGAGATGGTCAGTTCCGGCATGCTGATCGGCGGCGACGACATTCCCGTGCCCTACGATCGTTTCCGCAATCGCGTCATGTTTCCGATCACCGATCTCAAGGGCCGGGTCATTGCCTTCGGCGGCCGCGCACTCGACAAGGACGCACCCGCCAAGTACCTAAATTCGCCCGAAACACCGCTGTTTCACAAGGGCGGCATCCTGTTCAACGCCGCCAATGCACGGCCGCTCGCTTACGACGCCGAGCAAATCATCGTGGTCGAGGGTTACATGGACGTGGTGGCGCTGACCGAGGGCGGGTTCGGCAACGCCGTCGCCCCGCTTGGCACGGCGCTGACCGAGGACCAGGTCAAACTGCTGTGGCGTATGGCACCTGAGCCGATCCTTTGTTTCGACGGTGACAGCGCCGGGCAGAAGGCGGCGTTCCGCGCGATTAACACGGTGTTGCCGAACCTCAAGCCTGGCGTCAGCATTGCCATCGCACTGCTGCCGAGCGGTCTCGACCCCGACGATCTAATCCGCGGCCAGGGCCCGGATGCCATGCGCGACGTGTTGGGCAAGGCGCGGCCGCTGGTCGACATGCTGTTCGCCCGCGAATGGGGGAGCGGCAGCTGGTCCACACCCGAGCGGCGGGCGCAGTTCGAGCAGCGGATCTTTGCGTTGGTAGCAAGAATTGCCGACGCCAACGTCCGCGAACACTACAACCGCGCCATGCGCGACAAGCTGCGCCAGGTTTGGGGCGCCCCCGGCAACGGATCGACATCCGCATCAGGCAGCAGCCGAAGCAGACCTCCGTCAAGCGCGCCAGGGTCGTACATCGCGTCGTTTCGTCCCGGCGCAAGAATGGGCTTTGGCGGCCCGCGCGCTGGTCTAAGGCCCGCAGGTCAAAGGCCTACCGATCAGAGAGCCTGGGGACGGCCCCCGGCGAGCGCCGCTTTGCGCCAGAGTGCGCTGGCGGCAGGAAAAAACGATCCGGGTGTGCCCTATCGCGAGGCGCTGATCATGCAGGCGCTGCTCAATCATCCCTGGCTACTCGACGAGCAGGCCGAGGAAATCAGCTCGCTTACGTTAACCTCGCCTGCGCTCGCCCGGCTACGCAACGCGATGCTTTCGCTGTGTTCGGACGACAATTCCCTTGACAGCCAGTCTTTGCGATCCCAAGTGCAGCAATTGAACTTGGGGAAGGTGATTGATCTGATCGCTCGGGCGATCACCCATAAATGCGATCGTTTTGCGGAACCTGACGCCGATCGGGCCGAGGTGGATGCTGGCTGGCGCCACGCCCTTGCGCTGCACGAACGGCAATTGGGGTTGTGCAAGGCTCTGGATGCGGCGGAGCAGGATTGGCATGAGACAACGAGTGAGGATGCTTTTGCGCGCATCAGGGAGATCAAGTCACTGATTACGAGTTCAGATGCGCTGGACGCGCCAATTGAGAGCTAGATGCAGACTTGCCGCGTTGGTGAGCTGTTTTTTGCTACACGATATCAAGATCTTACTGCAGGCGACACACGACAACGAAATCTGCACGGACGCTGTGGCACACGCTGTATGCGCGCCATCGCCGGATTTGTGGACGAGTTCGACGGTAACGGTCGGCCAGTGTTGCGGAATAAGCGACGAAGATCACTATCGCCGAGAGGTTGCGCATCGACGCGGACCAGTTCAGGTTTTTTGACCACCGTTCGTCGAGCAATCACCGCTCCATCTTTCCACCTTGCGCCAACGCGAGAGGACACGCTTCATGGGCCTGACACCAAGATCGACGCGGCCCGCGGCCCGGACATCCGACGACCAAGCTGCTCCCGCATCCGACGCCCCCGAGCGCGACAGCCCGCTGCTCGATTTGTCCGATGCCGCAGTCAAACGGCTGATCAAGACCGCCAAGGCCCGCGGTTATGTCACGTACGACGAATTGAACGCGGTCTTGCCGTCGGAGGAAGTGACGTCCGAGCAGATCGAGGACGTGATGGCGATGTTTTCCGAAATGGGGATCAATGTCGTCGAGCAGGAGGAAGGCGAGGAAGCTGCTGCTGCTGCCGACGAGCCTGCGGACGAAGAAGAGACCGGCCGCGCGGTGACCCCGCAGAACCTGCCCGTGCGCGCCGAGGCAAAGGCCGAACCGGTCGATCGAACCGACGACCCCGTCCGCATGTACCTACGCGAAATGGGCTCGGTCGAGCTGCTGTCGCGCGAGGGTGAGATCGCCATCGCCAAACGCATCGAGGCAGGTCGCGAGGCGATGATCGCCGGGCTGTGCGAGAGCCCGCTCACTTTCCAAGCCATCATCATCTGGCGCGACGAGTTGAACGACGCCAAGATTCTGTTGCGCGACATCATCGACCTCGAAGCCACCTATGAAGGGCCCGAGGCGAAAGCGATCCCGCCGCTGGTGCCCGGGGAACCGGCACCGGGCGGCATTCCGCAAGGCCCGCGCCCGGCACATCTGCAGCCGAGCCAAGGCCCCTCCGCCGCCATCATGAACGGCGAGGCCGGCCCCAGCGTGGATGGCGACGCCGAGGACGATGATGACTATGAAAACGCACTGTCGCTGGCCGCGATGGAGGCCGAGCTCAAGCCGAAGGTGTTGGAAACGTTCGACAGGATTGCTGCAACCTATAAGAAACTGCGTAAACAGCAGGACAAGAAACTTGAGCTGCAGGTTGTTGGCGAGCTCAGTTCTCGCCAGCAGCAAAAGGCGTACGAGAAGCTGCGCGAGGAGATCATCTCCGACGTCAAGTCGCTTTCACTCAACAACAATCGCATCGAGAGCCTCGTCGAGCAGCTGTACGCGATCAACAAGCGCTTGGTCGGCTACGAAGGCCAGTTGATGCGGCTCGCCGACAGCTACGGCGTAGCGCGGCAGGATTTCATTGACGAGTATTACGGCAATGAGCTCGATCAAACCTGGCTTGAGCGCGTCGCCAAGATCGGCCGTAAAGGCTGGGCGAACTTCGTCAGGCATGAGACCAAGAAGGTTGAGATCATTCGAACCGAGATCCACAATCTCGCGACCGAAACCGGGCTCGAAATCACCGAGTACCGGCGCATCGTCCGTCACGTGCAGAAGGGCGAACGCGAGGCCCGTCAAGCCAAGAAGGAGATGGTTGAGGCCAACCTGCGGCTCGTTATCTCGATCGCCAAGAAATACACCAACCGCGGCCTGCAGTTCCTCGACCTGATCCAGGAAGGCAACATCGGTCTGATGAAGGCCGTCGACAAGTTCGAGTACCGGCGCGGCTACAAGTTCTCGACCTATGCAACCTGGTGGATTCGGCAGGCGATCACGCGCTCGATCGCCGATCAGGCGCGCACCATCCGCATTCCCGTGCACATGATCGAGACGATCAACAAGATCGTGCGCACCAGCCGCCAGATCCTGCACGAGATTGGCCGTGAGCCGACGCCGGAAGAGTTGGCCGAGAAGCTCGCCATGCCGCTGGAAAAGGTGCGCAAGGTGCTGAAGATCGCCAAGGAGCCGATCAGCCTCGAAACGGCGATTGGCGATGAGGAGGACAGCCACCTGGGCGACTTCATCGAGGACAAAAACGCGCTACTCCCGATCGATGCCGCGATCCAGTCGAACCTGCGAGAGACGACAACGCGGGTGCTGGCCTCGTTGACCCCGCGCGAGGAGCGCGTGCTGCGCATGCGCTTCGGCATCGGCATGAACACCGACCATACGCTCGAGGAGGTCGGCCAACAGTTCTCCGTGACCCGCGAGCGCATCCGCCAGATCGAGGCCAAAGCGCTGCGCAAGCTCAAGCATCCGAGCCGGTCAAGGAAACTGCGGAGTTTTCTCGACAACTGATGGACGGGACTCCACCCATTGCTGTTATCCTTCGGATCGAGTCTGGAGGATGGCCACGCTATCTCTCAGGCGGCAACCTCGATGCCTCCAATCACCATCTCTCCCCTGATGCTCCCCACGCCCGCCTTCGACGAGGTCGCCACTGAGGCCCGCGTCGAAGGGTATGCCTTTATCGACTGCTTGCTTGCTGGCTGGGGTGACGGCTCGAACCGGTTCGATGGCCCCGGCGAATACCTGCTGGATGCACGCGATGGCGACGTGCTGATTGCAGTTGGCGGGCTCAACCGCGACGCCCACGTTGATAATCTGCGGATCGGGCGGTTGCGGCACCTTTACGTGCGCCCGGACTGGCGGCGGCACGGCGTGGGCGCGTTACTCATTCATGCTTTGCTGAAGCGGGCCGGAGACTTTGACCGCGTGCGCCTGCGCACAACGAACCCGGCCGCCGCCCGGCTCTACGAGCGATTGGGATTCGAGCGCAGTGCAGAAGCGAACGCGACGCATCTCTGGCACAACAGCAACCGTTGACGTGCTGCGCCGTGCAATAACGTGTCCGACGCTGGACATTGACGCGGCTGCCGGTTTCGCGGCCCCTGCATGGCAAATCAGGCCTCGACATACTCGGCTAAGCTGGTCGGGTGAGGCACGGGATCGCCGTCCTCGCGCAATCCTGCGATATGCATTCCAATGGCCTCTCGGATAGCCACCTCCACCTCGGCGACCGTCGCGCCCGTGGCCACGCAACCCGGGAGATCGGGTACATAGGCTGAGTAGTTGCGCTCCGCCTTTTCGATCACTACTGCATAGCGCATCAGCGTTTCTCCTTCAGGCCGGCCTGCTTCCGGATACTGTTGAGAGTTCCAGGCGCGATATCGTCGCTCAATTTTCCTGCAACCGTTACACGTCCCGGCTTCCCAGGATGCTTGAGCTGCCGGTGGCTCCCGCGGGTCGCTACCAAAAACCCAGCCATCCCGGTTCAGAAATTCAAGCACCTCACGAACCTTCATCGCATTAAGTCCTTAACTTTGCCAGTTCCCTCCAACCCTGGACATTGCGACACTCGATCCCCATTTGCACGGTCCAGCAGTAAACACTAGAATCAGCGCGTATACTGTTGCTGACCCGTGCAGCGATTGGGAACGCGGGCGCGATGAGCGATGATGATAAAGACGCGAAATTGGATGTTTGTAATGCAAGCCGCGCTGGAGCTCGGTCGTGGCGCAATGACGGTTGCTGTTGCCGGTCGACAACGCACGGATGATCCGCACTTGGCCGGCAAAGAGCGCCCGCGTGGACCCGGCGGCAATGATGAAGAAGGCCGCACCGGCCTCGTCACCAAGACGCGGCCCAAGACCAAGAAGCCCAGCCTCTACAAAGTGCTGCTGCTCAACGACGATTACACGCCGATGGAATTCGTCATCCATGTTTTGGAAAAATGCTTCGCGAAGGGCCGCGAAGAAGCCACGCGCATCATGCTTCATGTGCATCAGAAAGGGGTCGGTGTGTGTGGCGTGTTCACTTACGAAGTAGCGGAGACGAAAGTGACGCAGGTCATGGATTTTGCCCGTCAGCATGGCCACCCTCTGCAGTGCACTCTGGAAAAGGAGTAGACCCTTGCCCGCATTCTCGCAGAGCCTGGAAGCGTCACTCCACCGCGCGCTCGAATACGCCAATGAACGCAAGCACGAATATGCAACGCTCGAACATCTACTGTTGTCGCTGCTCGATGATCGCGACGCCGCGGGCGTGCTGCGTGCCTGCAGCGTCGATATCGAGGCACTACGCACGCGCGTCACGGAGTATCTCGACAGCGAACTCGGCACCCTGGTCGTCAAGGGGCCACCCGAAGCGTCGCCGACGCAGGGCTTTCAGCGCGTCATCCACCGCGCGGTCGTGCACGTGCAGTCGTCGGGGCGCGAAGAGGTGACCGGCGCAAATGTGTTGGTCGCGATCTTCGCCGAACGCGAGAGCCATGCCGCATTTTTCCTGCAGGAGCAGGATATGTCGCGGTTCGATGCAGTCCAATACATCAGCCATGGCATCGCAAAACGCCCAGGAATGTCGGAGCCTCGTCCAGTGCGCGGAACAGATGATGAAAGCGGCAGCAGCGACGGCACCGAGGCGAAGAAGCCTGGTAACGAGTCGCTCAATACGTACTGTGTCAATCTCAACAAGAAGGCTCTGGACGGCAAGGTCGACCCGCTGATCGGGCGTGAGCAGGAGGTTTTACGTACTATTCAAGTGCTGTGCCGTCGGCAAAAAAACAACCCGCTGCTGGTCGGCGATCCGGGCGTCGGCAAGACCGCAATCGCCGAGGGTCTCGCCCGCAGGATCATCAAGAAGGACGTTCCGGAGGTTCTCGAGGGTGCCACGATATTTTCGCTCGACATGGGTGCGCTGCTCGCCGGAACGCGCTACCGGGGCGATTTCGAGGAGCGGCTCAAGGCCGTTATGAAAGAGATCGAGAACTACAAGGACGCGATCCTGTTCATTGACGAAATTCACACGGTGATCGGCGCCGGTGCAACGTCGGGCGGCGCGATGGATGCGTCGAACCTGCTAAAGCCGGCGCTACAATCGGGTCTGCTGCGTTGCATTGGATCGACGACCTACAAGGAGTACCGCCAGCACTTCGAAAAGGATCGTGCCCTGGTGCGCCGGTTCCAGAAAATCGATGTCAAGGAGCCGACAGTCGCCGACGCGATCGAGATTCTTCGCGGCTTGAAGCCGGTGTTCGAGGAATACCATAAGCTGCGGTACACCAACGAGGCGATCCGGTCGGCGGTCGAGCTTTCGGCTAAGTACATCAACGATCGCAAGCTGCCGGACAAGGCAATTGATGTAATCGACGAGACCGGTGCATCGCAGATGCTGGTGCCCGAGCACAAGCGTAAGAAGAAGATCACGGTCAAGGAGATCGAGGCGACGGTCGCCACCATGGCGCGGATACCGCCGAAGACCGTGACCAAAAGCGATGCCGAGGTGCTGGGCAACCTCGAGCGGGACATGAATCGCATGGTGTTCGGCCAGGATGCCGCGATTTCGGCATTAGCTTCCGCGATCAAGCTCGCCCGGGCCGGCTTGCGCGAGCCTGAAAAGCCGATTGGATGCTATCTGTTCTCAGGTCCGACCGGCGTGGGCAAGACGGAAGTGGCAAAGCAGCTTGCCGCGCTGATGGGTGTCGAACTGCTGCGCTTCGATATGTCCGAATACATGGAGAAGCATACGGTCAGCCGCCTGATCGGCGCGCCTCCGGGATATGTTGGTTTTGATCAGGGCGGCCTGTTGACTGACGGCATCGATCAGCACCCTCACTCGGTGCTGCTGCTCGACGAGATCGAAAAGGCGCATCCCGATTTGTTCAACATTCTGCTGCAGGTCATGGACCATGGAAAGCTGACCGATCACAACGGCAAGGCGGTCGATTTCCGTAACGTCATCCTGATCATGACGACGAACGCTGGCGCGTCCGACCTCGCGAGACCGCCAATGGGCTTCAACCGCGTCAAGCGCGAAGGTGAGGACACGGAAGCTATCAGCCGCATGTTCACTCCGGAATTCCGCAATCGGCTGGATGCTACGATCGCGTTCAGCAGCCTGCCGCCGGAGGTCATTGCCAAGGTGGTCGAGAAGTTCATTTTCCAGCTCGAAGCCCAGCTCGCCGATCGGGGCGTCACCATCGAATTGTCGGAGCCCGCGGCCAAGTGGATCGCGGAAAAAGGCTACGACGAAAAGTTCGGCGCCCGCCCGCTGGGACGCATCATCCAGGAGTACATCAAGAAGCCACTGGCTGATGAGCTGTTGTTCGGCCGGCTCGAGCACGGCGGCACCGTAAAAGTTCTGGTCGTCGGAAGGGGTGCGGATGCGAGCCTTGGGTTCGAGTACATTGCGGGCGACCCGAAGCGCGCCAAGTCGCGGGAAGACGAAGAGGACGAAGGCGAGGAAAAGGCATTGATCGAAGCCGTCCCTCGCAAGGCGCTGAGTGGGCCGAGGGACCGGAAAACCAGGCTGAGCGGCACTGTCCCGAGCGTACCTAAGCCGAAGGATGAATGAAGGTCGAGCGCAGCGTCGAGCATCGATCTTGGATATGTAATGAGCATCACCTTCGGCATTGCGTTGTATTTTCTGATCTGGTGGACGCTGCTGTTTGCTGTGCTTCCACTGGCGCGCGCAAAAACGCAGGGCGAGGCAGGCGACATCGTGCCAGGCACGCCAGCAAGCGCTCCCTCCCAGCTGATGATCGGGCGAGTGATCTTGATCAACTCGATCGTCTCGGCGTTGGTATTTTTGGCTGTCGCTGTTGCGATGAAAGTTTACGTTGTGCCGATCGGGGAAGTGTACCCGTCGCACTGAACCATCGCTTGGTAGCCAACCGCAAAAGGGCAAGGCTTATTCCGCCTTGCCCTCTGCAAGCTCAATGAGCCTACCACCACCAGCCATCGGCATCCCGAAGGATGCGCGGGGCCGATCGCAGCCATTACTATTTTGGCCGGCATGTTGCCAGCCCGTCGGATTTCCGCGCCTAAAATCGCGGACTCCGCTTTGGCAGCCTCCCTAGACCAAGGCCTCGAGTTGACGTCGCGGAAGGGAGGCCCACCCTTCCGCACGTTGCAATGTATACGCTAACTGGAGCGTTGTCACGGGGATGCCGTCGGCTTAAGCGATCGGCGGTCGGGATTGCCACCCCGGAGTGAACCGTCTAATAGGCCATAACTCTAGAGTTTCACTGCGTTTTGCGACGCGCCCGCTGTACGGCTCGTGGCTGGGGTCGGCGCGTCCAACGGGCAACGCCAAAGCATTCTGGAGCATACGACAATCATGCGTTTGTCCCGCTACTTCCTCCCGATTCTGCGGGAAACCCCCAAGGAAGCCGAGATTGTTTCGCATCAACTGATGCTGCGCACCGGCATGATTCGGCAGGCGAGCGCGGGCATCTACTCCTGGCTGCCGCTCGGGTTTCGCGTGCTCACAAAGATCGACCGGATCGTGCGCGATGAACAGAACCGCGCCGGCGCCATTGAAGTGTTGATGCCGACGATCCAGTCGGCGGACCTATGGCGGCAGTCGGGGCGCTACGAGGCATACGGCAAGGAGATGCTGCGCATCGCCGATCGTCATGATCGCGATATGCTTTATGGGCCGACCAACGAAGAGCTCATCACCGCAATCTTCCGTGATGGCATCAGAAGCTACAAGGATCTGCCTCGCAACCTCTACCATATCCAGTGGAAGTTCCGCGATGAAGTGCGCCCCCGTTTTGGAGTTATGCGCGGCCGCGAGTTCCTGATGAAAGACGCTTACTCGTTCGACTTGACGCCGGAAGCCGGACGCCTCTCCTATAATCGAATGTTTACCGCCTACCTGCGCACGTTTGCCCGCATGGGACTGAAGGCTATTCCGATGGCGGCCGACAGCGGGCCCATCGGTGGCGACATGAGTCACGAGTTCATCATCCTTGCCGACACTGGCGAAAGCCAGGTGTTCTGTCATAAGGACCTGCTGGAGGGGGGCATTCCACCGGCCGACACTGATTTCGATGGCGATTTGTCGCCGATCATCCAGCGCTGGACCTCGAAATATGCCGCGACCGACGACAAGCATGATGCGGGTCAGTTCGATGCACAGGTGCCGAAGGGCAAACAGGTATCCGCACGCGGCATAGAGGTCGGTCATATTTTCTTCTTCGGAACCAAGTACTCGGCCCCCATGGGTTGCAGGGTGCAGGGGCCGGATGGGCAGATGATAACGGTGCAGATGGGCTCCTACGGGGTCGGTGTGTCCAGGCTTGCGGGCGGGATCATCGAGGCTTGTCACGATAAGGATGGCATCGTCTGGCCCGTGCCAGTCGCGCCATTCGAGGTCGGTGTCGTCAATCTGAAAGCCGGCGACGCCGCGACGGACGCCGCTGCCACCGATCAGACCGCGAAGCTCGAGGCGGCGGGCATCGAGGTGCTACTCGACGACACGGACGACCGGGCAGGCGCCAAGTTCGCGACAATGGACCTGATCGGCCTGCCCTTTCAAATGATCGTCGGGCCGAAGGGCGTCAAATCGGGCGAAGTCGAAATCAAGACCCGAAAGGGCGGCGCGCGTGAAACGCTGCCTCTCGACGCTGCTGTCAACAAGTTGATCAACACCGTGAAATCCCAACGTGTGCTGGCTTGAAGGGTAGGCTTAGGTGAGGTTAGCGCAGCCACTTCAGCGCGAAAGCCAACATCACACGGGCGGGTAGAGTTTTTGGGTTGCGACCGCAAACAGGCGGCCTGATCCAACCTACTGAACAAGGGTCGGCATGACGGTCGTCACCACTGCTGAAAGCCTCGACACCAAGCCGTTCGCGGCGTTCGAATGGCTATTGGCGTTGCGCTATCTGCGGGCGCGCCGCAAGGAAGGCTTCATTTCCGTTATTGCCGGATTTTCATTCGTCGGCATTGTCCTTGGGGTTGCCACGCTGATCATCGTTATGGCGGTGATGAACGGCTTCCGCAACCAGCTGTTCGAAAAGATTCTGGGCCTCAACGGCCACATGGTCGTTTACAAGCTGGCGACGACCGGCCCGTTCGATGACTACGAGACAATTGCGAAGAAGGTTGCCAGCGTTCCGGGTATCAGAAGCGCGGTGCCGCTCATCGAAGGCCAGGTCTTGGTGTCATCGAACATCGCCGGACTGGGCGGTTTGGTACGTGGCATGGATGAAGCCGGGCTGCGCTCGCTGCCCCTTGTCGCCAACAATATCATTGCCGGCTCGATCGCCGGCTTCGACGCACAGGACGGAATCGCGGTCGGAAACCGGCTGGCGACGGCGCTCGGTGCCAAGCTCGGCGATAGCGTGACGCTGATCTCGCCGCGTGGCAGCCAGACGCCCTTCGGCACGTCACCGCGATCGAAGCCGTACCGCATCGCCGCCATGTTCGAGATGGGGATGGCCGAGTACGATCGCACGATGATGTTCATGCCGCTTGCCGAGGCTAAACGTTATTTCAACAAGGGCGCTGAGGTCGACGTGCTGGAGGTTGTGGTTGAGGACCGCGAAAAGGTCGACGAGTATGCCCGTGCCATAGAGGCGGCGGCGGGCGACGGACTGTCGATCACCAACTGGCGGCAGCGCAATTCAACCTTCTTCACGGTGCTCGAGGTCGAGCGCACGGTGATGTTCATCATTTTATCGCTGATCATCCTGGTCGCGGCCCTCAACATCGTGTCGGGCATGATGATGCTGGTGAAGGACAAGGGCCGCGATATCGCCGTCCTGCGCACTATGGGAGCGACCAAGGCGGCTATCATGCGGGTATTCCTGATCACCGGTGCGTCGATCGGCGTCGTCGGCACGATCGCCGGGCTGATCCTCGGCATCGTGTTCTGCTGGAACATCGAGAGCATCCGCCAGTTCGTGCAATGGCTGACCGGCACCACGTTGATGGATCCGACCGTCTATTATCTGACGCGGCTTCCGGCCGACATCAATCCGCGAGAAACGGCCAGCATCGTATTGATGGCGCTGGCGTTATCGGTGCTGGCGACGCTTTATCCGGCTTGGCGAGCGTCCCGTCTCGATCCTGTCGAAGCGCTGCGCTATGAGTGACGAGTGGACGTCATGAGGGATAACGGTCGGGGGCCGGTCCTCGAACTACGCGACCTGCGTCGGACATTCGGACAGGGCGTTCGGGAGATCCGTGTGCTGGCAGGCGCGTCTGCAACACTCTATCCGGGCGAAGCGGTGGCGCTTGTTGGGCCTTCGGGGGCTGGCAAGTCGACGCTTTTGCACGTGGCAGGATTGCTGGAAACCCCGGACTCCGGCGAGATTATCGTTCAAGGACGGGACTGCGCTAAAATGTCGGACGACGATCGCACGCGCGTGCGTCGCTCGGAGATTGGGTTTGTCTATCAGTTCCACCAGTTGCTACCGGAGTTCTCAGCAGTCGAAAACGTTGCCATTCCACAGATGGTGCGCGGGCGCTCGCGCAAGGTCGCAGAAATACGGGCCACCGAACTGCTGACAGGGGTTGGACTTGGCCAGCGTCTGGATCACCGCCCGGCGGAATTGTCGGGCGGTGAGCAACAGCGCACCGCAATCTGCAGGGCGCTGGCAAATGCACCGAAGCTGCTACTTGCCGACGAGCCGACCGGAAATCTCGATCCCAAGACCGCCGATCATGTATTCCAGGACTTGATTCAGCTGATCGAGCAGACTGGCGTCGCAGCGTTGATTGCCACGCACAACATGGAGTTGGCCGCGCGCATGCACCGCACACTGCGGCTGGAAAACGGTCTGCTCGTTGAGGTTGGTCGTTACTGAAATCCGATCAGCGCCAAATCTGGAGCCGCAGTTTTCCTGGCGCCATCTTGACGCGCGCATCGAGCTCGGCACGATGCAGTAGTCCAGTTTGGGTATCAACGAACGAGACCACCGAGGCGGCATTGACGGTTGCCTCGATGATGGTTTGATCGCTCGATTGCCCCAACGCGAAGCCGCTGGCAAGGGTCGCGGCAAACGCATCACCCGCGCCCGCCGTGCCTGCAACTTCCCCTGCGAATGCCGGGCAGTAGACCAACTCGCCACGGCTCGACACATAGGCTCCCTTCGACCCGTCGGTGACGGCGACGTGAGCCGGCCCGAGCCGATGCAGAAGGTCCATGAATTCCGGCAAGGTCAGATCGATGCCGCTGCCGTCGAGGCCGCTGCGCAGCAGTGGCGGCAGATCGATCGCCGGTGGTACAGTCGGGCAGGGCGGATTGTGAGACGGTGCGCGCGCGACCTTGCTTGACCCGACGAGACCCGGCAACAGGGCTGCAGCTTCGAGCCGGTTCAGTGTCAACAGATCGAGGTCTCCAATCACATCCAGGAACGCGTCGCGCCGCGAACTCAACTGCCTGATTCCGGGGTTGGTCGCGACGAACGCGCCTGCGGCCTTGGCGCCGCGAATGATGTCGGGGAAGCAATCGGCCGAGTCGTTGCTGAGGCCGGCGACGTAAACCAGCGTTGCTCCGGCGAATGCCGTTTTCGGAATGTCGGCAGGCTTCAGGTCGGTGTTGGCGCCACGGAACGTGAAGATCGAGGCGTCGCGCTCGTGCGCCGATACCATCACGGCAACGCCGGTGCCAAAGTGCTCCGAACGGCATACCAGCGCATCCTCCAGTCCCTCGGCTCTCAACGTCTCGACCACCTTCGAGGCATTTAGATCGCGTCCGAGCTTCACCAGCGGAGCGGTTGCGAAGCCGAGTCGGCTGAGCGCCACGGCCGCGTTGATCGCGCCGCCGCCAGTATGGATCGAGATACTGTCGGCCTCGACCTTTCGGCCCGGCTCCAGCAGGAGAAAAGATGCCGCCGAGTTTTTCAGCGTCAGTCGCTCGATGTCGTTGTCGGCGACGATGGCGATGATATCCACGACCGCAGAACCGACGGTGACGGCGCGGTGCCCTGTATTCGTCGGCTGGCTCGCCGTCTCTCTCATTCCAAAAAATTCTCCATCGCAATGTCATGAGCCTGAGCGATAGGCGCGGCTTGCAATACCCGCGCTCCACTCAAACGGCAAACCAATTGATCCGCGGCCCCAGATTATGGATGGAGCATTGGCGGATTGCCCCTGACGCACCCCATGCGTTGTGAATATGCCCGCACAGATTGAGTTTAGGCTGGCAGCGCTCGATTGCGTCTCGAATTGATCGGCTGCCGGCGTGCGTTCCATCCGCTTGTTGGTCTGCAATTCCATGCGGCGGGGCGTGGGTGACCAGAATTGCACTGCTTGGCAGTCGGGCAAGCGCCTGCTTGGCATCGGCTTCTGTCAAATAGCTGCTCCACCGGCCCTTCGATCTGGCCGCCACTTCGAATCCCAAACCAAAGAACGCTTGCCCGTCGATCATGATGCCGTCGCCATGTAGCACGCTGGCCTGATCCCACCCAACACAAAGACCGCGCAACTCATCGAGACGGTCGTGATTACCAGCAACCAGCACGGTCGGCATTGTGATAGCGCGAAGCATACCGATCGTATCGGCCATTCCCCGACCGAAGTTGGCAAAGTCGCCAGCGCCAATCACGACATCCGCCGCGACGCTGTGAGCAACAATGGCCGCCGCTGCGGCCTTGTCGCGATGCAGGTCGCTGAAGGCGAGTATCCTCATCGAACTTTCGTAGGTGCTGGCGCAACTCACTTGGATTCAATCGAATCGTTCTATGTCCAACTCAACATATGGTTGCTCACGGGGGTTTGGCCATGGCAACGGCGCGAAAGGTCAGATTTGAGGCTGAGACGGCGTTGCCGCCGGCTGCGTTTCTGGGCGTAACATCGTCTGCGAAGGGTATGGCGTGGCGCGAGCGATTGAATCCTGGCGCAGTCAATACGGCAGTAACGATCAGCCAGCGGCACGGCTTTCCCGAACTGCTGGGCCGCATGCTGGCGGCACGCGGAGTTGGCATTGACGACGCGGCTGTGTTCCTCAATCCCACTCTTCGCACGTTGATGCCTGATCCGTACACGCTGCGCGATATGGAAGCGGCAGCCGCGCGCTTGGCGGACGCGATACAGAAGAAGCAGCGTGTCGCGGTGTTTGGCGACTACGACGTCGACGGCGCATCATCGTCAGCCTTAATTCAGCGGTTTCTCGATCACCACGGCGTGCAAGGCCGCATCTACATCCCAGATCGGATGTTCGAAGGCTACGGACCGAACGCGGCCGCGATCGAGACCTTAATAAAGGAAGGCGCCAAGCTCATCATCACTGTGGACTGCGGTACGACCAGTTTCGAGCCGCTGGCGGTCGCCAAGAAATTGGATACCGATGTGCTGGTAATCGACCACCATCTGGCAGACGAGCGGCTGCCTGATGTGCATGCGGTCGTCAACCCCAACCGGCAGGATGATGTGTCGGGCCTTGGTTATCTATGCGCTGCTGGCGTCGTATACCTATTGTTGGTCGCGGCCGCGCGTGAACTGCGCCGTCGCGGCGCCTACAAAGCGGAGGTTGCCGAGCCGAACCTGCTCGACCTGCTCGATATCGTGGCGCTTGCGACCGTTGCCGATGTGGTGCCGCTGATCGGGCTCAACCGGGCGTTCGTCGCCAAGGGGCTCATAGTGATGCATGGCCGTCGCAATATCGGATTGCGCGCGCTCTGCGACGTGGCAGGACTGCAAACCGCGCCCATGCCCTACGCACTGGGCTTTGTGCTGGGGCCGCGCATCAATGCCGGTGGGCGGATTGGCGACGCCGCGCTCGGTGCCCGGTTGCTTGCGACCGGCGATGATATAGATGCTGCGAAGATTGCCACGACGCTCGACCGGCTCAACCGTGAGCGTAAGACGCTCGAAACGCAGATGCTGGAGGAGGCGATCGCCGATGCCGACCGGCGCATCGATGAAACTCCCGATATTCCAATCCTCATCACAGGATCCGATTCTTGGCACAAGGGCGTCGTCGGCCTGGTTGCAAGTCGCTTGGCCGAGCGATTTCGTCGCCCTGTATGCGCGATTGCGTGGGATGCTAAAGCCGAGGGCACCGGGTCGTTGCGGTCGGTCGCCGGTGTCGACATCGGCAGCGCGGTGCGGGCAGCGGTTGCCGCGGGATTCCTGGTCAAGGGCGGCGGTCACGCGATGGCGGCTGGGCTCACGGTGGCGCGCGACAAACTCGAATCGGTGACCGCGTTTCTCCACGAACGGCTGGCCGACACGGCAGCCCTGGCGCGCCAGCAGTCGGGGCTCGATATCGATGGCGCATTGACGCCATCCGCGGTGAACGACGACCTGATCGATCTGATCGAGCGCGTCGGCCCTTACGGCCAGGGCAATCCGGCGCCGCGATTCGTGTTTCCAGCGCATCGCGTGAAATTTGCCAAGGTCGTCGGCGGCGTGCACGTGCGCTGCACGCTGGAGTCCGGCGACGCGTCACGGATCGATGCAGTGGCCTTCCGTGCTGTCGGGCAGCCGCTAGGCGATCTGCTCGCGGCGCCCGGCGGCATGCCGTTACACGTCGCAGGCAGCATCAAGCGGGATACTTGGGGCGGGCGGCAGAAAATCGAGCTGACGATAGAAGATGCTGCGGACCCTCGCAAACAATGAGACAGGACCGCGCTTGCGCACGCCGGAAAACCTTTCTATACGAGCCCCGAAGGTCCCTTCGTCTATCGGTTAGGACACGAGATTTTCAATCTTGGAAGACGGGTTCGACTCCCGTAGGGACCGCCACTGCGCTCGGCCGACGTTAATGCGCCATGAAGACCGGGATCGGCGCCGCACTCAGGATGTGGCGCGTTGCGCCGCCAAAGATCATCTGGCGCAACCGGCTTTGCGTGTAAGCTCCCTTGATGATCAGGTCGCAGCCAAGCGATGCGGCCTCGGCCAGGATCATTTCGCCCGAGCTGCGTTTGCCGGGCGAGACCGTGCGCTCGTCGGCTGCGATCCCATTGGCTTTTAGATGACGAGTGAGATCGCTGCCCGATGGACCGGGCACCATGCCGCCTTCGACTGTCAGGACGACAACTGCTTTCGCTTTTTCAAGAATTGGCATGGCTAGGGCGACGGTGAGTGCCGTCTCGGTGCTGCCGTTCCATGCGACCAATACTTGGTTCCCGATGCTTCGGGGAGCCACGGATGGCGCAATCAGGATAGGCCGGCCACTTTCGAAAAGCGTGGTTTCCAGTGCCATCTGCTGCATCGGATGGGCCTCAGCCGAGAGCGCACCGAACACGGTAACATCGAAAATACGGCTGTACTCGGCAACGGCTCCTTGCAGCAGCATTTTTTGATCGGACCATCCAAATGACAGATGGTTCAAGATTCCGTCGTTCCGGGGAACCGACTTACGCTGCATGAAGTTTTCGAATGCGTCGCGGCACTCGCGCACGGCATCGTCGGACAGCTTGCTGGCCGGCGGGACCCATCCACCGCTGAACACGTCGACCGCTACAAAATCGGATGCAAACACGTCTAGAACGACGCCTTCCACGTAGGCGTCGAACCGTGCGGCAAAGGCATGCGCCGTTTCCAGGGCAGGCTCAACCGAGCCATTGACTTGGATGGGCACCAACACCGTTTTCATGGCCATCGCAGACTCCGTCTATTGAGCCTAGATGTTCCATCTTGACATCTGGCCCGACGGAGGCAAGTGCCTGACCCGACAATTCAACTCATTCGAAGACGTCAAGCCGCCATTGTCGGGGGCCCACTATGCTGTTTCGGGTCCAGCATGGGCTTGAGGTCTGCTGCATCCTTCGGCCGCCGAACACGCCCATCGAAACTGGCGCCCTCGATCACCACCAGCGTCTGGTGGAAGATATCGCCCTCAACAGTCGACTTCGACATCAATTCCACCTTGGTGCCTTTGATCGTGCCGAACACCTGGCCACGCACCGATACGGCGTCGGCCCAAATGGTGCCCGTGACTTTGCCGGCTTCCCCGATGATAACCTCAGCGCCGTGCAGATCGGCCTGGACCTCGCCGTCGACCTGTAGAATACCCTTCGTGATGATGACTATCCGCTCGCCCATGATGGTCAGATCGTTGCCGATGATCGACAGACGGCCGGCTTCCGACTTGTCGACCAGGGCAGGCCGGGACGATGGCAACGGCGGAATACCGGCGCCGTTCGGCTGGCCCTCGGTCCGACCATTAACGGTCTTGTTGAATTCGTTTTCGCGCGGCTGCGACGTCGATTGACGATTGAACACGATTACACTCCCCGTGTGGTGCTGGATCAGCTCTTCCCCGCAGGCGAAGGCACCATCCGTCGTTGTTCAAATTGTGGTCAAGCCGGCATTGAAACGCGATCGGGATGCTAACTTTCGCCGAACAGGTTTGGCGGGTCGGCGGCGCCGGCATGCGTCAGGTCGGTGGCGCCGATTCCGATAAGCCGGAATATGCGGCCATTGGCCGCTTTTTCGATTAAAGCGGAGGCCTGGGCCAGCAGCACGGATGCGCGCTGGGTCGGATGCGTCAGCCGCTTATTGCGTGTCATAATCTTGAAGTCCGCAGTCTTGAGTTTGAGAACTACGGTGCCCGTCGCAAAACCGTGACGGACCAACTGATTCGCGACGCGGTCGCAGAGCGGCTGCGCAGCTGCCTTCAACTCCGCAGGCGAACCCGTGTCCCGCCGGAAAGTGTCTTCCGCAGAAATACTCTTCGTTGGCCGGTTGGGTGTCACCTCACGCTCGTCGAGACCATGTGCAAAAGATGCCAGTCGATGCCCGAACCTACCAAATGCCGCCACCAGTTGCTGCTCGGTGAGGCGCTGGAGATCGGCGATGGTTTTGAGGCCTTGTGCTTCCATCCGTAGAGCGGTTGCGGAGCCGACACCATTGATCTTGGCGACGGGGAGGGGCCCAAGGAACGAGCGGGCTTCGGCTTGTCCGATGACGGAAAACCCGCGCGGCTTGCGCAGCTCGGACGCGAGTTTGGCCAGAAACTTGTTGGGTGCAAGGCCGACCGATACCGTGATGCCAACTTCGACTTCGATCCGGGCCGCAATCGTGGCCAGTGATTCGGCGGCGGGCGGCGCCTCGGTGCGCCAGTCGTCGGTAAGATCGAGGTAGGCTTCGTCTAGTGATACAGGTTCGATCATCGACGTTGCGGCTGCGAAGATCGATCGGATGGACGCCGCCACGCGGGTGTACTTTGCCATGTCGGGCTTGATCACGACCGCGTCGGGGCAGGCATCGAGCGCCTTGAACATCGGCATCGCGGAGTGCACGCCAAATCGCCGGGCAATGTAGCATGCGGTCGTGACCACGCCTCGTCCGCCCGGATGGCCGACTATCAGCGGTTGTGATCTGATTTCTGGGCGGTCGCGCTTCTCCACAGAGGCATAAAAGGCGTCACAATCAATGTGCGCGATGCCGAGCTGCTCGAGTTCTGGATGAGCAACGATGCGCCGTGAGCTGCATGCACCGCAGGCGTCTGCCGCAGCTTCCATGATTTCACAACAATCGCGACAGAGCGCGCGCATCGCGGTCGATTGTCCTGGCGCTATCCCGGGTACATGCGATGGCGACTACGCCTTATCCGCAATTAGAGGCAGTCGACGGCGGCGCTATTGTTGGCATCGCTCTATCCGATCGCCTTCGAACTGATGCGGTAGGACGATTACTCTTGCGTC
Organism: Hyphomicrobiaceae bacterium; assembly: GCA_041745515.1. Lineage (GTDB taxonomy): Bacteria > Pseudomonadota > Alphaproteobacteria > Rhizobiales > Hyphomicrobiaceae > JAKFWF01. Next base: position 39,943 of record JBGTIU010000189.1, on the reverse strand, counting down.
TGCGTCATAAAAACCTTCTGTGCGATCTGCCAGCGGCCATCGATCTTCAGTAGAGACAGCTGATCGGTAAAAAATCGAGGCGGGATCGCGCATTTGAGTTTCACGTAGGCCATCGTCGGGCCGACGAGGTCGACCGTGAGTACATGGTCGTGGCGCGGAAGCCCCTGTTTTTTCTGCGAGGGCCGCTCGCGAACGGCGGCCAACCATTTGTCACGGGGCATGATCACCAATTCGCCGTTGGTGACACTGGTGAGCGCGCTCGTCGAGTGAAATACGCTCGCCAGTTGCTCGGCGTTGCTGTCGTATAGACCGTCGAGATAGGCCTTGATCAGGTTCTCGATGGCTTGGATGTCGGCGTTCATCAGGTTCAACTCCTTGATAGATTATACGGTTCTGAATGCGCGAATGCCCAGTAGGCTTCGCGCGCTTTCCGGTACATGGGGCCAGGCTGCTTCTCGGCGGTTTCCACACGGGTGATCGGCGCTACCTTCGAATAATTGCCGGATGTGAATACTTCATCGGCCCCGATGAAGTCTTCCACGGACAAGTTCACTTCGCGCACCTCGACACCATCCTTGCGCAGCAGGCCGATGACGCGTTGTCGAGTAATGCCGTTGAGAAATGCCCTGGTCGGAACCGGGGTATAGACGATGCCGTCTTTCGCCATGAAGACGTTGGAGGATGCGGTTTCTGCAACATTGCCCAGCATGTCGAGCACCAGCGCGTTGCTGAATCCGCGCGCCATGGCATCGCGTGCCGCTCGCGCGTTGTTGGGATAGAGCGCGCCGGTCTTTACGTCGGTCGGCATGGTCTCGATCGTCGGCCGGCGGAATGGTGACACGCACAGGCTGCCGCCGGTCGGCTCCGGCATCGCGGCTTCGAACAGACAGAGGCAAAACCGCGTCGACTCAGCGTCTGGCAGGATGGTGCCAACGCCGTCGGCCTCGGCCCAGTACATCGGTTTGACGTAAAGCGCGGTATTCTTCGCAAACTTAGCCGCGCCGACCCGCGTCAACTGCACGATGTCTTCCGAAGCCATTGTCGGCTTTAAGCCGAGCCTGGTCGCCGACTGATTGACGCGGGCGGCATGCTTATCCATATCGGGTATCGTGTTTTCGAATACCCGGGCACCGTCGAATACGCTAGAGGCGAGCCAGGCCGCATGCGTGCGCGGCCCCATCATCGGTGGGTTTCCTTCGTGCCAGCGCCCTTCGAGGAATGTCCAAGTCAGTGAGTGCCAGGGCATGGAAGGTGTCCTTGGAAGGGATGCATATGCAGGGGCTATACGAGTGATAATTCTATCTGGAAATCGAGCGCACGTGCAGCGCTTAATCGCAAGCTTGGCAATCATAGCTGCTCTGTCCGCGCCGGGTATCATTCTAAGTGAGATCGCAGCTTGATTCTCATTGGCCACTACGACAGTCCGTTCGTACGCCGCGTCGCGGTGACGCTGCGCGTTCTGGGTCTGCCCTTCGAACGCAATCTGCTGTCAGTGTTCGGTGACGCTGAGGTAATGCGCCGGATCAATCCGCTGGGCCGCATCCCCTCCCTGCAACTCGATGACGGTGAGGTGCTGGTCGACAGTGCCGCAATTCTGGATCATCTGGATGAACAGGTGGGGTCGGCGCGCGCGCTGCTGCCAACTTCGGGGCCGGCCCGGCGCCGCGCCTTGCAACTCGTCGTAACCGCGGCCGGTGCAATCGACAAGGCGGGTGCAATTACCTACGAGCGGCTGTTACGCCCGCCAGCCTTCGCTTATGAGCCGTGGATCGAGCGCAGCAAACTGCAACTGGTCTCGGCGTTAGAGGCGCTGGAAGCGGCGGTACCGGCGGCCGGGTGGCTGCTGGGCCAAAAGCTGACGCAAGCCGATATCACCGCCTCCTGCTTGCTGGCCTACCTGCGCTATCGGCAGCCGGAGATCGGACCGCTGCCGCGGTTTGCCAAGCTCGAGGGGCTATCGGCCAAAGCCGAAGCCCTGCCCGAATTTGCAATGGCGTTGCCCGACCTTGACGAAATCGGCGGGCCGGAAGCCGAAGCGCGCGCTAGCCTGGCGAGACTGCGGGGCATCGCCTGAAGTAGGCCAAAGCAGGCATGCATATTTGGTGCTGCGGGCGATTTTCCTTGGCAGGGCCGGGCTGCATTGGCTAGGCGTCTAGGCTCAAGCGTCCCAGCCGAGGAGCCGTCCAATGCGCGTCTATTATGATCGTGATGCCGACATCAACCTGATCAAGGGCAAAAAGGTTGCCGTCATCGGCTACGGCAGCCAGGGGCATGCGCACGCCCTCAATCTACGCGACAGCGGCGTCAGGGATATCGTGATTGCATTACGCGAGGGCTCGGCCTCGGCCAAGAAAGCCGACAAAGAAAAGCTCAAGGTGATGGAAGTCGCCGACGCCGCCAAATGGGCCGACGTGTTGATGATGCTGACGCCGGACGAACTGCAGGCCGACATTTACAAGGATCATCTGCACGGCAACATGAAAAAGGGCGCCGCCCTGATGTTCGCTCATGGGCTCAACGTGCACTTTAACCTGATCGAGCCGCGCTCCGACATCGACGTCGGCATGGTCGCGCCAAAGGGGCCCGGTCACACGGTGCGCTCGGAATACGCCCGTGGCGGCGGTGTGCCGTGCCTCGTCGCCATCCATCAGGATAAATCAGGCAACGCGCACGACCTTTTCCTGTCCTATGCGGCCGCGATCGGCGGCGGTCGGGCGGGCGTCATCGAGACTTCGTTCAAGGAAGAGTGCGAGACGGATCTCTTTGGCGAGCAGGTCGTCCTGTGCGGCGGCCTCGTCGAGCTGATCCGCGCCGGTTACGAGACGCTGGTTGACGCCGGCTACGCCCCTGAAATGGCCTACTTCGAATGCCTGCACGAAGTGAAGCTGATCGTCGACCTGATCTATGAGGGCGGCATCGCCAATATGAACTACTCGATCTCGAACACCGCCGAGTTCGGCGAATACATCTCCGGCCCGCGCATCATCACGGACGCAACGCGCGCCGAAATGAAGCGCGTGCTGAAAGATATTCAATCCGGCGCGTTCACCACCGAGTGGATCCGCGAATGCCGGGCCGGCCAACCGAAGTTCAAGGCGACCCGCCGCCTCAACGACGCGCACGGCATCGAGGAAGTCGGCGCCAAACTGCGCGCCATGATGCCCTGGATCAAGGAAAAGGCGTTGGTCGACAAGAGCAAGAATTGAGCTTGTCGTTGCAGCCGCAGTAGGCCGGGCTGCGACGACGACGCTCATGCGTTCGCCTCGAACGCCAGCGCAACGCCAAAGGCGTGGGGCGCTGGTACAATCAGACGGTCTGCGCGCTCTTCGTTCGAGATGCCCGCGGTGATCAGGCTCTGGCGGACTGCGGCGAGGCTTGCACAGCGCAACCGCATCGCGACGAAACCAGGATTACCCGCGGTGATCGGTCCATAAGCGGCCTGTGCCGAGGCGGGTGTGACGACCTCGATCGCACCGCGCCCGGTGTCGACCGAAATGCCCGACGCGGTGGCCGACGAAAGGGTCGTTCGGACGGCTTGACCGGAGAAACCGGTGAAGAAAGCTTCCAGAGAACTGGGCTCGGAGGCTTGGAGCACCACGGCGGCAATACCGGTCACCCCGTTCCCATGCTTCTGAAATGCCGGGTTCCAGAAATTCTCAGGGTAGTGCTGCTGAGAGACGAAAAAGCCGGCAGCCCCTACTGTTGGTGCGGCGGCGAAGGCCAGCGTGAACGCGACATGCACATCCGAACCATCGGGCCGCTTGCCCCGACGCTCAAAAAAAAGCGGGTCGGGCTTAGCAATACCCGCCGACCTGAAGTTCTGGAGGTCGGCCTGCGCGTCTCTCGATTCTAGGACCAACATCGCCAGGCCTTCGCGCTGCGCGAGGTAGTCCGTAAGGAAGCCCGCAAAACTGTGGACCGGTTCATGCGGTTGCGGTTTCTCGAATCCTGGTTCGGTCGCGATCAATTCCAGGAACTGGCCCGGCATCTGCACGATGTGATTGAGCGTGCCCCAGGGATGCCGATTGCGGCTGCCGACGGTGAACCCGAGCGCGCGATAGAACTCGGCCGCAGCATCGAGATCGCGAACAGCCAGCACAAGATGATCGATGCCGCGAGGCATGGCCGCTCCGTCTCTCGGGGTCGCCCGAACTAGCCCTGCTTCGGACCGCGCCGCACCGGCTCGGCGCCGCGCTCGGAAAACCGTTCAAAGCGCGGCAGCGCATCGTGTGCATCGAACCAAGGAAGTTGTTCGGCCACGTTGGCGTGCCCCGTTGGCGGCCACTGCGACGGATCGGCGAGAGTGCCGTGGAACAGGTGCACTTCGCCCGGCCACCGCGCGCCCGCATAGGCCATGGGAGCACCGCACTGTCCGCAGAAGTAGCGCTTCACGCCCGGGGATGATTCATAGATCGCGGGCTCGCCCTGCAGGTACCGGAACTGCTCGAGCTTGACGCCGATGTAGGTCGCCAACGCCGATGACACTGCACGACGGCAGCTCTCGCAATGGCAGTGCATGACCCATTTCGGCTTGCCTTCGAACTCGTAACGGATCGAGCCGCACTGGCAACGGCCAGTGGTCAGTGATTTTGTTGCGGTTGCGGGCACGACGCGCACTCCTGAGGACTACCGCGCAAGATTACACCAGAATCTGCGAGATGGAAGCGGCTCGGGCCGCGCGTCATACCAACCGGCTCTGGTCCACCGCCGCGCCGATGAAACTTTTGAACAGCGGATGCGGATCAAAGGGCCGTGACTTCAGTTCGGGGTGATACTGCACACCAACGAACCAAGGGTGATCTGGATACTCGACCGTTTCCGGCAGCAGCCCGTCGGGCGACGTGCCGGTGAATGCGAGCCCTGCGCGCTCCAGCCGTTCGCGATAGTCTGTATTGACCTCCCAGCGATGGCGATGGCGCTCCGAGATGGTGGTCGCGCCATAAATTGACGCAATCTTTGAGTTGCCCGACAACTTGGCTTCATAGGCACCGAGCCGCATCGTGCCGCCGAGGTCGCCGCCTAAAGCTCGCGTTTCTAGCTGACCATTGTTCATCCATTCGGTCATTAAAGCGATGACGGGCTCTTTCGATGGGGCGAATTCGGTCGAACTCGCCTGCGGCACGCCGGCCAAGTGCCGCGCCGCCTCGATCACCGCCATTTGCATGCCGAAACAAATGCCGAAATAGGGTACGCGCCGCGTGCGGGCAAATTTTGCTGCCAGTATCTTGCCCTCGGTGCCGCGTTCGCCGAAGCCGCCGGGTACGAGAATACCATGGACCCCTTCAAGATGCGGCGCCGGGTCCTGGCTTTCGAAGATCTCGGCGTCGATCCAATCGAGCTTGACTTTGACGTTGTTGGCAATGCCCCCGTGCACCAGCGCCTCGATCAGCGATTTGTAGGCATCCTTAAGGCCAGTGTATTTGCCGACAATGGCGATCGACACTTGGCCTTCTGGTGTTGCAATCGCGCGGCTGATTGCCTCCCAGCGAGTGAGGTCGGGTTTCGGAGCGCCAGTAATGCCGAAGGCCGCGAGCACCTCCCGGTCTAGGCCCTCTCGGTGATAGGCCAGCGGCACGTCGTAGATCGAGGCGACGTCGAGGGCCTGGATCACCGCTTCTTCGCGCACGTTGCAGAACAGAGCGATCTTACGGCGCTCCGCCACCGGCACGGCCCGATCCGAGCGGCACAGCAAGATGTCAGGCTGAATGCCGATCGACCGTAGTTCCTTTACGGAGTGCTGAGTAGGTTTGGTCTTGAGTTCGCCCGCGCTTGGAATGTAGGGCATCAGCGTCAGGTGGATATAGATGCATGCCGCGCGCGGTAAATCGTTGCCGAGCTGTCGGATCGCCTCGAAGAACGGCAGGCCTTCGATATCGCCGACGGTGCCGCCGATCTCGACCAGCACGAAGTCGATCAATTCATTGCCGCTTACGACGAACGACTTGATCGCGTCCGTCACGTGCGGGATCACCTGCACGGTGCCGCCGAGGAAGTCGCCGCGCCGCTCCTTGGCGAGAATCTCCTGATAGATCCGGCCGGTGGTGATGTTGTCGCTCTTGCGCGCCGGAACCCCGGTGAAGCGCTCGTAGTGCCCAAGGTCGAGGTCGGTCTCCGCGCCGTCGTCAGTGACGAATACTTCCCCATGCTGGTAGGGGCTCATGGTCCCCGGATCGACGTTGAGATAGGGGTCGAGCTTCTTCAGCCGCACGGAATAACCGCGCGCCTGGAGCAGGGCCCCGAGGGCGGCTGAAGCGAGGCCTTTTCCAAGCGAGGAAACCACACCGCCGGTAATGAAGATGTACCGTTGCATGGGCTTGCAGAATACACAGAACAGCGTTGATTCGAAGAGAAAACTCCGGCCCATCCACCAGCCTGTTTTCGGGCCGCTGGAATGAACTCGTGCTCGATTGAGCGGTCAGCGCGTCTGCGGCACTGCCGGCGCACCAGGCGGACCCTGCAATTTATCAAGAACACCGCCACGTGCAGGCGGAGTTGGTGCGCCGTCTAAAGGTTTGGTGTCGGCACCAGCGGTCGGCGCACCAGTTGGCGCGGGGCTCGCGGGCGTTTCGAACCTCGACTGCGGTGCGGTCGAACGCTGGGCTAGGATGGTGAGGATGATACTAGTGCAGAAGAAGGCGGCTGCCAGCACAGCGGTAACGCGTGTCAGGAGATTGGCGGTGCCGCGGCCAGTCAATAGGCCGCCTCCTCCACCGCCTCCGCCAATGCCAAGCGCCCCGCCCTCAGACTTCTGGAGCAGAACAACGGCAACGAGGGCCGCGGCGATCATGAGATGAATGACGAGAATGACGGTGGTCATCGGCTTTTCAAGTCCGGCAAGCTTCGAGGGGCGGCAGGATTGGCAGTCAACTACACCACCTGCGCGCTGGCCGCCAGCCCCTCCGGCCGCGCCTCGAAGGCCACATGGACCGTTGCGGCTTGCCAGGGTATGGACGAATAAGAAAAGCCGTTCCTGCCCTGGGTCGATCCGCCATGTCGTCTACGCTGCTGCGCCCCTTGACCCTGTTCTTCGGCTACGACCTAAGGACGGTTCGGCGTTCCGACAGTATTGATTTGCACTTGAAGCGCTTCTTTAGCCATCACGAAATCGGCCTACTGCTAGACGTCGGGGCGCATGTCGGCGGCTTTAGCAAGATGTGCCGAAAGGCTGGCTACCGCGGCAACATTGTGTCGTTCGAGCCCGCGCGAGCTCTGTTCGAACAGCTACAGAAGTCGGCGGCTGGCGACGAGTTGTGGCAGGTGCGGCAAGTGGGTCTCGGCATCGCAAAGGAGAGGTCGCAGTTGAATTTGAACGCAGGGTCGAACTTCAACTCGCTGTTACCGTCAATGGCCTCGATGATCGGGAGATTCCCGGCGCTCAACACAGGGGCCACCGAGACCATCCGCATCGAGAGGTTGGATGCGGCCCTCGACCAGGCTGGCATCGACATGGATATGCCGATTTTTCTCAAGACCGACACTCAGGGCAACGATTTGAACGTATTGCGGGGCGCGGGCGGCCGACTGCGCCAGGTCAAGGGACTGCTCGTGGAAATGTCGGTGCAGTCGATCTATGAAGGCGCGCCGAACCATTGGCAGATGATGGAGTTTGTGCGGGCGGCGGGGTTCGAAGCTTATGGGTTCTCGACCGTCTCGCGCGACACTACTGGCGGCATGATCGAGTACGATGCCTTATTCAAACGGATCGACGAGACCACCGAGCACGAATAGTCTCGGGTCGTCATTGCGCGGGCTTCGCGGCAGCGCGCGGCTGGGCGGCTTTGACTTGGACCTCGGGCGGCTTGGTCGGCGGCCCCGGCGTGAAGGCGTCGTTGATCTTTGGCTTTGACGTGGCGCGCTTCGGCGGCGCTTTGTTTGAGGCGCCCTTTGCTGTGACGCCATCGGCCGCCACAGCCGCATCACCCGGAGTTGCGGCGGCCTTCGACTGAGCTGACGGCTTCTTGGCCGCTGTCGGGCGCGGCGGCCTAGCCTCGCCCGCCGCCGGTTTTTCGTCAGACGCGGGATCGGAACCCGTGCCGTTTTCAAGCACGGCCTCCGTCGCGGCATCCAGCGTTCGTTTCGGCTGCGGACAGCGGAACAGGAACTGCGCTTCGACCTCGAGCAAGCGGTCGACGAGACCGAGCTGATCGAGCTTCAGGTTGGCTTTGGCCCATTCCGGACCGCGTGCCAGGCTGGATCGCGCGCCTTCCCGCTCCAGCTTGCCGAGCTCGTCGCGCAATTGTGCGCAAGAGCTGGCGTCGAGGGGTTCAGCGATAGCTACGCCTACGGTCAACATCAGACAGGTGATACTGGACGGCGCAAGGTTCCGCTTCATGTGCCTCGCTTCGATCACTGGGCCGGATAATAAGCGGCGATGATGCCGAGGAAGTCGGCCGCTTTGAGGCTGGCCCCGCCGACGAGAGCGCCGTTGACATGAGCGACAGCCATCAGTTCAGCTGCATTCGACGGCTTGACGGAGCCTCCATATAGTAATCGCATCGCAGCACCTTGCGCGTTGAAGCGCATCGCCAGGACCTGCCGCATCAAGGCGTGCACGTCCGCAACGTCCTGCGCAGTCGGCGTCAGGCCGGTGCCGATCGCCCAAACCGGCTCATAGGCGATTACCGTATTGGCAGCCAGTGCGCCGGAGGGCACCGAGCCTGCCAACTGCTGGCCGACGACGCTGAGCGTTGCCCCCGCCTGCCGTTGCTCGGCCGTCTCGCCAACGCAGATGATCGCCGTCAGCCCTGCGCGGGAGGCCGCTCCAGCCTTCGCCTTGACCATCGCATCGCTCTCGCCATGATCGATCCGGCGCTCCGAATGTCCAACGATGACGGCGACTGCTCCCGCATCCCGCAGCATTTCGGCGGAAATATCGCCGGTGTGCGCGCCAGCGTTCTGGGCATGGCAATCTTGCCCACCGACCAGCAGCGATGTACCGCGGGCAATGGCGCTCAAGCCGGAAAGCAGTGTCACCGGCGGGCACAGCATGACGTCGACCAATGCGCCACCGGCATCGGAGTTGCGCATTCCCGCGATCATTGACGACGCCTCGCAAAGCGCCGCAGTCAGCCCGTTCATCTTCCAGTTGCCTGCGACAAGCGGACGAATCGAGTTGTTCGATGTGGCAGTTACGGCCATCGGATCATCTCGTCTCAGGGATTGCAAGCCAGTGCTCGTCAGAGCCCAACCCTTGCATTCGGGCGGACCTTGCGCTTCATAGCGTAACAAATCCGGCCGGACCACTGGTGCGGAGCGAATAAATTGCATGATCGACCTGGGCGCCCAGCTTCAATGTTGGCTGACCTGAAACCTTCGAGGCCTGTTCCGAAATGCTTGATTCACTTCGCCGAGGTGCTCAAGGCTTTGTCGCGAAGGTTCTGTTCGGCGTGCTGGTGCTGAGCTTTGTCGTATGGGGCGTGGCCGACGTTTTTCGGGGCTATGGGGAAGGGGCAATCGCTCGTGTCGGCAAGACAGAGATCTCTACCGTCGAATTCCAGCAGTCCTACCAGACGCAGATGGACAATCTGCGTCGCCGGTTTGGCGGCCGCATAACTCCGGAACAGGCGCGAGCGCTCAAGTTCGATCAACAGATCCTGCAGCAACTGATCGGCGCTGCAGCGATTGACAACCATACCCGTGAACTGCGGCTCGGGCTCTCCGAGGACGCCATAGCTGAAAAAATCAAGCGCGATCAGAGATTCGCAGGCGTCGACGGCAAATTCAACAAATCAGCTTTTGACGGATTCCTGCGCCAGAACGGGCTTTCCGAGCGTAAATATATCGAACTCGTTCGACGTGACGAGGTGCGGGATCAGTTGACTGTCGCCACGATGGAAGCGGTGCAGGTGCCTGGTGCCGCGCTGGATCTTCTGCATCGGTTCCGCGAAGAAAGCCGGACGATTGTGCATTTCACGATCGACCCGACGAAGGTCGTCATGCCCGACGAGCCCGATGATGCCAAACTCGCAACTACCTTTGAGCAGAACAAGCGCCAGTTCGTTACACCGGAACGACGCCGGCTCGTGGCGCTGTTGCTGAGCCCGGATGAAGTCAAGAAGGGCATCGCGGTCAGCGACGACGAAATCAAGGCCGAATACGAGCAGAACACCGAGCGGTTCAATTTGCCCGAGAAGCGCCGCGTTCATCAGCTGTCTTTCGCCGATAAGGCTGCTGCTGAGGCCGGCTTGAAGGCGATAACCGACGGCAAGTCTTTTGCGGATGTCGCGAGCTCTGCCGGGGTCAAGGACACCGACGTCGATCTCGGTCTCGTTACCAAGCGGTCGCTGATCGATCAGATAATTGCCGATGCCGCTTTCGCGTTGCCTAAAGACAAGGTGTCGGAGGTCGTGGAAGGGCGTTTCGCCACTGTGTTGCTTCGTGTCACCGAGATCGAGCCTGGTAAGCAGAGGTCGTTGGCTGAAGTGTCGGCCGAAATTCGCGATCGCCTCGCCACTGAACGCGCTGGCACCGAGATCCAGAAACTGCACGACGCTATTGACGACCACCGATCTTCCGGCAAGACGCTTCAGCAGATTGCCGAGACGATGAAGTTGAAGCTGGTCGAGATTGCCAGCACTGATGCGCAGGGTCGAGCACCCGACGGCAAGCCCACGTTCGAGGGTCCGGACGGCGAGCGCATCCTGGCGGCGGCGTTCGTGGCCAAGGTCGGCGTCGAAGCAGACGCGGTCGAAATCAGCGACGGCGGTTATGCCTGGATCGATGTGATTTCGATCACGCCCGAGACCCAGAAGGGACTTGATGAGGTCAGGGCTGATGTCAAGGCGCTATGGCTCGATATTGAAACCCGCAAGGCACTGGCGGCAGCGGGCCAGAAATTTGCCGAGCGGCTGACGCTGGGCGAGGCTGCGGAAAAGGTGGCTGCGGACGCCGGGGGCAAGGTCGCCGCAACTGAACCGCTCTTGCGCGCAGCGAAGCCGACTGGTTTGACGGAGCAGGCTGTAGCCCAGGCGTTTGCGCTGCCCCGCGGCGCTGCGTCTTCCACGGACACCGTCGACGGCAAATCGCGTATCGTGTTCAAAGTCGTCGATATCATAGCTGCCGCCGTCCCGACGCCGGAGCAGCGCGATCGCCTCAAGGGCGAGCTGCAGCGTCAGATGCAATCGGACGTGATGGCAGAGTATCTAGCCCATCTGCAGCAACGGTTTGGCGTGGCCGTGAACAACGCGGCCTATCAGCGTGCCATTGGCGCTGATCGCGGGCAGCAGTGAGCTCCTCTGATGTTTGGGTGACGGCAAGGGCGCGGCGCGCATGAAAATTGAGATCGACAAAGCGCCGACCCTAGATGCACTGCCTGAAGATGGTGGCACCTTTGCCGACCTTTATGCTCGCGGATTGCCGCAACTCGTGTGGACGCGGCTTATAGCCGACCTTGAAACCCCGGTATCGGCCTACCTGAAACTGGTTCTGCCCAACGCCGCCGATCGGTCTGCGACCTGCCCGATGAATTTCCTGCTCGAGTCTGTCGAGGGTGGCGCTGTTCGAGGACGTTACTCCATCATCGGACTGGCGCCGGACCTTGTATGGCGGGCATCAGGCAACGCCGCCGAGATCAATCGAACACCGGCGACCGCACGGAACGCATTCGTCAGCGAAGGCAAGCCCACGCTCGACTCGCTTCGCGCCCTGCTCGCCGAAAGTCGGCTGGAAGTACCTGAAGATTTGCCGCCGATGGCCGCCGGCATCTTCGGCTACATGGGCTATGACACGGTGCGACTCATCGAGCATCTACCTGACCCGCGGCCCGACGCAGTTGGCATCCCTGATGCAATTTTGATCCGGCCGACGCTGATCATCGTGTTCGATGCGGTCAAAGATGAAATGACGGTGGTGACGCCGGTTCGTCCGCAAGCGGGCGTTACGGCCAAAGCGGCTCACGCGTCGGCGGTAGCGCGGTTGCAGGGCGTCGTTTTGGCGCTCGAAAAATCAGTGCCGAATGTGCATAAAAAGCCAGTTGATGTTGCGCCGGCCGCCGACCCGGTCTCCAATACGACACCCTTGGAGTTCCAGGCGATGGTGGCGCGCGCCAAGCACTACATTCGTGCGGGCGACGTGTTTCAGGTTGTCCTGTCGCAGCGGTTTTCGACGCCCTTTACCTTGCCGCCATTTGCCCTGTATCGCGCGTTGCGGCGAACCAATCCATCACCGTTCCTGTTCTACCTGGACTTCGGCAACTTCTCACTCGTCGGTTCCAGCCCGGAAATCCTGGTGCGCGTGCGCAATGGCGAAATCACGATCCGTCCGATCGCCGGCACGGCGCGGCGTGGCGCCACTGCCGCGGAAGATCAGCATCTTGCCGAAGCGCTCTTGGCCGACCCAAAGGAACGCGCCGAGCACTTAATGTTGCTGGATCTTGGTCGCAATGACGTAGGCCGCGTCGCCCGGATCGGCTCGGTCGAGGTGACAGAGCGCTTTCTGGTTGAGCGCTATAGCCACGTCATGCACATCGTCTCGAACGTCGTCGGGCGGCTTGACACGACGAAGCACGATTCGATCGACGCGCTGATGGCCGGCTTCCCAGCAGGAACTGTGTCTGGCGCGCCGAAGGTTCGCGCCATGCAGATCATCGACGAGCTCGAGAAAGACAAACGTGGGCCGTATGCCGGCTGCGTCGGTTATTTCGCGGCCGATGGCGAGATGGATACCTGCATCGTACTGCGCACTGGATTGGTCAAGGATGGGGTGCTGCACGTGCAGGCGGGCGCCGGCCTCGTCTACGACAGCGTGCCGGAGAATGAGCAGCAGGAATGCATCAACAAGGCAAAGGCATTGATCCGGGCGGGGCAGGAAGCCGTAAGGCTGGCAGGCAAGGCAAATGTTCTGGCGTTTGCAGGCGTCAATGGTGGACCGTTCGACTGATAGGAAGCTGTTCCGATTGTTGTGAATATGCTATCGGCCAGCGACGCAATTGAGTAGTCGCCAGACACGGATCAGATCATGACAGCGCGTATCTACAGGCCAGCCAAGACCGCGATGCAGTCAGGCTTGGCGCGCACCAAGGAGTGGCTAGTGGAGGCGGAGCCGGGTGCCGCCCAGATCATCGACCCGCTCATGGGATGGTCAGGTTCGACTGACACCGCGCGTCAAGTAGATTTATATTTCGATACCAAAGAAGATGCGATCGCCTACGCTGAACGAAATGGCATTGCCTACGTGATCGTCGAGCCGCAGCCGCGCAAGCATGTGCGGAAAGCCTACGCTGACAACTTCAAGTTCGGCCGGGTCGGCAGTTGGACGCATTAGTGCGCGTATTCGTCTACGATCAGTCGGAAGACTCCGTAGCTCAGCTGGATAGAGCACTCGCCTTCTAAGCGAGATGTCGCAGGTTCGAGCCCTGCCGGAGTCGCCAAATTGCGAAAGCCAGTCCGGGGGACTGGGGGTCGGGAGTTCAAATCTCCCCGCTCCGACCAATATTTCAATATTTTAATGATCCGTCCACGACGGCGTTTGCATCATTGCACGCGTCACCTGCTGACAAGACAAGAATTGTGCTGAGGAGTTTGCGGTCAATGACCGCTCGACGGTTGGCGTAGGCGGGTGAGAGCCGAACTCGCGAGCGGAATTTGCAAGAGGTTGTGCGTGCACTTTCTGATCATGTCTTGCGACGAGTTCTACTGCATTCGCGGGGTTGAATTGCGCTTTTCGCGCCCAGGCTGATGTCGCGCGCGTTGACGCTGTTGGCAATTGGTTCGATGCTATCCGTAACGAACAACACTCGGAGGAAACGGCAATGACGACATCGAAGGGCATATCGCGACGCCAGATCATAGAGGGCGCCACAGGCGTAGGCACGGCATTGGCGACGGGCATCATCGGTTTCCCGACCATCGGCCGCGCCCAGGCGGATGTGATCAAGATTGGGCATCTCACGCCGCGCACCGGCTTCCTCGGTGTCCTCGGCGACTATGCGGTTATGGCGGTCGATATGGCAGCTGACGAGATCAATGCCGCCGGCGGCGTGCTGGGGCGCAAGATCGAGGTCATCAAGGAAGACTCCGTCAACCCGCAGACTGCTTCAACCAAGGCCGAGCGCATGATCGAGCGCGACAAGGTGGCCTGCATCGTTGGCGAGATATCGTCAGCGTCCTGCCTGACGATCGCACAGGTGGCCCAGCGTACCAAGAATCTCTTCGTCAACACTGGCGGCAATTCCGACGCGCTGCGCGGCTCGAACTGCAACAAGTTCATGTTCCACGTCGAGAGCCAAAACTCGATGTACGTGAAAACGGTCGGACGCTCCCTGCTGACCGCCAACATGGTGAAGGGTAAGAAATGGTATTCGCTGACAGCGGACTACGCCTTCGGCCACGATCTCTTGAGAGTCGCCAAACGGTTCATGGAGCAGAACGGCGGGCAGTTTGCAGCCGATGAGTTAGTGCCGACTGATTTTTCCGACTTCTCCACGATCCTGACTAAGATCAAGAACAGCAAGCCGGACCTAGTGGCGTCCAATCTCGCCGGTAACCAGATTACCAACTTTCTCAAGCAGTATTCCGAGTTCGGCCTGGATTTCCCGGTGGCCGGCTTCGGCTTCGACACCGCGGTCGCCTGGGGCGCGGGCAAGGGCAATTTCTTCGGCACCTGGCCGCTCGTGTGGCATCATCTGATCGACACGCCAGGCTCCAAGAAGTTCGTCGCCGACTTCAGCGCCCGCTACAAGAAGCCGCCCGAAAATCAGGCGTGGGGCGACTACATCGCGCTGAAGATCCTCACGCAGGCCATGAACGATGCCAAATCGATCGAGGCGACCAAGATCATCGAGCACCTGGAAAAGGGGCCGAAGTTCGACGTGCTCAAGACGCGCGAAGGCTACTTCCGCAAGTACGACCATCAGCTCATGCACGAGATGTATGCGGTTGAGGCGCTGAAGGCCAACGAGCTCAAGAACCAGTGGGACATCTACAAGCCGAGCGCGCCGGTCCCCGGCACCAACGAGCCGCTTGAGATCATCGCCGCCACGGTCGAGGAGAACGTCTGCAAGATGGATGCGTGAGACCCGCGCTTTGGCGGTCTGACGTGCGAGAGAAGCAACTTCGGTGGAAGCTGGGTCTCGCTTCCTCCGAAGCCCCGCGCGACCCAGCCGGAGCATCGCACAGTGACGACGACTTTGTTGATGCAGCAGGTGTTGAACGGCCTGCTCGACGGCGTGTACTATCTTCTCATCGCGCTTGGCCTCTCGCTGATTTTCAGCCTCGGTGGCATCGTCAACCTCGCGCATGGTGGTTTCTTCGCCATTGGCGCCTACCTCACCGTGACGCTGGCCGACTATCTGGGCTTCGCTGGTGCTTTCGTGGCGGCACCGGTGATGGTGGCGCTGCTCGGGGTTCTGATCGAGCGCTTTCTGTTCCGACGATTTTATCGCGCCGATCCCATCCTTTCGTTGCTTCTGACCTTTGGTCTCGCCATGGTGGCCGAGCAGACGCTGCGTTGGATTTACGGCGCGGCCCCGCTCTCCTTCGCCATCCCACAGATGCTGCGGGGCCAAATCTGGATTGGTGATTTCAGCTATTCCTACTACCGGACCATCCTGCTCGGCGTCGCCGTGTTGTGCGTGGCTGGACTGTGGTTGCTGCTGAACCGCACCGCGTTCGGGCGTGTCGTACGGGCTGGGGTGCAGAGCCCCGACATGGTCGGCGCGCTCGGCATTTCGCTCGAGCCTTACATGGCGGCTGTCGCGGCGCTTGGCATAGGGCTCGCGGGCCTTGCCGGCGTGCTGTTGGCGCCCATCTATGCGGTGCATCCCGCTATGGGGCAAGAGATCATCACGCCCGCGTTCGTGGTGGTCGTGATCGGCGGTCTCGGCTCGTTCTGGGGGGTAGTGGTTGCCGCACTCCTGGTTGGGCTTGTGAAAGGGTTGATCATCGCCTTCGGCTACACGGCATTCTCTACCGCCGCCATCTACCTGCTGATGATGCTGATCCTGCTGTTCCGGCCGCGCGGCCTGTTCGGCGAGCGCATCCAGCGGTTCGAGTGAGGGCGGCGATGGGCGACCGCTCCCCCCTGCTGATTGCGGCGTCTTCGCTGATCGCTCTGCCGTTCTGCCTGGAGGCCCTCGGCCTCGGCGTGACCTCGGCGACCGAGGTCGTGATCTTCGCCATGGCCTGCATGGCGCTCAATATCCTGGTCGGCTACACCGGGCTCGTGTCGTTCGGCCACGGCGCCTGGTTCGGTCTCGCTGCTTATATCGCCGCCCTGATCCAGCGCGAGGTGACGCCCGGATCGATCGTGCTGCCAATCCTGGCGGCGCTGGTTGTAGTTGCCTTCATCGCTGCGACCTTCGGCTATCTGATCCTGCGCCGCCGCGGCGTCTATTTTTCGCTGCTGACAATGGCGCTGGCAGCCATGATGTACGTCGTCGCCTTCCGCTGGACGGCGGTGACCGGCGGCGAGAACGGACTTGGCGGCATCGTGCGCCCGGACATCGCCGGCATCCGGCTTGAGACCAACACCTCCTTCTACGGCATGGTCGCGGCAATCGCGTTCCTCGTCGTGTATTTGCTCTGGCGCTTTCATCGCTCGCCAACGGGCCACGTTCTGATCGCAATCCGCGAGAACGAGCAGCGCGCGCAGTTCATCGGGTACCCGACCAACCGCTACAAATTGGTGGCCTTTACGCTATCGGCGACGCTCACAGGGCTCGCCGGCTGCTTGCTGCTGTTCAACAACCGTATGACCTCGGCGGACCCGATCTCGGTAGCGTTCTCCGGTGAGTTGCTGGCCATGGTGGTAATCGGCGGCATGCGCTCCTTCCTCGGCCCCGCTCTGGGCGCGCTGTTCTTCGTGATCTTTCGGGACTACCTTTCCGGCCTCAGCGAGAACTGGTTGCTTTGGTTCGGCCTGCTGTTCGTTGGGTTCATCCTGTTCTCGCCGACAGGGCTGGTGGGTGTCGCCGGCCGTGCGCTCGCCCCGTTCCGCAAGTCGGTTGTCGAGGCGGCAGCGATGGCGGGCCGTAAAATCGGCGATGCACCGCTTCCGGAATTCCTGAAACCGGCATCTCATCTTGAAGGGTCGGTGCTGAAGGCAGAGGGCATGGTGAAGCATTTCGGCGGTATCAAAGCCGTCGAGGGCGTGACGTTCTCGGTGCGCGACCGGACGCTGCACGCGCTGATCGGGCCCAATGGCGCCGGCAAGACCACAGCCTTCAATCTGGTCTCGGGGATGTTCCTTCCGGACGCCGGGACGATCCGGCTCGGGGGCGACGACATCTCCGGCCTGCCGCCGGACCGTATCTGCCGGGCTGGCATCGGCCGCTCGTTCCAGATCACCAACCTGTTTCCGACACTGCCGATCGCCGAGAACATCCGCCTTGCTGTACAGGCCCGACACCCGCGCCGGTTCGACGTGTGGTCTAGCGCGCGCGCCATCGGTGCGATCGAGGCGGAGACGGCAGCCCTGATCAAGTATCTTGGGCTCGAAGGCATCGAGGGCGCCGAAGCAGGCGCGCTGTCCTACGGAGGCCAGCGGCTGGTCGACATGGGCCTGGCGCTCGCCACCAAGCCGCGCCTGCTCCTGCTTGACGAGCCGCTTGCTGGGCTGGCCTCGGCCGAACGCGAGCGCATCGGCGCCCTCGTCAAGAAACTGTCCGCAGACGTTCCGATCCTGCTCGTCGAGCACGACATCGACCGCGTGTTTCGCCTCGCCGACCGCGTCACCGTCATGAACGAGGGCACCGTGCTGCTAGACGGCACGGTTGAGGAGGCCAGATCGTCCAAGCGCGTGCAGGATGTTTACATCGGCTCGGGCGCGGCGCACGTGGCGTCGCAAGCCCGCGCAAGCGCGGCCGGCACCAAGCTGCTGCTAAAGGTCGATCGCATCAACACGTCTTACGGCAAAAGCCAAATCCTGAACGATGTGTCGCTCGAAGTACGCGAGCACGAGATCGTCGCCCTGTTGGGGCGCAACGGGGCCGGAAAATCCACGCTCCTTAAATCGCTGATGGGTATTGCACCGCCCGCGACGGGCAGCATCAAGCTTGACGGCGTGGAGATCGCCCGGCTGCCTTCGGCCAGGACGGCGCGCCTGGGCGTAGGATACGTGCCCCAGGGTCGAGGCTTGTTCGCTGGCATGACGGTTGCACATAACCTCGAGCTCGGGCGCCTCAAACGGCAGACGGGGATCGGTGTGCGTTGGGACCTCGACCGCATCCTGGAGTACTTCCCGCGCATCAAGGACCGCCTGGAGACACCGGCTGATTTCCTTTCCGGTGGCGAGCAGCAGATGGTGGCGGTGGCGCGCGCGCTGTCGGGTGATATCCGTGTGCTATTGCTCGACGAGCCGTTTGAGGGGTTGGCCCCCGCTGTAGTCGAGCAGCTGTTCGAGAGCTTCGACAAGTTGCGCCGGGAGGTGGCGATCGTCATCGTCGATCACCACCTCGACTTGGCGTTGGCGCTCTCGGACCGCACTGTCGCGCTGGAGCGGGGCCAGGTACAATGGTCGGGTGAGTCCAAGGTCCTGCGCGACGACCTCGACTTGCGGCGAAAGGTGCTCTGGCTTTGAGCTGCAGCACTACTTCAAGCAGTTTGTCGAACAGCGCCTTCTCGTGGATGTGGACGCCGTCGATGCCAGGCACAGTATTGTCAAGCAGCTCTGCCACCGGTCGAGCAAGTCGCGTCTGGCATGATGACGCGGCTGCTGGCACGTTCCTTGTTGAATTGTGAGGGGCGCAGCGGGGTGCTAGCGTCTAAGCGAGATGTCGCAGGTGCGAGCCTGCCGGAGTCCCAAGTTTTTTTCGAATGGACCAATGCCCGCAATCATCTCCATTTCCAATCTTTCAAAGCGGTATGCGACCGGGTTTCATGCCCTCAAGGGCGTCGATCTGGAAATTCGTCGCGGCGAGATCTTCGCTCTGCTTGGGCCCAATGGTGCCGGCAAGACCACCTTGATCAGCATTGTCTGCGGCATCGTCAACCGCAGCGCCGGAACGATCCTGGTCGATGGCCGCGATATCTCTGCCGACTATCGCGCGGTGCGCGCGATGATCGGCCTCGTGCCGCAGGAGTTGACAACCGACGCCTTCGAGACGGTGTGGGCGACTACTTCGTTCAGCAGGGGCCTATTCGGCAAACCCGCCAACCCGCAGCATATTGAGAAGGTACTCCGCGATCTTTCTTTGTGGGACAAGAAGGATAGCAAGATCATGACGCTGTCCGGCGGCATGAAGCGCCGCGTCATGATCGCGAAGGCCTTGTCGCACGAGCCTCGTATCCTGTTTCTCGACGAGCCGACGGCAGGTGTCGACGTCGAGTTGCGCCGCGACATGTGGCAATCCGTGCGGGCATTGCAGGCCTCCGGCGTCACCATCATTTTGACGACGCACTACCTCGAAGAGGCCGAGGAAATGGCCGACCGAATCGGCATCATCACCAAGGGCGAGCTGATCCTGGTGGAAGAGAAAGCGGCACTGATCGCTAAGCTCGGCAAGAAACGGCTTGCGCTGCAACTGCAGACCAAACTCGATGCGATCCCGCCAAAACTCGTGGCTCATGCTGTCGAACTTTCCCCCAGCGGCTCCGAATTGATCTTCACCTACGATACCCGCGGGGAGCGGACGGGCATCACGGCGCTGCTGACCGATCTCGGCGCTGCCGGCATCAAATTTACCGATCTCAAGACCACGCAGAGTTCGCTCGAGGACATCTTCGTCGATCTGGTGAGGAACTCGAAATGAATCTGCACGCCGTCAAAGCCATCTACCACTTCGAAATGGCGCGAACCTGGCGCACGCCGATGCAGAGCATCCTGTCGCCAGTGCTTTCGACATCGCTTTATTTCGTGGTGTTCGGCGCGGCGATCGGCTCGCGCATTGCCGAGATTGACGGCGTCACCTACGGCGCATTCATCGTACCCGGGCTGATTATGCTGTCGATACTCACCGAGAGCATCTCGAATGCCTCATTCGGCATCTACTTCCCCAGATTCACCGGCACCATTTACGAGATGCTTTCAGCGCCGGTTTCGCCGTTCGAGATCGTGCTCGGCTACGTCGGCGCCGCGGCCACCAAATCTTTGATCATCGGGCTCATCATCCTGGCCACAGCCAGTCTGTTCGTCCCATTGCGCATCGTCCACCCCGTGTGGATGGTGGCCTTTCTCATCCTGATTTCGGTCACGTTCAGTCTGTTCGGGTTCATTATCGGTATCTGGGCCGATGGCTTCGAAAAATTGCAAATGATTCCGATGCTGGTCATCACGCCGTTGACGTTCCTCGGCGGAACATTCTATTCGATCGATATGCTGCCGCCGTTATGGAAAACGGTGTCGCTGTTCAATCCCGTCGTCTATCTGATCAGCGGCTTCCGCTGGAGCTTCTATGGGATCGCGGACGTGGGCGTCAGCGTCAGCCTGGCAATCACACTAGGCTTTCTCGGGCTTTGTCTTGGCGCCGCGTGGTGGATATTCACGACGGGCTATCGGCTCAAGACTTGACGAGATGCGGCTCCAAAGCCGCCAGAAGTGGCGCTTCCGCAACGAAGCTGATCCCTTCCAGCATCAGCAGCCGCTCTTTGGTGATTGCGCCGCCGAAGGCCGAAAAACCGCCAATTTTTTTCCTGCTGGCGAGAACCCGATGGCAGGGAATGATTACCGGTATAGGATTGCGCGCCATTGCTTGTCCGACGGCACGTGCTGACCCAGGCGAACCGGCCCGCAACGCTAGGTCACCGTAGCTCGTTGTTTGGCCCCAATCGAGACTGCGTGTCACGTTGTAGATCGTGTGATGAAATGGACTGACGCCACCCAGATCCAACTCGACATTCGAGAAGTCGCACCTGCGACCTACGAAATAGTGTTGCAGCGCCACAACCAGATGCTTGACGGCTGCCGACGGAGCGGACGCCGTCGAATGCGCCCGCAACCGCGCTTCAGTCGCCGGGCGATCACGTTCCGGCAGTTGAAGGCGCATCAACCCGCGCCCGCTCCATGCTATTCCGCAAATGCCGAGCGCGGTGTCGAAGAGATGATAGTGCGCGCCCGAGCGCGCGTTGCTCCCGATTGGCATATTTTCCACGTGCATAGTGAGCTGCTCGCTACGAAGTTCGGCCACAATAGGCTTCAATTCGGTAGCCATCGGGATCGATCGCGAACTGAGCATAATGGTCGGGTCCATAATCTTTGCTCAGCCCTGGCTTGCCATTGTCGCGGCCGCCGGCGAGCGCTGCCTAATGAAACTTATCGATGCTCTTTTGCGTTGGCGCGCCAAAAAAGCCCACGCGATCGGAGTTGCGATAGTATTGCCGTCGCTCGGCAGCTTGCGTGGAAACCACCGACTCGATTTCATTCCTGGCGAGCCCGATATCCTTCAAAGTGCGATCATCGAGAGACTTCAGAACGCGGATTGTTGCCTGTTGCCGACGACGATATCTGAACGCGCGCCAGGCGAAACCAAACGACGCGCCGAGCCGTGGCGGCAGCGTTGATAGCGGAAAATTGGCCGCTCGATCAAGGAAGGAAAGCAGCATTGGAGATCTCCAGATCACGTTGAGTTTCCGGCAATGCGGATGGTCGCGTTGCCTTGATCTGACTATGAAACAGCCCTACTGACACCTCATGTCAGCAGCTCTGGCATGCTCCTGACAAGGGCTGTCAGGAGTGATAGCGTAAGGTCATTGGCGATTGATTTCTCCACAGGAAGAATGACGTGCGCCGCGCCGATCGCTTGTTTGAAATCATCCAGTTCATGCGCCGTAAGTCATCGGGTTCGACGCGGGCTCGGGACTTGAGCGCGGCGCTGGGGGTCTCCGAGCGCACGATCTACAGGGACATGCAGGATCTGGCTGCCAGCGGCGTGCCGATCGAAGGTGAGGCCGGCGTGGGCTATGTCCTAAAAGCTGGATTCGATTTGCCACCGCTGATGTTCAAAGAGCAGGAGATCGAAGCGTTGGTGCTCGGCGCAAGGATCGTCGAATCATTGGCTGATGCTGAGCTTGCGGAAGCCGCTTCCGATGTCATCGCCAAAGTAGAAGCCGTAATTCCGGATCGGTTGCGCGGCTACATGGCCAATACGGCGCTGCTCGCGCCGGCGCCATATTACATGGAGCCGATTAAATTCGACTTGGCGCTGCTGCGGCGCGCGCTCCGCAACCAGTTCAAGGTGAGTTTCCACTATAGCGACTTCGCTGGTCAAATTTCCGAGCGCACCGTGCGGCCGCTATCGCTCGCCTTCTTCGGCCCGGTCTGGCTGCTGGCCGCGTGGTGCGAACTGCGCGATGATTTTCGCACTTTCCGACTGGATCGAATTGACGGATTTCGAGTCGAAGGCGAACGGTTTCGAAACGAGCCGGGCAAGACATTGCACGACTTCCTCAAACGGCCGCAAGCATGGACGCGAAGCTCATCACCGCTTGCGAGCGAACGTGCGTCCTAGGGTGCATTTGATCTGATCAAGGTTCGCGTCGCGTAACGCTTGCCTGCCACCAGCACAGTGCAGGTGTTACGCCAAGTTCCATGAGCAGAGCAAACAGCGACCCGGCCGAAGGCTCGTGGTAAATGATGAGGCTGATCAGTCTGCCGAGGCCGCCGATCACCACCACCAGTGTCAGGGTGCGAACTTGCCTGGTGACTGAAGTGATGCGCGGCACGAAAGTCCAAAACGCTAATCCAACGCCGAGCAGCAGCCCCGACAAGTAGCGGAAGTGACCGTCGAAAGCTGCGCCGCCCAAGCCATCACCGAACAGCGACGGCCCGCCCAACACTCCGGCCAATCCGGCCGACACCGGCACAAGAGCGGCAATTGATACCGCGGTCTGCAGAAACCGCCGTTCGCCAATGCGAAGGAAGTAAAACGAGGCGGCGGCCATCAGATTGTCCCTTCTGCTGCTCAATGATATCGCGCGAAGCGATCCCAATACCTTTTCGCACTTGACGTTTGCGCGGCGGGGACGGCACTGGCAGCATTGCCAGCTTAAAACCGTACCGCCACGGGTCGCTCGCGAGCAGTTCCCGACCAATGATCATCGATACCGTCACGATCGCTTATCACGAGGATTCCCGCGAGACGGTCGAAAACCTGTCGACTGGACCGGCGGTTCGAACGGCACAACGACTTGATCATGTCGGGTCGCAACGTGCAGACGTAGGGACAAATTAACGGTGGCTATTGGCGACGCTTCTTAGATGACGCATTCTGTCCTGACGTTGAATGTGGGATCAGATTAATGGCCGAGTTCGTAGTCCTGAAAGTCGAGGAGATCGAGCGCCTGGCGTGCAATGCGCTCGAGAAAGCCGGTTGCCGGCCAGAGAGCGCGCTGAGCCTCGCTCGTGCCATTGCGAGCGCCGAGCGCGACGGCCTCTCCGCGCATGGCATGGCTTATCTTGGCGCCTATTGCGAGCACCTGACTTGCGGCAAGGTGATCGGAGCAGCCGAGCCCAGGCTGGCAAAGCCGAAGCCTGGACTTGTCACCGTCGACGCAGGGTCTGGCTTTGCCCATTACGCAATCGATCGTGGGTTTGCCAAGTTGGTGCCGCTCGCTCGCTCGCAGGGGATTGCCGCCCTGAGCATCCGCAATTCCTACAATTGCGGAGTACTCGGCTACCATACGGAGCGTCTAGCGGAACAGGGACTCGTGGGCCTGGGGTTCACCAATGCGCCGGCGTCGATCGCGCCATCCGGCGGCAGAAAGCCGGTGCTTGGCACCAACCCCTGGTCGATCAGCGTACCTGACGGCAAGGGCGGCGCCGCCATTTCGATCGATCAAAGCGCCAGCACCGTTGCGAAGAGCGAGGTGATGAAAGCCGCGCGCAAAGGCGAGGCGATACCGCTCGGCTGGGCGCTCGATCCGGCAGGCCAACCGACGACCGATCCCGCGATCGGGCTCAAGGGCTCAATGGTGCCGTCCGGTGGCTATAAGGGTGTCGGCACCGCACTACTGGTCGAGCTGATGGCGGCATGTCTGGCCGGGGCCACGATCGGCGCAAAGGCGAGCCCGTTCGGCGGCAACCTCGGCGGACCACCGAAGACCGGGCAATTTTTCATCGCTATCAACCCCGATGCAACATCGGGCGGTCTGTTTGCCGAGCGATTGGAAATGTTGATTGCCGCAATGTCCGCCGAATCGGGAACCCACCTGCCCGGCAGCGGGCGACGAGCGTTTCGCCCGAAATCTGATCGGGACGGAGTAGCCGTCGATGGTGCGATCCACGCGATGGCGTTGCGCTTGCAAGGCTAACGGCAAGCATGGGTCGCGATCACGCGGGAGGTTCTGCCCGACAATACCAACGCCTCCTACATGATGATCCATCAGCGCACGCTGTGATCGCTGGTGCGCGGGGTGTCGCGCCGTCGCGCACGTCGTCGTCGGTAGAATCGGGTCAGGCAGCAGGCGCAACCGACAGGCCTTTGACTTTGTGACGCTCGATCAGCTTGGCAACGAACCCTGACGCCTTTGCTTCCTCGACGAAGTTGCGCAGGAATGCCGCGCCGGCAGTGTTCTTGTGGTCGGTGCCGATGGCTTGCTGCACGGCGGTGAACTGTCCATCGAGAATGCGCGCGCCGGGCAGCTTCGTCACGTCCGATAGCAGCCGCGCCTTCAGGCCCGCCAGCGCGTCGAGCTTGTCGGCAGTAAACCGAGCAAAGGAGCTATCGATCGAGTCGGTTCGCACCAGTTCAGCGTGCAGGATGTGGCGGTCGAGCCAGAGGCCATAGGCACTGCGCCCCATGACCGCGACGCGAATGCCAGGACGGTCGACATCATTCAAGGACTTGATCGGCGAGCCTTGGGGCACAAGGAACGTCGCTGCAATTTCGCTGTAGGCGGCAGTAAAAGCAATTTTCTCCGCCCGTGCGGGTTCCGCGCCGATCAGTCCGATGTCCCAGACGTTGGTGCCGGCCGCGTCAGCCAGCGCTCCCGGTTGCGGGTAGGTTACATATCGAACCGGCACGCCCAGGTGCGCGGCGATTTCGCGGGCCATGTCCGGCGACACGCCTTCAGGCTCGCCGGAGGCATTCTTGCCCGTCACAAGCAGAAAATTGCTCAGGTTGATGCCGGCACGCAAAACGCCGGTAGGTGCAAGCTCGGAAACGACATTCGGTGACATGAGCGAAGTTCCTCGATTGATCGAAACAGCACATTATTGCATGTTGCCGCCAATTTGAGGTCTCCTGACCTGGCCTTCGGCTTGCCGTGGTTGGTTGTCCTGAAGTCCCACGACCAGCGGCACCTCGCAACGGATCCCGGCGGTTGGGCCTCATCCGATACGCAACAATCGGGCCGCCGCCTCGGCTGAGGTGATGCGTCCGGCAAGCATATCGTCGCACAGCGCGTCGAGGCCGTCCGCATCACCAACCTTGATACGGTCGGCGACAATGTCGGAGGCGGCCCTGGCGATGAGATAACGCGCCCGGCGGCGTCGGCGGTCGCTGGCCGGTTCGGCGAACCTGACGCGCGACACCTCTGCTATGGCGCTAGCAAGCACCGAAACTCCGTCACCGGTGGTGGCTGTCGTCTTCAGAACCGGCGTCTGCCGCAATCGAGCGTTCGAGCGGATCGACAACGCGCCCTTCAACTGCCCGGCGGTTTCGTCCGCCCCTGCTCGATCGCCCTTGTTCACCACCAGAATGTCAGCAATTTCCAGTAGACCCGCCTTCATAGCCTGGATGTCGTCACCAAGACCCGGTGCCGTCACGACGACACGCACGTCCGCGGCATCCGCGACGTCGATCTCGCTCTGACCCGTGCCGACCGTCTCCAGGAGAACGTGATCGAAGCCGGCCGCATCGAAGGCGTCGATCATGCGAACGGCGGCCGGTGTCAAACCGCCGAGATGTCCTTTGGATGCAAGCGAGCGGACAAATACTCCGTCATCGCTAGCTGCCGCCGACATGCGCAGGCGGTCGCCGAGGATTGCACCACCAGAGACCGGGCTGGATGGGTCGACCGCAATGACCGCGACTGAATCGCCATTCTGGCGAAGTTCAGCGATCAGGGCGTTGACCAGAGTTGATTTACCCGCGCCGGGGGGGCCAGTGATTCCGACTACGATCGCGCGGCCGAGGTGTTCTTGGATCAAGCCGAGAATCTCGCGAGCCAGCGGCGACAACCTTTCCAGTTCCGTCGCAACGCGGGCAATTGCGAGGCGGTCGCGCGCGCGCAATGCTAATACAAGTCCGGCAGCTTCCAGGTTTCCCGCCATAGTCATGCCCCAAGCGCCGTTGGTCAGAACTTGGCAATCAGCGCCGGGTCCGCGTTCTGAGTGCCGCTGGCCGCCGCGATCACCGTCGGCACAATCTGCTCTGCGCGATCGACGACCACGAAGCGGATGTCGAGGCCGGGGCGGATAAAGGCATCGCCCTTCATATGAGCCAGCAGGTGCAGGAAAGGCGACCAAAAGCCGTCGATGTTGGCGAGGATGATGGGCTTGTCATGACGGCCAAGTTGCGACCACGTCAGTTGCTCGACCAATTCCTCCAATGTGCCGATGCCGCCAGGCAAGGCGACAAACGCGTCCGAACGCTCAAACATCAACATCTTGCGCTGGTGCATGTCCTCGGTAACGATCAGCTCGTCGGCTTCGCGCAGCATTTTTTCGCGCTGCGAAAGAAAAGCCGGGATGATGCCGGTAACACGGCCGCCGGCGTCCAGCGTTGCCCGCGCGACCTCGCCCATCAGGCCAAGGCTGCCACCGCCGTACACAAGACCGATTTTGTTAGCCGCCATGCTTTGACCGAGCAGTTTGGCAGCAACGGCATACGCGGGATTTAACCCCGGTCCGGAGCCGCAGTAAACGCAGATGTTCTTGACGCGCGATACGCCGATCGGCGGGTCGTTCGCGGATGGGGTTTGAGCGGCACCAGCTTTTGGCCGATTTAGATCGTCCTGCATGATTAATTTCCGATTCGGGTCACATTGGCGTGCAGGATGCGCCAGGAATATGCCGCTTGTCTCGTTTAACATTATGGCAGGTTACGGGGAGGCCAACGGCGAAATTGCGACGATGGGTGAACATGCCGTGACTACCAACGACGGTCGCGTAAACTCTATTGGAGCGCTCTATTTGCATGTGATGGAAAGAGTAGAATATGTGGAAATATCAGGTGTGTTCATTGGTGCGTCGGGCAACTTCGAGTGTGACTTGTCGAAGGAGGCTTTGTGAATAGTGCCTGCGCTAGCACGGTGGCAATCGGGCTTGCGGTGTGGGGCTTATACGCGGCGCCTGCCGCCTTGTCACAGACGACGTCAGGCGCGATGGCTGCCGAACCATCGATCCTCAACAGCATTCAGGATTGGATGCGGCGTGCGAGCGGCGACTACCAGAATGCGGTCGTCAAAAGACTGGCTCAGCCTGCGATCAATCCGAGGACGGCCGAATCACCGGAAGTGACTAAGTTAGAAGCCGAGAAAAAGGCAACGACAGCGGCCACAAGCCTGCTCGATGCGAAATCGCTTGTTGCGGACGTCGAGTCCAAGAATACGGCCGAGGGCAATCGGATTTCTGACAAGACGTTGAATAAGCAGGGTGGCTTGAAGGCTGCTCAGAAAAAGATCAACGCGGATGCTGAGAAAACACCCGACGACGACGCCAACCGGCAGGCGCTCGAGGCCAAGGGCCTTGGAGACCAGGCGATTCCAAACAAAGCCGAAGCAGAGGCTGCCACTCTAGTGGAAGCAAAACGCTTTGAGGCTGCGAAGGCTGCTGCAGTCCAGTTGGCTGCGCAAGACTCGGCTGTCGGTAGCGAACGACAGCGCTCGGCAGCGGCGCCGCTGACACCATCCAAACCGGCCCGATCATTACTTAGAGCGGAGGCGCCATCAGACCGCAGGAGCGTGCCGATCGATCGGCAGTCGCGTGGTACACTGGGACGCGGTGCTGGCACCCGGGCTGGTGTCGGCTTAGGCAACTCGGCACGGGTCTCGTCGCGCATCCGATGCGGCGGCGCTGGCCGGAAAATCAAACCGCCGGGCTTCTACCTCGTTGCGGTCGGTGATACTTTGTGGGATATCGCCGGCCTCCATTATGACAATGGCAGGCGCTACCCTGTATTGATGCGTGCCAACGCAGCGCGTCTCGGCGATGCTGGTATGATCTGGCCGTGTAAAAGGCTGCGGATACCGAAACTCCTTCGCTGATGTGAGGGGTCTATTGACCCTTAACCCTTCGCCATACGAGAGGTCCGGATGACGGTAGCCAAGCCTAGAACCAAGCGCCGCGATGGCGCCGCCGGCCGCGCAGTACATGATGTGGGCGGTCTCGACTTTGGGCCGATCGATCGGCACGAGCACGACCTCGCGCAATGGGAGCGGCGCGTCGATGCTATGATGATCCTGTTGTACGCGGGCAAGGGCGCGTTCAAGGTCGACGCCTTGCGGCGCATGATCGAGGACTACGGCCAACAGGAGTACGATCGCACGACGTATTACGAAAAGTGGGTGCGGGCGCTGCGCAACCTCGTCGTAGAGCAGCAGGTTCTCTCCGCCGCGGAGGTCGAAACCAAGATGTTGGAAGTCGTAGCGGCCATGCGTGGCGAAGGGCGCGAAGTCGAGGGTGGCGCGGTGCCGTGGGACGGTTTTGGCCCTAAGAGCCGGGCCAAGAGCGCCGAGGCTGATTGAGGGGCAGGCACGGAAATGCGCGCGGAACAAGCCCTTTCAAATTCTCGGTTCCAGCCCGGCGACCTGGTGCATATGGCACGGCACAAGGCCATTGGGCATTGCCGTGCGCCCTGGTACCTGCGAGGCAAGCGGGGCGTTGTCGTAGCAGTCCATGGCACCTTTCGCGACCCCGAGCGTCTGGCCTACCATCTACCCGGTCTACCGGCTCTTCCGCTCTACAAGGTACGATTTCGGCTGGCGGACATCTGGCCCGATTACGACGGCCGCGACGGTGACAATCTTGAGGCTGACGTTTATGAAACTTGGCTCGCACCGGCCCTAGCCAAGCCAAGGGGAAAACGCTGACTATGGACGATCACCACGACGATCACGACCGCACAGAGCATGATCACCCGCATGCCCCACGCAAGGATCACGACGCAGGCTCCGCGACCCCCTACGAGGTGCTCGAGCGTGCCCTGCGCGAGTTGCTGATTGCCAAGGGCGTGCTGACTGCTCAGGAAATTGCTGGCCAGATCGACCTAATGGACAGCCGTTCGCCGGCACTGGGCGCCAAGGTCGTGGCAAGAGCATGGACCGACTCCGCATTCAAGGCACATCTACTTGCCGACACGCGAGGCGCACTTGCTGATACGGGCATCGACATCGGAGGGCTGGCGGAATTTCGCGTCGTTGAGAACGGACCTGGTTTACACAATGTTGTCGTTTGCACACTTTGCTCGTGCTACCCGAAGATGCTGCTCGGCGTGCCGCCGGCCTGGTACAAGAGCACCGCCTATCGCGCCCGTGTCGTCGCGAAGCCACGCGAGGTGCTATCCGAGTTCGGGCTTCAGCTGCCCGAGGAGGCGGAGGTTCGTGTCCATGATTCGACAGCCGATCTGCGGTACATTGTAATCCCGGAGCGACCGGCAGGAACCAATGGGTGGAGCGAGCCGGAATTGGCGAAAATCGTCACACGAGATTGCATGATCGGCACGGCACTTCCGGACGTTTCCAGCAACAAGGCAAGCGTATGAGCAACTCCCGAGGGCGTTCATCGTTTCTGACGATTGCCGCAGTCGCAGCACTACTTCCGCAAGCGGCGCTGGCCCATCACGGACTTGATGGGGCGACGCCATCGACCTTAGCCGAGGGCCTGATCTCAGGGTTCGCTCATCCTATTGTCGGCCTCGATCATCTGGTGTTCGTGCTTGCGGCTGGTCTTGCGGCCGGGGCGCTAGGCCTTGGTTTCGGCATGCCGTTGCTGTTCATCGTTGCATCGGTCGGTGGACTAGCGTTGCATCTGTTTCGCGTAGAAGTGCCGCTTTCGGAGACGGCCGTAGCGCTGTCGATCCTGGTGCTCGGATTGGCGGTTGGCAGCCGAGGACGTATTGGCCGTGCAAGCTGGATGCTGTTGTTCACGGTGGCCGGCCTTTTGCATGGCTACGCCTATGGTGAATCCATTGTCGGTGCCTCTTCCGCACCGCTGATGGGATATCTGATTGGTCTTGGCTTGGCCCAATGCGGACTGGCAGGACTGACTTATATAGCGGGCGATAAGCTCGGACACGGCGCCGGCGATGCCGTCGCCGAAATGCGACATATCGGAGCGTTGCTGGCGGTCATCGGTGTTGTCTTCACAGTGGTCGCGTTGCGGGCCGGAGCGTAGCACGGATAGTGGAGTTCCGTCGATGCGTCTCGCGATGCTGGCGCGCAATCCCGGCCTTTACTCGCACCAGCGAATGGTGGCAGCGGCGCGCACTCGCGACCACACCATAGACGTCATAAATACGCTGCATGTCCATATGAACATCACGTCGAACCGGCCGACATTGCGGTACGGCGGCAAGAAATTGCCGATCTACGATGCGGTGATCCCGCGTATCGGTGCATCGATCACGCATTACGGGCTCGCCGTTCTGCGGCAGTTCGAGATGCAGGGCGTCTATCCATTGAACGAGAGTGTTGCCATCGGTCGCAGCCGGGACAAACTGCGCGCATTGCAGTTGCTGGCGCGCGCAGGCATCGGCCTTCCGGTCACGGCATTCGCTCACGGGCCGCGCAAAGCTGAGGACGTCATCCAGGAAGTTGGCGGCGCGCCCGTTGTCATCAAGCTCCTGGAAGGAACGCAGGGCATGGGAGTTGTCTTGGCGGAGACCGAGGCCAGTGCCAAATCAATCATCGAAGCGTTCAGTGCGGCCAACGTCAATATCATGGTGCAGGAATTCATTCGCGAGGCCGAAGGCAGCGATATTCGCGCGCTGATTGTGGGGGAAAGGGTCGTCGCCGCCATGAAGCGCATTGGCCGTGAAGGCGAGTTCCGCTCCAACTTGCATCGCGGTGGCAAGGGCGAAAGTATCGAACTGAGTTCCGAGGAAACCTACACGGCGCTTCGATCAGCCAAAATTCTGGGATTGAACGTGTGTGGCGTCGACATGCTGCGGTCGCGGCGCGGGCCGGTGGTGATGGAAGTCAATTCTTCGCCAGGGCTCGAGGGCATAGAGCAAGCGACGGGGTTGGACATCGCCACTGGGATAATCGAGTTTCTCGAACGGCACGCCCGCCATGGCAAGACTGAAACCAAAGGCCACGGCTGAAGGCCGGAAGCTTGGGTGACGACAACCGGCGAAGTACCCGCACATGTTCCAGGCGGCAGGACTCGTTCTCGTCAACAAGGTCGACCTGCTGCCCTTTGTCGATTTTTCGCCTCGAAAAGGCGACACTGCTGCGCGACCGGCAAATCCTCTCGTCGAAGGCATGTCAGTTTCCGCCACGACTGGGCAAGGCCTCGAGGGCTGGTGATTCCGGAGGGTCGATCAGTCTTCGAAGTCGAGAGGGATGCAAGGTTAGATTATCGATAAAATTGGTCGGGGCGGCGGGATTCGAACTCGCGACTTCCTGCTCCCAAAGCAGGCGCTCTACCAGGCTGAGCTACGCCCCGACATCAATGCGGTTTGACTGCCCGTTTTGGTGGGACCCGTCAAGCGTGCCCAAAAGCGACGCTATTTCGCGGTAGTGCCAAAGGCTTTGTGCAGCACGCGGTCACCGGGCTTCAGGCCGAGCCGGCTTGCTACCCCTGCCGCCAATTCGAGCACGGCGCTCGCTGCGCCCTGAGAAGCGATCACCCTTTCCGAAAGCGGTTCGGTATGCGCTTCGATCCTATGCACCACGCCATTTGGCCGGATGAAAATCATGTCGAGCGAGGCATAGGTGTTCTTCATCCACATGGTGATCTCTTGGGCTTCACCATAGGGGAAAAGCATTCCTGTGCCTTCCGGGATCACTGGCCTGAACATCAGGCCGAGGGACTTTTCCTCCAAGCTTTCTGCGACTTCAATCTCGATCACGTGGTTGGCGGTCGATGTCTGCAGCGTAAGCGTCTCGCGGCGCATCTTGGCCCCGATTGTGGAAGCAGATAGACACAGCAGCGCAGCCCAACACAGCAAAAGCAGGGCGGCTGATGCGGCAGCCCTGCTTTGCTTTGCTAGCGACAGTGTTGTGTGCATCGCCTGCTAATGGGCGATCAATGCTGAGATGGCAAGCCCGAAGGCAGGCCGTCGGGGCGCATCTCGGCAGCCATGCAGCCCTTCGAGCCGTGTCCCCAGCGAACTTGCACGATCTGGCCAGGGCGCAACTCAGTGAATCCGAACCGGCGGAGCGTTTCCATGTGCACGAATACGTCTGGCGTGCCATCCCCGCGCGTCAAGAAGCCGAAACCCCGGACCCGGTTGAACCACTTAACCATCGCTCGCTCCCATTCGCTCTCTGGCTGCACGATGACGTGGGTGCGCTGCGGCAGCTGCGACGGGTGAATGGCCGTACTATCGTCGAGGCTGAGGATGCGAAAGGCTTGCAACCCCTTCGGCCGGCGCAGAACCTGGGCATGCACCCGGGCGCCCTCATAAGCTGTCTGATGACCTCCTGCCCTCAGGCAGGTCACGTGGAGGAGGACATCCGGCAGGCCGTTGTCCGGCACGATAAAGCCGTAACCTTTACTGGCATCGAACCATTTTATCGCCCCGGCAATCTCAAAAACCTCCAAACCTTCCGCACCGCTCAGGCCCCGCACTTCGTCGATGAGCGTAGGATCGACCCCGGACAGGTCACTTGGAAACTTGCCTTCCCCCGTCATGATTTTACCCCTAACTTGCTACAGTTGATCATTACTCTAAGCGCCTCTGACCAGGTCTCCGATGGCGCGCAGTTCCCTCTGGCGCTGGGGACTCAAAGTGAGGTGCCGGAAACATGGCAAAAGCGGGGGCGCACTGCCAGCGATTTTTTCAAGCAGGCAATTTCCGACGATCGAATCGGATCGTAGAAAGCAAGTTATCAAAAAAGTGCTATCTATTGTTTTGTATGATAAAAAAAGCTCTACAACTTGGGTTATACAAACTGCTCCGCATGCTACCGAACAGCGCCTGAGATTGTGACGGTGGAGATCTGTCGCCCGCTCGAATCGGGGTGTTTTGTTGACGCCTGATTCGCCCTGATTACGGGCGGGACCGAGTGTCGACAGTCAGTCATCACATTGCCCTCATGCCCGTCGATCCACCAGTTCTCCCCAGTGGCAAATAAATCAGTTTGATTTTTACTCCGCGGCGGTATGTTCTGTTTGTGTTCTGGAGTTGAGAGTGAAACAGCAAATGTTCGACGCGTTGGCCTGACTTGTGTCGCCTCCTAACAGCGGTTATGGCCTCAGTAGCAGCAGGAGCATGTTATGCGATATCTCCATACGATGGTCCGGGTCGCCAGCGTTGCACAAAGCCTTGATTTCTACTGCAAGCACTTGGGACTGGAAGAACTGCGACGCATCGAAAGTGAGACGGGCCGTTTCACGTTGATTTTTCTGTCGGCTCCGGCTGACAAGTCGCGGGGCCTGGCGGAACGGGCACCGCTCCTCGAGCTGACCTACAACTGGGATCCGGAAACCTACAGCGGCGGGCGGAATTTCGGTCATCTCGCATTCGAGGTCGACGACATCTATGCGACCTGCGAGCGGTTGGCCAAAGCTGGAATCACCATCAATCGTCCGCCTCGCGATGGGCGAATGGCTTTCGTGCGTTCGCCGGACAATATCTCGATCGAACTGCTGCAGAAGGGCGAAGCAAAGCCCAAGGCCGAGCCCTGGGGTTCGATGCCGAACACTGGCGCTTGGTGACGGATGACGAAGCGCAACGATGAGCGATGATGCAGTGAGCAGCGGAGCGTCGGACGTGCAGAAGCCGAAGCCGGTTGCTGGGAAGGACGTGGCGTCGTCGACCGCAATTGGGGTGGCGTCGCGGTTCGGGCTGGCGCGTCGTAAAGCCAAGTTAGCGGAAGGCGCGGCCCTTGGTAGTTCAGAAAATTTGAGGCAACCGCCGGACCGCGGCGTCATGGTGACGGCATTGTTCGTCGTCATCACGTTGTTAGGCACACTCGCCATCATGCTGAAGTTTGGACATTGAGCAGTAGCAAACCGCGGACTGCAGCAGTCATTGGAGGCGGGCCTGCGGGCTTGATGGCAGCCGAGCGACTGGCGGAGGCCGGTATATCCGTCGTCATTTTTGATCGGATGCCTTCAGTCGGGCGCAAATTGCTGATGGCCGGGCGTGGCGGTTTGAACCTGACCCATAGCGAGGAGCTGAGCTGCTTCCTGCAGCGCTATTCGTCGGCAGAGGCAGTGCTTGCGCCGCTCATCCAGGAATTTTCACCGCAACACCTGCGGACCTGGTGTCATGGGCTCGGCCAGGAGACGTTCGTCGGTACCAGCGGACGCGTGTTTCCGGTTTGCATGAAGGCGTCGCCCCTGCTGCGGACATGGCTTGCCCGGCTAAAATCATTGGGCGTTACCGTTCGGCTCCGCCATCGCTGGATCGGATGGAACGCAACCGGTGAGTTGATGTTTGAGGCGCCCGACGTTCGGCTCTCGGCTGCTTGCCCGGACGTGACCGTGCTCGCGTTGGGCGGTGCCAGTTGGCCGCGACTTGGTGCGGACGGCAGTTGGGTCTCGATCCTCGAACAGACCGGCGTCAGTGTGCGCCCTCTCAAGCCGTCGAACACTGGTATTGCGATCCGCTGGTCGGAGGTGTTTCGTTCCCGCTTCGAGGGCCAGCCGATCAAACGGATGGCCGTCACATTCAACGGCGAGACGATCCGGGGCGAGGGCGTCGTCACGCGCTACGGGCTGGAAGGCGGCGCTGCTTACTCGCATTCGGGCGCGATCCGGTCGTGCCTCGAAAGTGGAAAGCCGGCACTGCTGCAAATCGACGTGCGACCGAGCTTCGAACTGTCTGAACTGGTACGCAAACTCAGCGCTCCGCGCAACAAGCAGTCGACCGCAAATTTCTTGCGCAAGGCCGTCGGCATGGCGCCGATCGCCATCGGATTGTTACGCGAGGGCGCGGGCGGTCCGCTGCCTGTCGACACCGCAGACCTTGCCGCGCTGATCAAGAACATTCGCATTGCGGTGACCGGACTTGGCGGTCTCGATCAGGCCATCTCGACCGCCGGAGGCGTCAGTTTCCATGCGGTCAATGACCAACTGATGTTGCATGCCCGGCCTGGCGTGTTTGCTGCGGGCGAAATGCTCGACTGGGACGCGCCGACCGGCGGTTACCTGCTCCAGGCGACGTTGGCGACGGCGGTGCGTGCGGCCGACGGTGCCCTCGAATTTCTAGGGAGGTCCGGTGCGACGCGATCGCGCGTTGACCGGCCCGGTCGCTTCATTTGAAGTCAAGCCAATGGCACAAGCGAATTGAAGCGTCACCAGCACGCGATCAAACCAAGCATCGACCCTCGACGCGATCCCAATTTCGTCGGCAGATCGCGAATTTACGGAAGCTAGCGTCCGATGAAATCAACATTATGCCTGTTCTTCCTCGTGACTTTTGTGGGTCTATCGCAAGCGTCCGAACGCGATTTCAAGGTTGGCTCAATCAGGATCGTCCATCCGTG
This sequence comes from Hyphomicrobiaceae bacterium, assembly GCA_041745515.1. GTDB lineage: Bacteria > Pseudomonadota > Alphaproteobacteria > Rhizobiales > Hyphomicrobiaceae > JAKFWF01. The sequence continues at coordinate 4,475 of JBGTIU010000189.1, read as the reverse complement.
GACGCGCCAGCCGCCGGCCGCTGCGAAGGTTGCAGGTGGCTTTATGACGCTGACCAACACGGGCGCCGAAGGCGATCGCCTGATTGGCGGAACTGCGATCGGCGTCGGTCGCTTCGAGGTGCACGAGATGTCGATGGTCGACGGCGTCATGAAAATGCGCCAGTTGCGTGCTGGCCTCGAACTCAAACCCGGCGAGACCGTCGTGCTGCAACCGGGCGGCTATCACGTCATGCTGATGGAAGTTAAGACCCTACCAAAGGCAGGCGTTGATCTCAAAGGCACTTTGGTATTCGAGAAAGCGGGCACCGTCGAGATTGCCTACCGGGTCGAGCCGTTGGGTGCTAAATCCTCGGACGGACACGACCATGGCGGCACTGCAAAATCCGCGCCGAAGGGCAGCGGTAGCGGTAGCGGAAGGGGAGCACCCACAAATGCGCAGTGACCTACTGCGCCGGATCCGCCTGGCGGCCTGGATCGCGGTAGCTCTGGCGCTCACGGGCGCTGGCGTCTACTTCCTCCTCAGCCGTGGCCCAGACATCCGCACCGCCATTGGCGGGGCCGCTCGCGTCGGCGGGCCGTTCGACCTCACCGCGCATACAGGCAAGCCGTTTACCGACCAGGATCTGGTTGGAAAACCCTATGCGCTCTTCTTTGGCTTCACCCACTGCCCAGATGTGTGTCCTACAACTCTGCTGGACATGACCCATCGGCTACAGGAACTGCAGGCGGACGGCGACAAACTACGCGTTGTATTCGTCACGGTCGACCCGGAAAAAGACACGGAACATTTGCTGAAGGAATACTTGAAATCCTTTGATCGCCGTATCGTCGGGTTGACGGGCACGCCTGAGCAGGTCGCGAACACCGCAAAGGTCTACAGGGCATACTATCGGAAGGTGCCGACGTCCGGCGGCGACTACACGATGGATCATAGCGCGCTTGTTTATTTATTCGATGCCAAGGGCTCGTTTGCCGGCACCATCGCCTACCAGGAGAGCGAACAATCGCAGCTGGCTAAACTTAAGCGACTATTGGCCAGGTGACACCTGATCGTGCTTGGCCTGCGAAACCACGTAACACCTCGCTGCGACTTCGGGGCATGCGTGTTTTCTCCGGCTATCATGCTTCCATCTTGCCCGCTAGTTTCAGCGCGAAGACGTAGTCGACGGCCAGTTCCTTCAGCGCTTCGAAACGGCCCGACGCGCCGCCGTGGCCTGCACTCATATTGGTCTTGAGGATCAGCAGGTTGTCGTCAGTCTTGAGCTCTCGCAACTTCGCCACCCACTTCGCCGGCTCCCAATAAGTCACCCTCGGATCGGTCAGTCCGCCGAACACGAACATCGCGGGGTAGGCCTTCGCCTCCACATTGTCGTAGGGGCTGTAAGACTTGATAATCGCGAAGTCCTCGGCGCTCTCGATTGGGTTGCCCCACTCGGGCCACTCAGGCGGCGTGAGAGGGAGATCTTTGTCGAGCATGGTGTTCAGTACATCGACGAACGGCACATCGGCAATGATGCCGAGAAACAGGTCCGGGGTCATATTGGCGACTGCGCCCATCAGCATGCCGCCGGCCGACCCGCCGTTGGCGATAATACGGCCGCGGCCGGTGAAGCCGCGGGCGACCAAAAACTCTCCCGCCGAGATAAAGTCGTGGAACGTGTTGAGCTTGGTCTTGTGCTTGCCGCCCGTATACCAGCTATAGCCTTTGTCCTTGCCGCCGCGGACGTGGGCGATGGCGAATATGAAACCACGATCGACCAGCGACAGTCGGGCCGTCGAGAAACTCGCAGGAATTGCGATGCCGTAGCTGCCATATCCATAAAGGAAGACAGGAGCTGAGCCATCTAACGGCGTCGACCTCTTGTAAAGCAGCGTGACGGGGACGAGCTCACCATCCCTGGCTGGAGCGAACAACCGTTTCGTGACGTAGTCCTCGATCACATGACCGCTCGGAACTTCCTGTGTCTTGCGCAGGATGCGCGCGCGCGTCTCCACGTCATAGTCGAACACCTGCGAGGGTGTTGTCATTGACGAATAGTTGAAACGGATCGTCGTGGTGTCGAATTCGTAGCCGGTTGACATACCCAGCCCGTAGGCCTCCTCGTCGAAGGCAATCGCGTGCTCGGCGCCGTCGCTGAAACGGCGAACGACAATGCGCGGCAGGCTGTCTTCACGTTCGAGTCGGATCATGTGGGCTTTGAGTGAAACTGTCTCGATGATCAGGCGGCCAGCCTTGGGAGGTACCAGCTCGGTCCAATTGGCCTCAACGGGGGTGGCGACCGGAGCAAGGCAGACGCGGAAATCAACCGCGTCCTTCGAGTTCGTGGTGATGATAAGATGATCGCCCGAGGGCAAAGCGGCGTGCTCGACACTGTACTCGTGACCCGGGCGGCGTGCTGCAACGAGGCGGGGGAGTGAACACGGCGCATCTGCTTCAATCAACCAGGCTTCATTGGTTTGGTGATCGTGGACATCGATGACGATGTATTTTGCCGACTGTGTCTGTCCAACTCCGACGTAGAAGCCGACATCGGCTTCTTCATAAACGAGCACATCTTGGCTCGCAGGCTGGCCCAGGGCGTGGCGATAGGCTGACATTGGTCGCTGGTTCTCGTCGAGCTTGACGTAAAACAGATGGATGCTGTCGGCTGCCCACACGAGCGAGCCGCGCGTGTCGGTAATGGCGTCTTGCAGGTCTTGTCCGGTCGCCATGTCTCGCACACGGACGGTGTAGAGTTCCGAGCCCTTGTCGTCGATGGCGTAGGCGAGCAGGCGATGATCCGGGGTGTGCGCCATAGCGCCGAGTGCCCAGTAGGCCTTGCCCTCGCCTTCTCGGTTGCCGTCGAGCAGGATGGTCTCCGGTCCCCCGCCTCGCAGCCGACGGCAGATGCGCGGATATTGCCCGTTCGTGATCGTGGTCGAGTAATACTCCCACGGGCCGTCGGGTGAAGGGACGGAGCTATCGTCCTCCTTGATGCGTGCCTTCATTTCCGCATACAAAGTCGCCTGCAAATCCTTAGTGTCAGCCATGATGGCTTCCATGTAGGCGTTTTCGGCCTCCAGATGATTGCGAATCTCGGGCTGCAAAACGGTCGGATCGCGCATGACCTCTTGCCAGTTCTCAGCGCGCAGCCAAGCGTAGCTGTCGGTCAGCGCCACACCGTGGTGCTGGCTGATGATCGGCTTTTTCTCGGCGCGAGGCGGGAACGGCAACGGTACAGGCATGATGGGCTCGTGTTTTGCAACCCTGGGAGCAACGATTGGCGTCATTTCTGCTCAGGCTCGAACGTCAACGAAACGCCGTTGATACAGTACCGTAGTCCTGTCGGGTTCGGTCCGTCAGGGAAGACGTGGCCGAGATGGGCCGAGCATTTTGCGCAATGCACTTCCGTGCGACGCATGAAGAACGAGCCGTCCTGCTGTTCGCCGACAGCGTCCGATGAGACTGGGCCGGTGTAGCTCGGCCAGCCGGTGCCGCTATCGAACTTATCGGCAGATGCGAACACTGGTGAGCCGCAACACACGCAACTGAACAGGCCCTTGCGTTTTTCGTCGTTCAGCGGCGAGGTAAAGGGACGTTCGGTGCCATGCTTGCGAGCCACCCGAAAGGCTTCGGGCGATAGCTGCTGTTGCCATTCGACATCGGATTTGGTCGTCATGGCTTTGGGGTCCGGCATGATAGTCTCCGAAGTCTGGTGGCAATCGCTGTGGGAATGCCGAAGGCATAGAGCGGTTCGGTGGCGTCGGCAGCCGTGGCCGCGATTGCGCCGGCCGGCAACAGCATGCCGCCCAGCATGGCCATGAGCCCAGGGGCGAGCCAGCCGCTGTGGTACCCTGTTCCTCGTTCAACGACCACCCCCAATATCGACCAGTGCGCCCGTCACATAGGAGGCCGCGGGCGACAGCAGCCAGAGCACGGTTTCCGCCACTTCATCGGCCGTGCCGACGCGGCCCTGCGGCACCAGGCCGACGAGCTTCTTCAGGCGCTCTTTGTCGCCGGTATCGGCGTGAATTTCAGTTTCAATTAGACCAGGGCGCACCGCATTGACGCGGATCCCCTGCGGTGCGAGCTCGATCGACAAGCCGATCGTGAACGTGTCGATTGCGCCCTTCGAGGCCGCATAGGCGAGCATGCCGTTGGCGCCGCCGATCTTGGTGGCGCGGCTGCTCATGTTGACGATGGCGCCGCCGTTGTCGCCATTTTTCGTCGACATGCGCCGGGTGGCTTCTCGCGCGGCGATGAATTGGCTGGTCACGTTGATGCGCCAGTGCCGATCAAGGTCTTCGCCGGAGAAGCCGGTGATCGGCGTGTAGGTGTGCACCACACCGGCGTTGTTGAAGAGCCCGGTCAAGCGGCCGAGCAGCCGGTCGGTTTCCTCGAACAGGCGCACGACGCCTTGTTCCGTCGAGACGTCGGCCTTGATGGCGGCAGCTTTGCCGCCGGCGCGGATGATGCCGGCCGTGACGGCATCCGC
>JBGTIU010000188.1:0-3939 GCA_041745515.1 Hyphomicrobiaceae bacterium | reverse complement strand
CCGAGGCCGCACTCAAAGCCAGCGCACCGGCCGAGGCCAGCTCAGAACAGGTGCTTGGCGGGGTTGCCGCGCGTGGCGTCGTGGCATCGGAAGCTGCCGCTTCGGCCGCTGCCGCCGCAAGCCTCGGCAGGCTCGATGGCTACCAACGGCGGTTGCAACAGGCCATCGCCAAGACCCCGCCACGGCTGTCGCGCACAGCCTACAGCCAAGGTCTGGTAACGATCCGGTTCGCGGTGGCGCCAGATGGTTCGCTGGCGTACGCGCGGGTCGAAAAATCAAGCGGCAAGCCGCATCTTGACGAGGCGGCCCTTGCCTCTGTTCGGCGCGCGCAGCTACCCGTTCCGCCGCCGGGAGAGAAAGCGGCGGCCCCGGTCTATTGGCTCACGCCCTTCAGATTCGAATAGACAAGGGCAATGTGCAATTTGCATCGCAATCATCACGAATCAAGTTGAGACCGCCCCCCTCTCGTGCTGTGATCAATCCAACAAGCCGGAACAATGTCTCATGGGAGGATTAGAGCCATGCTGAAAACATTCACACGAGGATTTACCCTGTTTGCTGCCGTGACGGCGGCCGGTAGTGCGACCGCTATTGCCGCCAAGAAAGACAACACGCTCCGCTTCGCTTACGACCAGTCTCTTGAGAACGTCGATCCCTATTTCAACAATCTGCGCCTGGGCGTTATCGTCAGCCAGGCGGTTTGGGATACGTTGATCTACCGCGATCCCATTTCCAACGAATACAAACCGCACCTCGCCACAGCCTGGAAGTGGATCGACGACAAGACGCTGGAACTCGAACTGCGCCAAGGTGTGAAGTTTCACAACGGCGAAGAATTCGACGCAGATGACGTGGTCTACACGCTGAATTTCGTGTCCGACCCCGCCAACAAGGCCACCTCGCAGCAGAACGTCAACTGGATCGAGAAAGCTGAGAAGGTCGATAAATTCAAGGTGCGCATCAAGACCAAGCGGCCGTTTCCTGCGGCAATTGAGTATCTGACCGGTCCGGTGCCGATCCACCCGAACGAATACTATGCCAAGGCAGGTCCAAAGGGCATGAACGAGAAGCCGGTCGGCTCCGGGCCCTACCGTATCGTCGAGAATATCATCGGTAAATCGATCAAGCTCGAGCGCAACCCCGACCACTGGGCCGGATCGCAGAAAGCCAAGGCTGCGATCGAAAAGCTCGAGATCCGCATGATCCCGGACCGGCAGACGCAGGTGGCGGAAATGCTGTCGGGCGGCCTCGACCTGATCATGAATGTGCCCATCGAGCAGGCGGAGCAACTGCAGACGGCGCCGACCCTCGGCGTCAAGTCGGGCGCGACCATGCGCATCGTGTTCCTGTCGATGAACGTGCTGCCTGATGGGCCGTCGGCGCCGCTGCGAGATATACGCGTGCGGCAGGCCATCAACCATGCCATCGACCGCGATACGATGGCCAAGCAATTGGTCGGCGAGGGTGTCATTCCGATCAATACCATATGTTTCCCGACGCAGTTCGGCTGCACGGACGAGGGCGCCAAGAGGTACCCTTATGATCCGGCCAAGGCCAAGGCGCTGCTGGCGGAGGCCGGCTTCAAGGATGGCCTGGAAATCGATCTCTTCGGCTACCGCGAGCGCAACCAAACGGAGGCCATGGTCAACTTCCTTCGCAACGCCGGCATCAAGGCCAACCTGAAGTTCATGCAGTATGCGGCGATGCGCGATCAGAATCGGGCCAACAAGGTCGCCATGTCGCATCAGACGTGGGGCTCCTACAGTCTCAATGACATCTCCGCTTCGGTATCGGTCTACTTCAAGGGCATCGATGACGACACCGCGAAGGATCCGGAAATCATCGCGCTGCTGGAGAAGGGAGACACCACGGTCGATGTCGCCGCGCGCAAGGCTGCCTACAAGCGCGCGCTGCAGTTGATTGCAGAGCGCGCGTACACGGTGCCGCTCTATGCGCTGACGACGTATTACGTGGCAGCCAAGGAGCTCGACTTCAAAACCTACCCCGACGAGCTGCCGCGATTCTCCGAAATGAAGTGGAAGTGATGGCGTGTTGGTGGGGCCGGCTTTCACTTCTTCCGCCCCCTTGATGGGGGAGGAAGACGCGGCTCTGTTTTTGCCCTTCGCAAAAAACCGATTGCCGCGTCAGGTTGGGGGTGAAAGGTTTGACGCGATTCGTATCGATACCCCCCACCCCGGCCCTCTCCCTCAAAGGGGGAGGGTGAGAAAGAAGGGGTGCCAGCGGTTGGAAATGGGGATGCGTAGCAGCAAAATTGCGAAGGCAGCATGCTCATCTACTCCCTGAAGCGGCTTGGCATTGCAGTGCTGGTAGCGCTGTTCGTTTCAGCGATTGCATTCGCGGCATTGCGCATGTCGGGCGATCCGGCCATTGCCATCGCCGGTGAAGGAGCCAGAGCGGCCGACATCGAACTCGTGCGTCAGACCTACGGCCTCGACCGGCCGCTGCTGGTGCAGTATTTCGACTGGCTCGCGACGGTTGCGCGCGGCGATCTCGGCCAGTCGCTCTACTTCAAGACCAGTGTCGTCGGGCTGATCGCCGACAAGCTGCCCACGACTTTCATCATCGGTACGCTGTCGATCGCGTTGGCGCTCGTACTCGCGATTCCGCTCGGCGTGCTGGCGGCGGTCTACCAGGGCAGCATCGTCGATCGACTAGCGTTGGCCCTCGCTGTCGCCGGCCAGGCGCTGCCGAACTTTTTTTTCGCGTTGTTGCTGATCATGCTGTTTTCTATCCAGCTCCGCTGGCTTCCGGTTTCCGGCTCGGAAACCTGGGCGCATTTCGTAATGCCGACGATCGCGCTCGGCTACTACGTGACGCCGCCGCTGATGCGGCTCGTGCGCGCCGGTATGATCGAGGTGCTTGGAGCCGACTATATCCGCACCGCACGCGCCAAAGGGTTGTCGCCGATGAGTGTCGTGTTCAAGCACGGACTGCGTAATGCACTGGTGCCGGTGGTGGCACTTGCCGCGGTGCAGCTCGGTCTGCTGCTCGGCGGTTCGATCGTCATCGAGACCATCTTCGCGCTCGATGGCCTGGGCTACCTCGCCTACCAGTCGATCACGCACAAGGACTTCCCCGTGACGCAGGCCGTGCTGTTGTTGCTGTCACTGGTCTATGTGCTGCTGACACTGTTCGCCGATCTGTTGAATGCGTTCCTCGATCCACGTATGCGGGTGGCATGATGAGCGACATCACGGCAGCGTCCGAATTACCTCGCGTTGCCGAGCCGGTATCGGCCGCGCCATCGCTCGCAGCCCGCATGCTGTCGACTCCAAGCCTCGTGATCGGAATGCTGCTGATCGGCATTGTGCTCGCGATGGCGCTGCTGGCGCCGCTGCTGGCCCCCTTCGATCCCTATGACCAGGATTTGACCAAGCGGATCGTGCCGCCTTATTGGCACGCCAAGGGTGGCACAGTCCACTTGCTCGGCACCGACAATCTCGGGCGCGATTATCTGAGCCGCGTGATCTATGGCGCGCGCATCTCGGTGCTGATCGGCGTCTCAGTGATTTTGATCTCCGGGCTCATCGGCACCACGTTCGGGATGCTCGCCGGCTACTTCGGCGGCAAGATCGACATGGCGGTCAACTTCATCATCACAACGCGGCTGGCGATGCCCGTCGTGCTGGTCGCGCTCGCGGTCGTCGCCATGACCGGCGGGTCGCTGACGGTGGTGATCCTGACACTTGGTCTGCTCAAGTGGGACCGGTTTGCAGTCGTTATGCGCAGCGCCACCCAGCAGGTCCGATCGCTCGACTATGTCACCGCTGCCGAGGCGGCGGGCGCGTCGCGGACGCGCGTGCTGCTCGGCGAGATACTGCCCAACGTGCTGCCGCATCTGATCGTGGTGGCAACCGTCGATGCCGGCAGCGCCATCCAGCTCGAGGCGGCGTTGTCGTTCCTGGGGCAGGGCGTGCC
>JBGTIU010000187.1:0-13989 GCA_041745515.1 Hyphomicrobiaceae bacterium | reverse complement strand
CGCGATCATGGCCGAACCGCCGGCCATCGGTACGCTCGCCGTCGCTGTCGCTGCGGCCACCCGGCCCATCGTTCGCCAGTGTTGCGTCATGACGTCGATCGGTCGAGGGGATCACCTGCCGCGTCGTCTTCTCGATATCCTTCAACAGGCTGCGCTCGTCGCCCGCGCACAATGAAATGGCGACACCTTCGGCACCCGCGCGCGCGGTACGGCCGATCCGGTGCACGTAGGACTCAGGCACGTGCGGCAGCTCGAAATTGACAACGTGCGTCACGAGGTCGACGTCGATGCCGCGCGCGGCGATATCGGTCGCAATCAGTGCCCGGATCTTCGAGGCCTTGAATTGCGCCAACGCCTCTTCGCGCTGCCGCTGGCTCTTGTTGCCGTGAATGGCGGCGACACGAATACCGGCCTTCTCCAGATGCCCGGCAACCCGGTCCGCCCCGCGCTTTGTGCGCGTGAACACCAGCGCGCGCGACATGGCAGGGTCGGCGAACAATTCCGTCAGCAGGTTTTTCTTCTTGCCAGCTTCGATGTGGATAACGCGCTGCGTGACCCGGTCGACGGTGGTGGCGGTCGGCGTGACGGCGACGCGCGCCGGGTTGACCAGCAGCTCGTCGGCAAGCTTGCCGATCTCGCGCGGCATGGTGGCCGAGAAGAACAGGTTCTGCCGGCGCGCGGATAGTTTCTGCACAATGCGCCGGATCGGAATGACAAAGCCCAAATCCAGCATCTGGTCGGCTTCGTCGAGGACGAAGATCTCGGTGCCTTCGAGCTGGACGTTGCGCTCCATCATGTGATCGATGAGCCGGCCGGGGGTCGCAACAAGCACGTCGACGCCGGGCGCCATGGCCTGGATCTGCGGGCGATGGGCGACGCCACCGAATACCACGGCGACCTTGATCCCCAAGTGACGGCCATAGGTACGGAAGCTCTCGGCGATCTGCGATGCGAGTTCGCGCGTCGGCGACAGGACGAGCACCCGGCATCCCTTGCGCATCGGCGCCTTTTTATCGGCCGCCAGCCGATGCATGATGGGCAGCGCAAACGCCGCCGTCTTGCCGGTGCCGGTTTGAGCAATGCCGAGCAGGTCGCGACCCGCCATCACGTGTGGGATGGCCTGGATCTGGATCGGCGTAGGGCTGGTATAGCCCTCGCCCTCGAGTGCTTTGAAGAGGGCTGGATTCAAATTGAGTTCGGTGAATGTCGTCAAGACAAGTTCTTTCCTTGGTGCCGCGCACGATGCGTGCCGGGCGCATGAGCGCCCCGGCGCTGACGCAACAAATCGGCGCGCGGCGTTGCTGGGTGACACCCCGCGTGGCCTGGGAGTCGGGTGTGGAAACTTCCGAAAGCGCTCAACAGGAAGGCGTGCGAGCCAGCTTGCGATACACGGCAAGGCTTATGACTACACGTCTTTCACGCGGCTGGAGCGCTGAAAGCCGCCAGTGCGGCGGTGGCTGTTAGATGTCATGTTGCGCCGCACAAGTCAAGGTGCATGTTCGAATGCGACGGGCGAGATTGGTCATTTCGACTTGTCTGCACGATCCGCCGCGCCCACGGCCGGCGCCTGTTTGGCGCGAACCAGCGCCTTGCGCTTGCCGAGGTTCGCCCGCAGCGCCGCGGCCAACCGTTCCAGCCGCAAAGCCTGCGGCGACTTGGGGCGATTCGATCCAGCGGATGGCGGTTTGTCGCCTCGCGTCATTGTAGTGATGTCCGACTAAAGCCAGCTCCACGATAGCACGGCCACCGACAATTCAAAGAACGGGCAACCCCGGCACTTGCGACGGCCCGGGGCTTGTGGCACTGGAGCATTAACGCTGCGGTAGCTCAGTGGTAGAGCACTTCATTGGTAATGAAGAGGTCGGGGGTTCGATCCCCCCTCGCAGCACCAGCTATTTCGCCGGCAAACCTCCGTCCGTCTCGACCTGCGCCGCCCGGCGTCGGACATAATCGCCGTACGCGCTGTTGCCGAGCCGGTCGATCCAAGGCTGCATCGCCGCCGGTGATACGTAGCGCAGCCCAAGCGCGATCTCCTCCGGGCAGGCGATTTTGAGACCCTGGCGGCGCTCGAGCGTCGCCACATACTCGCCCGCATCGAGCAGACTGTCGAAGGTGCCGGTGTCGAGCCAGGCGAAGCCGCGGCCGAGACGTTCGACGTGCAGCTCGCCGGCTTGGAGATACATATCGTTGAGGCTCGTGATCTCGAGCTCGCCGCGCGCCGACGGCTTGACGTGTGCGGCGAGATCCACCACGCGGTTGTCATAGAAATAGAGCCCGGTCACCGCCCAATTCGACTTGGGCTGCTTGGGTTTTTCCTCGATCGAGGTGGCGCGGCCAGTGCGGTCGAAGTCAATCACGCCATAGCGCTCAGGGTCGGCAACGCCGTAGGCGAACACGGTGGCACCGTTAGGCCGCCTGGCTGCCGCCTGCAGCATCTCGGGGAGGCCATGGCCGTAGAAAATGTTGTCGCCGAGCACCAGCGCGCAAGGCTCGGAGCCGATAAACCCGCGGCCGATGATGAATGCCTGAGCCAAGCCATCCGGGCTCGGCTGCACGGCATAAGACAACTCAACACCGAATTGATGTCCATCCCCCAACAGCGTTTGGAACAGCGGCTGGTCGTGCGGTGTTGTGATGATCAGGATGTCGCGAATGCCAGCGAGCATCAGTACCGATAACGGATAGTAAATCATCGGCTTGTCGTAGACCGGCAGCAGTTGCTTCGAGATTGACAGCGTCAAGGGGTAAAGGCGCGTGCCGCTGCCGCCTGCCAGGATGATGCCTTTCATGGTGAGCCCCCAGCGAATTCAAACGTTTGCCTCAACCCCGGACAAGCCCGAGGATGACAATCTTTACGGTGCGGCAGCGCCTGCATCGCCCTGATGAGCCCACTTCGCCGTCAGGCGTGCCTGACGAAGCCTGTCAAATGCACCGAACCAAGGCACAACAAGTCATCGCCGCGGTCCCAATAGCGTATCGAGACAAACCTCCAGACTATCCTGCCATTGCGGCAGGTGCACGCCATATAGGCGTCCGATCTTCTGCGTATCGAGCTTCGAATATGCCGGCCGCCGCGCTTTGGTCGGGTAGGCACTGGTTGGGATTGCTTCAACGGCGGCCGCCTTGGAGCCACGCTGCGCCGCCCCTTTCATGATGGCCTTGGCAAATCCGCACCACGTCGTGATGCCACCGCTGGCTAGATGGAACGTGCCGTAGTGTTGGCTGGCATCCCCTTGGACACCTTGCAAATGCACCGCTATCGCTCCGACCGCCATGGCGATGTCGACCGCGAACGTCGGGGCGCCCTGCTGATCGTCAACAACACGAAGCACGGGCCGCTCGGCTCCAAGTTTCAGCATTGTTTTCAGGAAGTTGTTGCCGTGAGGACTACACACCCATGCCGTCCGCAGGATCACATGGCGAGGGTTCGCTGCTGCAAGCCCGAGCTCGCCTTGAAGCTTCGAGGCGCCGTAAACGCCCAGTGGCGCGACAGCGTCGGTTTCTAGATAAGGCGTCGATTTCGTGCCGTCGAACACATAGTCAGTCGACAAATGAATGACTGGACAGTCGCGTTCGGCGGCAGCCGCGGCAATGATGCCCGGCGCGCTTCCGTTGACCGCGTGCGCGGCCTCCGGTTCATCTTCTGCCTTGTCGACGGCGGTGTAGGCGCCAGCGTTGATTATGATGTCGGAGCGTGTCTCGACGATCGCACGGGCGAGTGTGGCGGGCTCCAACAGATCGAACTCCGGTCGGCCCAGGGTAACGACCGCGAAACCAAGGTTCGGCAGCGCGACCCGCAGCGCCCGCGCCACCTGACCGTCCCGGCCGATGACAATTGCCTTTCGTTGCTGGGCAATCATGGCGACCCGGCCGGCTCGACAAGGCCAAGCCGCTGCCCGCCGTACACGCGTTCACGCAGCGGCCGCCACCAGGCTTCATTGTCGAGATACCAGCCGACGGTTTTTTCCAGTCCCGTCTCGAACGTCTCCTGTGCCCGCCAACCAAGTTCCGCTTCGATCTTGGCCGGGTCGATAGCATAACGCCGGTCGTGCCCGGGCCGATCCTTCACGAACGTGATGAGCGCGCGACGGGACGCCGCGCCAGGCCTCGCACGATCGAGAATGTCGCACAGTCGCTCCACCACCTCGAGGTTGGTGCATGGCGCTCGGCCGCCGACAATGTAGGTCTCGCCGATCCGGCCGCCGCGCAGCACCAAGGCGATAGCGCGTGCATGATCCTCGACATAGAGCCAGTCGCGCTCCTGCCGTCCATCCCCGTAGATCGGCAGCGGCTTGCCTTCGAGCGCGTTCAGCAGCACCAGCGGGATCAGTTTCTCGGGAAAATGATACGGGCCGTAGTTATTCGAACAGTTGGTGACGAGGGTCGGCAGGCCATAGGTCTCGTGCCACGCGGTCACAAGATGGTCCGACGCCGCCTTGCTGGCCGAATACGGCGAGCGCGGATCGTACGGGGTCGTCTCGGTGAAAAACTGGCCCGGCTCGAGGCTGCCGTACACCTCATCGGTCGAAACATGCAGGAAGCGGAAGCGCGCCTTGCGTTCGGCCGGCAGTCCCTCCCAATAATGGCGCGCAACCTCAAGCAGCGTGTGCGTGCCGACAATGTTGGTCTGGATGAATGCGGCGGACCCCGTGATCGATCGGTCGACGTGACTTTCGGCTGCCAGATGCAACACTGCGTCCGGCTGGCTTTCGACGAACACTCGATTGATCGCGGGCCGGTCGCAAACGTCGGCCTGCACGAACCGGTAGCCCGGCTTGCCCGCGATCGAGGCCAGCGACGCCGGATTGGCTGCATACGTCAGCTTGTCGACGTTGACGACCTCCGTGCCTGTCGCCTCGATCAGATGACGGCAGACGGCCGACCCAATGAACCCGGCGCCGCCGGTGACGATTATTCTCATGTCAGGCACCTTAAAACCGTCGTGGCCGCGAAGGCTGCCAGAGCAAATCAAATCTCCATTTCCCAAACCCATCGGTGTCATCCCGGGGCTTGTCCCCGGGACCCATCGCGCCACGATCCGAGGCGTCAAGGTTTGCTGCGCAATGGGTCCCGGCAATGAATGCCGGGATGACAGCGTTTGTATTTGGGCCGGAGTGCCAGAACCGATTATCCTTGCGAGGGCCCCATAGCAGAATGGGGAACACGGAATCACCCCTTACGACCAGACATTGGTAGCTGGACCGTGTCAAAACGTGAAGACCGCCCCCAGATCGGCCAACTTCGGATGCAGCCGATCCTTCGGCGAAAGCTGGGCGCGAGATCCATCAACCGGCCAGTGGATGCCGAGCGCCGGATCGTCCCAGGCCAGCCCGGCATCGCTTTCGGCGGCGTAGAAGGCAGTGACCTTGTAGATGACCTCGGAGTTGTCTTCGAGACTGCAGAAGCCGTGCGCGAAACCGGCGGGCATCCACACCTGCTTCCGGTTGGACGCCGACAGCTCGACGGCGACATGCTGGCCATAAGTCGGCGAACCAACGCGGATATCGACCGCCACGTCGAGGATCGCGCCGCGCGTCACGCGGATCAGCTTGCCCTGCGCATGCGGTGGCCGTTGGAAATGCAGCCCCCGGACCACGCCCGCTTTGATCGACAGCGACTGATTGTCCTGGACGAAGCGAACCGTGATCCCCGCCTCTGAAAATGCGCGCTCACTGTAGGTTTCCGAGAAAAACCCGCGCTCGTCGCGAATGATCGGCGACGTGAGCACGACGACATCCGGAATTCGTTGCGGTTCGACGATTAAACGAGACATGGTGGCGATGCCCAATTGCAAATTCAGGAAAACTCAGCGCGCGGCGGCAACGAGGCCCTCTTCCACAGCGTGGCAAGCGACCGTGCCGCCGCGCAGCACGAACGATTTCGGCACTTCCACGCGACAGCGGTCATGCACGAGCGGGCAGCGCGGATGAAACGCGCAACCCGGTGGCGGGCTGATCGGGTTTGGGATCTCGCCTTCGATCATGCGGCGCGGGCGTCCGCTCATCTTCAGATCCGGCACGGCATCGAGCAGCATCCGCGTATAGGGGTGCTGCGGATTGCGGAACAAGTCGGCCGAAGCCTGGGTTTCGACCAGCCTGCCCAGATACATGACGCCGATACGCGTCGCCATGTGGCGCACCACTGCCAGATTGTGGCTGATGAACAAGTAGGTCAGCCCGAGGCGATCCTGCAGGTCGCGCATCAAGTTGAGGATCTGCGCCTGCACCGACACGTCGAGCGCCGAAGTCGGCTCGTCGCAGACGAGGAATTCCGGGTTGGACGACAGCGCGCGCGCGATGCAAATGCGCTGGCGCTGGCCGCCGGAGAATTCGTGCGGGTACTTGCGCATGTCTGCCGGATCGAGACCGACCAGCCGCAGCAGCTCGGCGACCTTCGCCTCCATTTCGGCGTTATCCTTGGCCAGGCCGAAGGCCCGCAAAGGGTCGGCGACGATGGCGCCCACCCGCCAACGCGGATTGAGGCTGGCGTAGGGATCCTGAAAGATCATCTGAATGCGGCGGCGGACGGCGGTCATGTCGGCCGCCTGGCCCGCCTTCCACATGTCGGTGCCATCGATCGTCACGGTGCCAGCCGTCGGCTGCAACAGGCCAACGACCATCTTGGCGACCGTCGACTTGCCGGATCCCGATTCGCCGACGAGCGCGAATGTTTCGCGGCGTCCGATGCCGAACGTCACATCCTGCACGGCCTTCAGCAGCAGACGATGCTCCCGCTCCAGCATCCGGTTGAGCCACGGCTTCGAAACGTCGAACACGCGCGACAGCCCCGTGACTTGAACCAAGGCCTCTTGTGTCATGCGGAAGCCCCAGCAGGCATCGCTGCAGGGCTTGCACCAGCGTCGGGGGCACACAGCCAGCACGCGACCCGGGACTGCGCCACCGCGATCGGATCCGGACGGTCGACGAAACAGCGCGCGAAAGCATGCTGGCAGCGCGCATTGAAAGCGCAACCTTTGGGGATCGCCGTCAATCGCGGCATGCTGCCGGGAATCTGCATCAGCCGCGGCTCGGTGCCGTCGAGTGTGGGGATCGAGCCCATCAGCCCGCGCGTATAGGGGTGGTTAGGCCGTTGGATGACATCGCGGACAGGTCCAATCTCCGCGATCCTGCCCGCATACATCACAGCCACGCGATCCGCCGTTTCGGCGATGACACCCATATCATGGGTGATGAGCAGTACCGACGTGCCGCGATCCCGGCACAGTCGTTTCAGCAGGTTGATGATCTGCGCCTGGATCGACACGTCGAGCGCGGTCGTCGGCTCATCGGCGATGATCAGCTCCGGTTCGGCGCACAGCGCCAGCGCCACCACGACGCGCTGGCGCATGCCCCCGGAGAACTGGTGCGGATAGGCATCGAGCCGGTCGCTCGCGCCCTGGATACCGACCTCGGTCAAGAGCTCGATGGCGCGCGCGCGGGCGGCAGCCTCGGACAGCGGCAGATGCGTGCGCATGGTTTCGACGAGCTGCTCGCCGACCTGATAAAGCGGGTTGAGGCTCGTCAGCGGATCCTGGAAGATCATGCCGATGCGGCGGCCGCGAATGCGGCGCATCTGCTCGTAGGGCAGATTGTCGATGCGCTGGCCCTTGAGCAGGACTTCGCCCGCCGCAATCCGCCCAGGCGGCTCCAGCAGACCGATCACCGCCGAGCCTGTCATCGACTTGCCGGCACCGGACTCGCCGACCACGCCCAGCACCTCGCCGGCCGCGATATCGAAAGAAATGCCGTCGACCGCGGTCAGCACGCCGTGCCGGGTCGGAAACTCGACCTTCAGGTCGCGTACGGAAAGGACGGGGACGGAGCTCATCATCTCAGCTTCGGGTTGAGCGCGTCACGCAGCCAATCGCCCAGCAGATTGACGCTGAGCACGAGCGTTGCGAGCGCGATGCCGGGAAACAGCACCATCCAGTAGTCGCCGGACATCAAAAACTCGTTGCCGGTGCCGATCATGGTGCCGAGCGACGGCTCGGTCGGGGGCAGGCCAACGCCCAGAAACGACAACGTCGCTTCGGTGATGATGGCGAGCGCCAGATTGATCGTTGCGATGACCAAAACCGGGCTCAGCACGTTGGGCAGCACATGGCGGAACATGATGGCGACGGGGCGCATGCCGATCAGCCGCGCCGCCTGCACGTATTCCTTGTTGCGTTCGACGAGCGTTACGCCGCGCACGGTGCGGGCATACTGCACCCAATAGGACAGGCCGATCGAGAACACGAGGATCCAGAACTTGGTCGCGCCCGAGCTCTGGTTCTTGAAGATCACGCTGGCTACGCCGTCGACCAGCAGCGCGGTCAAGATCGCGGGAAACGTCAGCTGCACGTCGGCGATGCGCATGATGATCGCATCCGTACGACCGCCGAAATAGCCGGCGACCAGTCCGAGCGATACGCCGAGGCTCATGGCGAGTACGACTGCGAACAGCCCGATTACGATCGACGCTCGTGTGCCGTAGAGCATGGTCGAAAGGATATCGCGGCCCTGGGCATCGGAGCCGAGCAGAAAGCGCGGATCGCCGGCGGCGCTCCACACCGGCGGCGTATTGGCGTCGAGCAGGTTGAGGCCGCGCAGATCGTAAGGGTTGGACGGCGCGAGCCACGGCGAGAACATCGCCGCTAACACGATCAGCAGCGCCACGATGCCGGCGACGACGACCACCCGGGACTTGAAGAAACTGGCCGCCAGATCGCTGTCGAGCGCGCGGGCGAGCCAACCCCGTCGCCGCTTGGTTGCAGTGCCGGTCTGCGATGCTTGCGTGCTCGAGGCTTCGTTCATGCCTGCTTTCCTAGCCGCCCGCCGAGCCGGTGATGCGAATCCGCGGATCGATCGCAACATACAGAAGATCGACGACGAAGTTGATCGCCACGAACATGAAGGCAACCAGCATCAAGTAGGCCGACATCACCGGGATATCGGCCGTCTGCACCGACTTGATGAACAGCAGCCCCATGCCCGGCCATTGGAAAACCGTCTCGGTGATGATCGCGAAGGCAATGATGGCGCCGACCTGCAGTCCGATGATCGTCACCACCGGCACCAGCGTATTCTTCAAGGCATGACCGAAATAGACCGCCCTGTCGCTCAAGCCGCGCGCCCGAGCAAATTTGACGAAGTCGGTGCGCAACACTTCCAGCATCTCGGAACGGACGAGGCGCGTGATCAGCGTCATCTGGAACAGGCCAAGCGTGATCGCCGGCATCACCAGGGCTTTAAGGCCAGATACGGTCAGCAGCCCGGTCTTCCAGAAACCGAGCTTCACCGTTTCGCCGCGTCCGTAGGACGGCAGCAGCCCGAGTTTCACGGCAAACACATAGATCAACAGGATGCCGATCAGAAACGTCGGCAGGGATATTCCGATCAGCGAAACCGTCAGGAAAATTTTCGAAAGCACGGAGTGACGGTGAATGCCAGTGTAGACACCCATCGGAATGCCGAGCAGGATCGCGAACAGGGCCGCGGCGAGGGCAAGCTCCAGCGTCGCCGGGAACCGGTCAGCGATGATGGTCGCGACCGGCTGCTTGACCTGGTAGGAGATGCCGAAATCCAGGTGCACCGCCTTCCACACGAACCGTCCGAACTGGGTTACGACCGGGTCATCGAGCCCGAGCTCCGCCCGTAGTCTGAGTTGATCCTCCAGGGTGGAATCCTGGCTGACGAGCTGGCTCACCGGGTCGCCGACGAACCGGAACAGGATGAACGACAGCAGCGCCACCGTCATCATGACGAGGGTCGCTTCGATCAGGCGGCGGATGGCGAAGGCCAGCATGGGGTTTAGGTGTCAGGTCCAGGATTGAGGATCTATCGGCGAAAGCTATCTCCGGTGTCATCCCGGGGCTTGTCCCCGGGACCTATTGAGCGGCAAATCGTGATGCCGGAATTTGCCGCCCAATGGGTCCCGGCAATAAATGCCGGGATGACAGTCTTTGTGTTTCGGGCAGTGCCGCAGGACCGAATAACGCCCCGCCCTGCAACGAAGCTGCACCAATCACATTACTCCTTCCGCGCCCAGGAAAACAGGATCTGATTGTCGGCGCGCTGCACCATCTTCACCGATTTGGAGACACCCCAGGCAAGCGATTGTTGATGAAGCGGCGCAAGGCCGACTTCCTCGTAGACAATCATATAGGCTTCCTTGATCATGGCATCGCGCTTGGCCTTGTCGCTTTCGACCAAGATCAACTTGGTCAGCTCCTCGATGCGCTTGTTGCAATACCCGCCATAGTTGGCGGTGCCGCCTTTGCCTTTCTCGTCGCGGCAGCCAATGATGTTGGCCAGCACGTTCCAGCTGTCGAATGAGCCCGGCGTCCAGCCGAGCAGATTGAACGAGCTGTCATAGCCCCCTGAAGAGCCGGAGAACTCGAAGTACTTGGCCTTCGGCTGGGCGTTCAGCGTGACCTTGACGTTGATCCGCGACAGCATGGCGGAAACCGCCTGGCAGATCGCCGCGTCGTTGACGTAGCGGTCGTTCGGGCAGTCCATCCGCAACTCGAAGCCGTCGCCATAACCGGCCTCCGCCATCAACTTCTTAGCGGCCTCGACGTCGAACGGATGCCGCTTCAGGTCGGCCAACGGCTGGAACAGAAGTGGCGACAGCAGCAACGCTGAAGGCACCGACATGCCACGCATGACCTTGGCCTTGATCGCCTCGATGTCGACGGCCTGGTAGAACGCCTTGCGGACGCGCGCATCCTTGAAGGGATTCTTGCCTTTCACGCTCGAATATTTGAGCTCGTCGCGGAAGCTGTCGAAATTCAGGAAGATTGTGCGCAGCTCAGCCCCAATGAGCACGTCGGTTCCAGGGTTGCTCTTGATCCGGTCGATGTCCTGCACCGGCACCGGGTCCATCATGTCGATCTCACCCGATAGCAACGCCGCGACCCGCGTCGCATCGGCCCTGATGGTGGTGAAGATCACCTCATCCAGATTGTGGACCGGTTTGTCCCACCAACCCGGGAATGGCTTGAACACCGTCTTGTTGCCGGGCTCATGGCTGACGACCGTGAACGGTCCGGTGCCGTTGGCCGTCAACGCCCACGCACTGACCGATGTCGCCTTGGGCGATTGCACCTGGATGGCACCAACCTTGGTAGCCCAGGCTTTCGAGAACACGTGGAGCACGTCCCACTCGTAGTGCAGGATCGGGTTCGGCGTGACGAGCTGAACTTCCATCGTGTGATCATCGATTTTTACGAACTTGGCGTCGGCCGGAACCTTGTTCTTGACCGAACTGTCCGCAGTGCGCGCCCGTTCGAGCGAGAAGATCGCATCTTCCGCGGTAAAGGCCTCGCCGCCGTGGAACTTCACGCCCTTGCGCAGATAAAAGCGCCATTTGAGCGGATCGATCATTTCCCAACGCTCGGCGAGAGCAGGGATGATTTTGAGATCCTTATCACGCCGGATCAGACCTTCCATCACATTGCTCATTATGCCCTGTGTGAAGGTTTCGTTCAGAGTGTAGCTATCGAGCGCGTTCAGGTCGCCTTGAAATGCGAACTTCAGCGTCTTGGCCTGGGCCGGCAGTGCGAAGGCCGCCAGCAGCGTAATCGCCGTCAGATATCTGCCGAAGAAGCATGAACGACGTCGCATTCGTAACTCCTGACGCTAGGGGGATTTGACTGCAGCAAACGATAAGGCCGGGGAACGATCGGCTCCCCGGCCTTCGATTTTCGCGGTGCTACTTCTTTTGCGCCCAGTAGAACAGGATCTGGTTGTCGGCGCGCTGCGGGATCGAAACTGACTTCGATACGCCCCAGTTCAGTGCCTGCTGATGCAGCGGCAGCAGGCCTACTTCCTCGTGCAGAATCTTGAACGCATCATAGATCAGGCCATCGCGCTTCTTGGTGTCGATCTCCGCTGAGATCTGCTTGGCGAGTTCGTCGACTTTCGGGTTGCAGTAACCGCCGTAATTGAACACCGCGCCCTTGCCGTCGGCATCGCGGCAGCCGGCAATGTTGGTCAGCACGTTATGGCTGTCGAACGATCCCGGCGTCCAGCCCAACATGTTGAACGAGCTGTCGAATTTGCCGGTGACACCGGCGAACTCGAAGAACTTCGCCTTGGGCTGCGCGTTGAGCGTGACCTTGACGTCGATGCGCGCGAGCATCGCCGCAACTGCCTGGCAGATCGCGGCGTCGTTGACGTAGCGATCGTTGGGACAATCCATGCGCAACTCGAAGCCGTCCTTGTAACCCGCCTCCGCCATCAGTTTCTTCGCGGCTTCGACATCATAGGGATGTCGCTTGATCTCGCCCGAGCGCGAGAACAGCAGTGGCGAAATCAGGATCGAGCTCGGCACGGCCTGGCCGCGCATGACCTTGGTCCTGATCGCCTCGATGTCGACTGCCTGGTAGAACGCCTTGCGGACGCGCGCATCCTTGAAGGGATTCTTGCCCTTGACGCTCGAGTATTTGAGCTCGTCGCGGAAGCTGTCGAAGTTGAGGAAGATCGTCCGCAACTCGGGGCCCGTGAGCACGTCGGTTGACGCGTTGCTCTTGATCCGCTCGATATCCTGGACCGGAACCGGGTCCATCATGTCGATTTCACCCGACAGCAACGCCGCAACGCGGGTCGCGTCGGCCTTGATGGTGGTGAAGATGACGTCGTCGAGGTTATGCTCGACCTTGCCCCACCAGCCGGGATTCTTCTTGAACACGGTCTTCACACCGGGGTCATGACTTTCGATCGTGAACGGGCCGGTGCCGTTCGCCTTCAACGCCCAGGCGCTCACCGAGGTCGCCTTGGCCGATTGCACCTGCGTGGCGCCGACCGCCTCCGACCACTTCTTCGAGAACATGTACCAGGTATCCCACTCGGCGTGCAGGATCGGGTTCGGCTGGGTCAGCACGAAATCGACGGTGAAATCATCGACCTTGACCGCCTTCATGTCAGCCGGCGCACGGCTCTTCAACTGCGATGCCTCGGTGCGCATGCGGTCGAGCGAGAACAACACGTCGTCGGCAGTGAAAGCTTCTCCGCCATGGAACTTCACGCCCTTGCGCAAAGTAAAGCGCCACTTGAGAGGATCGACGATCTCCCACTTCTCCGCCAGCCCCGGAATGATCTTCAGATCCTTGTCGCGCTTGGTCAGGCCTTCCATCACGTTGCCCATGGCGCCGAGCGTGAACGTCTCGTTCAGCGTGTAGGGGTCGAGCGCGTTGAGATCGCCCTGGAACGCATACTTGAACGTCACCGCGTGCGCGGCAGGCACGGCGGCGCCGATCGCTATCGCGCAGGCAACCGCCGCTGTTCTGCAAAATTTCATTGTGCTTTCCTCCGGCCCTGTCTGCTCGCGCACAGAGCCATTTCTATTGAACTGATGGCGAGCGGTCTTGCTGTCGCCGCTTCCGAGCGCGGCGCATAGTGCAACAAAGCTCGCAAACGGTCTAGGCGTTGTCGCAATCGCAATTGACTGGGCAATTCAGTTCTCCACTCCCACCTCCCGCCTTACCGGAATTTGACGCGCCTCTTCGCGGCAAATGTCCAGGGTCTTTACCAGTTTGGATGTGGCATGATCTTGCCCCACCGCTACGGGCAAACATCCCGGACAACCGAACCTCCCTGCGGTCGGCACGGTTTCCGGGAACGCATGGGTTGGGGTGAATGCCGAACCAAGAACTGAACCGCCCTGACGGCAATTGACTGGGCTGCCGAGACAATGCTTGACGGCTCGAGCCGATCTCACCCAATGCTTAACCATCGTTGTGCTTTTTAGGACGAGCGCCCCATGCCGATCATTAACCGCATCGCTGCCTTCTCCGACGAAGTGGCCGAGTGGCGGCGGGATCTGCATGCACATCCTGAGATCGGGTTTGCCGTCGAACGCACGGCCGGCATCGTTGCCGAAAAATTGCGCGCTTTCGGTTGCGACGAGGTGACCACTGGCTTCGGCCGGAGCGGCGTCGTTGCCGTCATTCGCGGCCGCCGCGGCAGCTCGGGACCGACGATCGGCTTGCGCGCCGACATGGATGCG
>JBGTIU010000186.1:0-24018 GCA_041745515.1 Hyphomicrobiaceae bacterium | reverse complement strand
CCGGCATCGCCGTATTCCTCGCCAGCGCGGCGTCCGACTTCGTGACCGGCCCCGCCATCCCGGTCGACGGAGGCTATTCGGTGCAGGGCTAGGGCACTTGTCCGACAGCGATCGAGCGAATGCCGGCGAGTGTTTTTGCGTCGACACTGACCCCGTGGCGTTCGGCGTGATCGCGCAGCGCCATGCGGCGGCTGCCTGGAAGCCGGGCGCCCGGCTCGCTTTCGATCACGGCGGCAAGCATCGCCACGCGATCGAGAAACACCTCGCGCCCTGCAAAAGCCGCCGGGTCGATGGCGATCAACACTTGTCCGACGCCCGGTGGCGAACCTTCTTCGTCGAGAAAGGAGGATGCTTCGAAAGCGAAATTGGCGCCGGTCAGTGCTGCCGCCATGATCTCGACCATCAACGCCAATGCTGCGCCCTTAGGCCCGCCGAATGGCAACAGTGTTCCGGCCAACGCTGCTTTGGCATCAGTTGTAGGATCGCCCTGTGCGTCGACCGCCCAGCCGACCGGGATCGGCTCGCCCTTGCGGCAGGCGATCAGAATGCGGCCTCGCGCCACCTGCGAAAGCGCCAGATCGACGATCACCGGACAAGCGTCTCGTCGCGGGCAGGCAAAAGCAATAGGATTGGTGCCGAATATCGGGCGAATACCACCGATCGCTGCCATGGCGCGCGGCGTGTTGCCCATCACGATCGCGATCAGTCCCGCATCGGCCAGACGCTCGACCGTTTGTCCAGCCACGCCGAAATGATGTGACCGCCTGATGCCGACTGCGGCAATGCCGGCGTCTCGCGCCAGACTAGGCAGGTGTTCGCAAGCCAGATCGAGAGCGGGATAGGCGAATCCATGACGCGCGTCGATGATCGCGCTCGAAGAGCGCGTGCGGAGGAAATCCGGCGTAGCGACGCCGTCGACCTTGCCGCATCGTGCTTGTGCCGCATAGGTCGTTACGCGGGATAAGCCGTGCCCGATGTGACCGTCGACCTCGGCCCGAACCAGGGCCCGGGAGACACTGTCAGCAACGCGTTCGCTCGTGCGATTTGCCATCAGCGCGGCGGTAACAAGCAGTCCAATTTCAGCGATTGGGATTGTGATGCGCGGCATGATAGCCTTCTGTTGAAACATCGGACTCCGGGCAGCCGAGTCCTTATATTCGATGGTGCTCAAATCCAGATGACGGACGCGCGCGATAGCGCGCACGCAACTGTCCTTGCCAAGCGTTTGTAAACACGAGGAACGTTCTTATGAAACAATCCCAGCCGCCGTTTCGCACACTGATTGCACTGCTTGCCTTGATTGTGGCGCCGGTCCCGGCGCTCGCCCAAGCATGGCCCTCTAAACCTATTACGCTGATCGTGCCATTTGCGGCCGGTGGACCGTCTGATGTGCTCGGCCGGCTGATGGCTGACCACCTTGGCCGGACGCTCGGCCAGCAGATCATCGTCGAAAACGTCGCCGGCGCGGGCGGCACCTTGGGCGCGGATCGAGCTGCCAAAGCCGCTCCGGATGGGTACACCCTGCTGACACACCACAGCGGACTGCCCGCTGCACCAGCACTTTACGCCAACCTGAAATATGACGCAAAAACCGCGTTCGAACCGGTCGGCCTCGTCAATACCGGGCCGATGGTGCTGCTTAGCCGCAAGACGCTTGAGGCCAAGGATGCCGCCGCCTTGGCCACGTGGCTGAAGGAGCAAGGCGACAAGGCTACCATTGGCTTTGCGGGCGTCGGCTCGAACTCGTTCATTTGCGCCACGCTGCTTCAGCAGATCCTGGGCGTCAAACTTTCGATGGTAGCTTATCGCGGCACCGGCCCGGCGATGAATGATCTCGTCGGCGGTCAGATCGACGTGCTGTGCGATCAAGCGACGACCGCAGTGCCACAGATCCAAGCCGGCACGGTCAAGGCTTACACGGTGACATCGGCCGAACGGCTGAGCAGCTTGAAGGACGTGCCTTCCAACAAGGAAATTGGCCTGCCCAAGCTGGAGGTTACGATCTGGAACGGTTTGTACGCGCCCAAAGGCACACCCGGCGATATCGTCGAGAAGCTCAATGCCGCATTGGCAAAGATGCTCTCAGACCCGATTATGCTGTCGCGTTTCGATGCCACAGGCACGGTGGCTTTTGCGCCCGCCATGCGCAGCCGCGAGGCACATGTAAAGCATTTGGGCGAACAGCTCGAATTTTTCCAAACAATGTTCGCAGCAGCGGGGCTGAAAAAGGAAGAAGCGAAATAGCCCTTGCATAATTCGACTATTGGTTCTCCAGCCCCCGACGAAGTAACTTGCCCGACGTCCAACCAACGCAACTTCCCCGAAAGAACTCGATGACCATTTCCATGTACCAAGCATCAGTACCGGCCTTCATTCAAACTCTTGAGGGCCTGCAAGGCGTTCTCGCCAAGGCTGAGACGTTCGCCACTTCGAAGAAGGTCGATCCTGCCGTGCTTGCCGGTTGCAGGCTAGCGCCCGACATGTTTCCGTTGATCCGCCAGGTTCAGATCGCCTGCGACTTTGCCAAGGGTTCGACGGCTCGCCTTGCCGGAATCGAACCTCCGGCCTACGAGGACAACGAGAAAACTTTGGCCGATCTGAAGATTCGGGCGAAGAAAACCAACGACTTCCTGAAGAATTTCAAAGCCGGTCAGATCGACGGTTCGGAGGAACGCGATATCACCATCAAGGTTGCGGGCAAGCCGACGACCTTCAAGGGGCAGTTTTATTTGGTCAACTTTGCGATCCCGAATTTCTATTTTCACCTGACATCGGCTTACGCAATCCTTCGGCACAACGGCGTCGATCTCAGCAAAGGCGATTTCCTGGGGCTCTCGCTTGGCCAGTGAGTAACGGCATGACGGAAGTCCTCGAAACTAAGCAGACACGGGCGCGCGCGTTCGATCCATCGAAACTGCACAGACTGCAAAGCTGGTTATCGGATGAATTCGGCACTCCCGTCGCGATTACTGCGGCTCGATTGCTGAGCGGCGGCGCGGTGCAGGAGAACTGGCAATTCGATGCCACCGTAGGCGGCGCGGCTCGATCCTGGGTTCTGCGCACTGACGCCCCTGGCCGGCTGGCGTTCAGTCTCGATCGGGAAGCAGAATTCGCGGTCATCAATTGTGCGCATAAGGCCGGCGTGCCAGTGGCGGAACCGATCCGGCGCTGTTCGGAAGCCGACATCATTGGTCGTCCTTTTCTGATTCAGACATTCTTGTCCGGGCAGGCGCACGCGCGTCGCATAACGCGAGATCCGAAATTACCGCAGTACGGGCCGCGTCTGGCGGCCGAACTCGGCGCGGCACTGGCGCGTATCCACGCGATCCGCATTCCCAACCCTGAGCTTTCGGTTCTGCCCATCCCGCTGCTGCCGCCTGCCCGCGCCGAAACTGCAAAGCTCAAGACCGCATTGGAAGGGGCTTCGCAAGCCCGTCCGGCGCTGGACTACGCGTTGAGTTGGCTCGACTCCAATGCGCCGCATACACGGCAACTATGCCTGGTGCACGGTGACTTCCGCACCGGCAACTACATGATCGAGGACGGCCACCTGTCCGCCATTCTCGACTGGGAGTTCGCCCACTGGGGTGATCCGCTCGAAGACATCGGTTGGTTCTGCGCGCGCTGTTGGCGCTTCGGCAGTGACGGGATCGAATATGAGGCCGGCGGCATCGCACCGCGCCGTGCGCTTTACGACAGCTACAACGCGCGCGCCGCCGGCAAGCTCGACGAAGCTGCGATTGCCTATTGGGAGATCATGGCAGCGGCGAAGTGGGCGGTGATCTCGGTGCTGCAAGGCGACCGCTTCCTGACGGGGGGCGAGAGCGCAATCGAGTTGGCTCTCACAGGTCTGATGACACCCGAGATGGAGTTCGATTGCCTGGAAGGCATTTCAGGCTTCAGCGAGACCAGAGGCCGCTGATGTCGAAGCCGGCCAACAGGCACAAGAGTCGGAGGCTCAATGCCGAGACACTGATCGCGCTAGCCGCCGACACACTCAAGTCCGAGATCGTGCCCGGACTGGCGCCTGAGCAACGCTATGCCGCCGCCATGATCGTCCGCGCGCTCGATGTGGCACGCCGAGAGATCACCACAGCCGACGACGCAGCCTTATGGGCTATTCTCGATCAGGTCTATGATGACGGGGATGGCAACGCCCGTCGGCTTGCCGCCGACGTCCGTTCAGGCAAAGTGAATGAAGTCACGCACCCCGGCCTTGCTCAAAAGCTGCGCGCGACGCTGATTGCCGAGTTGAAGGTGCGCAATCCCCGCTTTCTGCGGTCGCGCGGGTTGAAAATCTGACGGAAGGTTCAAGCGATGGCCACGGAGCGTCCGGAGCTGGCCAAAACACAAGCCAATTATGTACCCCTGTCGCCCATCAGTTTTCTGCAACGCGCTGCCGCTTTTTTCCCAAACCGAACAGCAGTAATCCATGGCGAACTGACGTTCACATATGCCGAATTGTATACCCGCTGCCGACGGCTCGCACACGCGCTGACCATGGCCGGCGTCGAGCGCGGCGATACCGTGGCGATCATGGCCCCGAACACGCCCGCAATGCTCGAAGCCCATTTCGCTGTGCCTATGATTGGGGCGATGCTCAGTCCGATCAATACTCGCCTCGATCCCGGCGCGGTCGCATTCTGCCTCGACCACGGCGAAGCAAAACTTCTGCTTGCCGACCGTGAATTTCACGGCGTTGTTGTGCGCGCGTTGGAGTTGAGCGCCAGCCGTCCGCGGGTTGTTGACATAGCAGACATAGAATTGCCGACGGCTCCAGGTATTGCCGAAATCGAGTACGAAGACTTCATCGCGGCCGGCGACCCCGGCTTTGCCTACCCGGGCATCTCGGACGAATGGGACAACATCTGCCTACTCTATACCTCCGGCACCACGGGCAATCCGAAGGGCGTCGTCTACAGCCATCGCGGCGCCTACCTCGCCGCCATATCCAATGCCTTGACGTTTCAGCTCGACCATACCGCTCGGCTGCTGTGGACGCTGCCGATGTTCCACTGCTCCGGCTGGACCTACACGTGGGCGGTGACCGCCGTTGGCGGGACGCATATCTGCCTGCGCAAAGTCGAGCCCAAGCGCATCTTCGAATTGATCGACCGGCACCGCGTAACGCACATGTGCGGCGCACCAATTGTGCTGACGATGCTGATCCACGCGCCGGGCGAGCATAAACGCACGCTGCCGGTGCGGCCTCGTATCATGACCGGAGGCGCAGCGCCTGCTTCGGCCGTGCTGCGCGACATGGAGGCGATGGGCTTCGACGTGCTGCACGCCTATGGCACCACTGAGAGTTATGGCCCGTCGCTGTTCTGTGCGCCCCGCGAAAGCTGGAGCGGACTGGCGAGCGAGGCGCGTTATGCGCTGATGGCCCGCCAGGGCGTGCCGACGGTAGCTGTCGAGGACATCATCGTGGCCGACCCGGTGACCATGATGTCGGTGCCGCGCGACGGCGCAACGATCGGCGAGATCATGCAGCGCGGCAATACCGTCATGAAAGGCTACTTCAAGAACGAAGCGGCGACGGCGCAGGCCTTTGCCGGCGGCTATTACCACACAGGCGATCTGGCGGCGTGCCATATCGACTCCTATGTCGACGTCAAGGACCGCTCGAAGGACATCATCATCTCTGGTGGCGAGAACATTTCATCGCTCGAAGTCGAGGACGTGCTCTACCGCCATCCGTCGATCATGGAGGCAGCCGTCGTCGCCCGCCCCGATCCGAAATGGGGCGAGACACCGTGCGCCTTCGTCACGCTCAAGCCCGGCGCGGTAGAGGTCACGGTTGACGAGATCATCGCTTTTTGCCGGAGCCACATGGCGGCTTTCAAAATCCCGAGGCGCGTGGTGTTCGGACCTTTGCCCAAGACCTCGACCGGCAAGATCCAAAAGTTCGCGCTGCGCGAGCAAGCGAAGGGCGTGGCGTGATGCCCATCACCCCCTGTTCCCACCCAGCACCTTACGCGCAATAACCACGCGCATGATCTCGTTGGTGCCTTCGAGGATCTGGTGCACGCGCAGATCGCGCACCATTTTTTCCAGGCCGTAGTCCTTCAGGTAGCCGTAGCCGCCGTGAAGCTGCAACGCCTCGTTGACGATTTTGAATCCCAGGTCCGTCGCGTAGCGCTTTGCCATGGCGGAATACTTGGTAGCTTCGGGGTCAGCGCGGTCGAGAGCATCAGCGGCGCGGTAGATCATCAGGCGCGCGGCTTCAAGGTCGGTCGCCATGTCGGCGATCTTGAACTGCAAGGCCTGAAACTGCGCGAGGTCTTGTCCAAACGCCTTTCGCTCGAACATGTACTGCCGTGACTTGTCGAGCGCGGCCCATGCAGCGCCCAGCGAGCAGGCACCGATATTGACGCGTCCGCCGTCAAGACCGCTCATCGCGCACCTGAAGCCACGCCCCTCCTCGCCACCGACCAAATTGGCAGCCGGCACCCTCACATTGTCCATGATGACCTGACGAGTCGGCTGCGCGTTCCAGCCCATCTTGCGTTCATTGGCGCCGAACGACAGTCCCGGCATGCCCTTCGTCAGAACAAATGCCGAGATGCCTGACGCGCCATCGCCGCCGGTGCGCGCGAACACGAAATAGAAATCGGTCGCACCTGCGCCCGAGATGAATTGCTTGCTCCCGTTCAGGAGATAGTGGTCGCCGACACGCTCGGCCCGGGTCTTCATGGCGGCGGCATCGGAGCCGGAGCCAGGCTCGGTCAGGCAATAGCTCGCCAGCCACTCCATGCTGCTGAGTTTCGGCATCCATTCGGCCGTCTGAGCATCCGAACCGTAACGCCCCAACATCCATGCGACCATATTGTGGATCGAAATGTAGCCCGCAACCGAGGGGCAGCCATACGACAGCGCCTCCATAATGAGCGCCCCGTCCATACGGCTCAAGCCGGACCCGCCTTGTGTCTCGGGAACATAGATCGCGGCCATGCCGAGGCCAGCGGTCTCCTTGATGACATCGATCGGGAAATAGCCTTTTTCGTCCCACTCCCCGGCCGACGGCGCCAAGCGCTCCTTGGCGAAATTAAGCGCTGTATCCTGGATCGCGAGCTGCTCTTCGGAGAGGGAAAAATTCATGGCGAGTGAGTCCAATCGGACAGAAGCAAAACGCTTCCAGCGCAGTTCCTCCATTAGGGTTTAGTGAGGAAAGCGGATCGCATCAATTGAGCATATCAGTACCGCCCCTGAGCAACGCTTCAGCCTCGGCAATCATACGCTCAAGTATCGCGCCCGCCGGTTCAATCGAATGGATCAGGCCGGCCGCTTCGCCGACAATGGCCGCTGCGGTCGTTGAATCACCTGCTGCAGCCGCTGCGGCATACCGGGGACGTTCGGTTGCTGCCGCCTCGCGCAATGCAGCCTCGCGGCCCACCCAACCGTCGATGTAGCCATTGCGGAGCACCCGGATATTGAACCGTTCCGGCCAGTCGTAGCCGCGAGCGATGTCGGTCACGCACTGCCGCACGGTGTCATCGCCGGTAGCCGCGATCGCGACCCTGTGCATGTTGGGGTGGACAATCGCTTCATTGCTTGCCCAGAATCGCGACCCGACCACGACCCCATCGGCACCGAGCATCAGCGACGCGGCAAGCCCGCGCCCGTCTGCGATGCCGCCCGCTGCACACAACAACGTATCGGGTGCCCGCTTGGCGATGAGGTCCGCAACCTCCGGCACGATCGTCAGCGTCGCACGTTTCTCGCCATGCCCGCCGGCTTCTGCGCCTTGCGCGACGATGATATCGGCGCCGGCGTCCAGAGCCACTTCGGCATCGCGCCGCGACTGCACTTGCAGCATAAATATGACACCAGCCGACTTGATCCTGCTCGCGAACCGCGTCGGTTCGCCGAACGACAGGAAGACCGCCTTCGGGTGGCGCTCCAGGACGTGATCCAACAGTGCCGGGTTTTGCAGCAACGACCAGGTGATAAGTCCGCAGCCCACAGCCACGTTGCCGGCGGCCTGGAACTGCTCATTGAGCCATTCGTCATCGCCGTAGCCGCCGCCGATCAGACCAAGTCCACCGGCGTGCGATACGGCCCGCGCCAATTTCCCTCCGCCGGCGAATGCCATTGGCGCGCTGATGATCGGATGTGCGATCGCCAATCGGCGTGTCAAGCGTGTGGTGATCGACATTGTCGAGTATCCCGCGATTAGTATTGGCTCGAACCCTTATACTGCCGCAGGCTCGCCGCAGCCACCCCGTCGCAACCGGCATGCCGACCGCGTTGCTGCGAGTTCGCTTGATCGCCGCGCCGCGAACGGGTCTTGCCCGTTCAGATGATGTTCAGGTTGTACCTAGGAAACTGGAAACAGTCCGGACATCGGATGGTGCCGCGCTCGTGTGGCGCGGTCGTCAGTTCCAAACGTGAAAATGGAGTTATGATATGAAGAGGAGCTATCGAGCGGCCGTAACGGCAATCGTGCTGGGAGCGGCCGCATCCTTTGGTGGCGCCGGTGCGAGTGCCGCGGTAACGGGACCGTTCAGTCCCCTCCAACCTGCGGCTGTCGCCGAAGGCGGCGGCATTGAGCTCGCCAGCCACCGCTGGGGCGGACGCCGTTGTCACCGCCAATGCTGGCGCGGCCGCTATGGCCGCCTGCGTTGCACTTGGCATTGCCATCGCGGGCACCGCTGGTGGTGAGAACAACTCGCGACGCCGAGAAATCGGCGTCGCTACTTGCCCCATGGTCCGCCCTCCAGCGTTGATTGCCGGATCGGCCACTGCACTTTGCGTCAGCCGGTTTTTTGGCGAGATGGATCGGATGACACCAGAAAATCGAAATCGCAGCCTTCAGGAGCCTGGAGCACGCTGTCGCTGAAAAGCTTGCCGTAGCCGCGCGTTTCGGTTGCCTGCGGCGCTCTCAAGGCGGCACGGCGGCGCGAAAGCTCAGGCTCCTCGACAAGCAGGTCTAGCGAGCGGCTAGCGACGCTGAGCCGGATCCGATCGCCTGTTCGCACCAGACCGATCGCGCCGCCAACGGCGGCTTCAGGCGCAACATGCAGCACAATGGTGCCGAACGCAGTACCGCTCATCCGCGCGTCGGAAATCCGCACCATGTCCCTGACGCCGGCCCTGGCGAGTTTCTTCGGGATCGGTAGGAAGCCGGCTTCGGGCATGGCGGATGCACTACGTGGTCCGGCGTTCTGAAGAACCAGAAAATCATCCGGTTCGACATCGAGGTCAGGGGTGTCGATGCGGCCGGCCAGATCGTCGAGCGAAGTGAAAACGATAGCACGGCCTTCGCGTTCGAACAGGTCTGGGCTGGCCGCCGACCGCTTGATGATGGCGCCATCCGGCGCCAGAGAGCCAAACAGCGCGACGAGGCCACCGTGTTGCTCGACCGGCGCCGCGGTGGATTTGATGACCCGGCGATCGACATAATGATCTGTCTCGGCGTTCAGCCTTTCTCTAAGAGTTTCACCAGTGACGGTGAGGCAATCGAGGTGCAGAAGCGGTTTCAACTCGCGCATGACCGCTCCGATACCGCCGGCCGCAAAGAAGTCCTCCATGTAGAACTCGTTGCCGACAGGCTTCACCGCAGCCAGCACCGGCGTCGTGTCCGAAAGCTCGTTAAGGCGGCGCAAATCGAGCCTCAATCCAACGCGGCCAGCAATCGCCGCCAGATGAATGACACCGTTGGTCGACCCGCCGAGCGCCAGCAATACCCGCATCGCATTCTCGATCGCTTGCGCCGATATAATCCGATCGGGCGTGAGCTTTGCCGCGATCATGCCGACGGCCACCACCCCGGTTGCCTCCGCCGCCCGGAGGCGATCCGCATGTACCGCCGGTATCGCTGCCGTGCCTGGAAGGATCATGCCCAATGCTTCAGCGATCGCCGCCATGGTGGAGGCCGTGCCCATCACCGCGCAGGTACCGGCCGTCGTGACGAGGCGCCCCTCGACCGCTTCGATTTCCGACAGGCTCATGTCACCGGCGCGGTAGCGCATCCAGAACTTGCGGCAGTCAGTACAAGCGCCGACGCGATCGTCCTTGTAGCGCGACGTCATCTGCGGCCCGCCGATCAGCTGGATGGCGGGTTTGCCGGCGCTTGCCGCCGCCATCAGCTGGGCAGGCACGGTCTTGTCGCAACCGCCCATCAGCACCACCGCATCCATCGGTTGAGCTCGGATCATCTCCTCGGTGTCCATCGCCATCAAATTGCGGAACTTCATGGAGTTGGGCGCCAGCGTGCTCTCATGCAGGCTGATCGTCGGAAACTCCAGAGCAAGGCCTCCGGCATAGGTGATGCCGCGTTTGACGGCCTCGAGCAGCTCAGGGAAGTGGCGATGGCAGGGGTTGAATTTCGAGTGGGTGTAGGCGATGCCGACGACCGGGCGTGCCAGTTCATGCGATGAAAAGCCCATCGACTTTGCAAACGCGCGCCGCATGTAGATCGAAAAATCGCGATCGCCGTAGCTCTGAAGGCCCTGGAGAAGACCCGCGCCCCGATGCTTCTCCGTTGTATCAACCTCGGGCGGTCGGGCCATGTTCGAAACCCTTGAGTTCAGTATCGTTGGGGTCTCATTGAGACGGTTCGTTAACCGCTCGTAAAGGGGCTAGCGGTAATCTCTCGTTAACCCAGCCCAACTTTCGCTGCACGGGGGACAGCCAACATGAGCGAACAGCGTCACACCGTACGTCTGACGTCGAGCTTGAACGACGCCGAGAACGACACCGGCAGGGTCGCGTTCTGCGGCCCGTACGTGCTCTCAGCGATTACCGGCTATCCGATCAGTCGGGTGGAGGAAGAAGTCCGCAGGTTGCGAGATATTCCAGACCACAGAAAGCCGATAGTGAAGGGCACCTACGCGTCGGAGGTGGAAGGGGCGCTGGCGGTGTTCGGATTCACGATGGGGCTGAAGCAAAGCTTCCTGCATCACGCGCGAAAACAACGCCCGACCGTTTGGCAGTGGATGCAGAAGCCGCGTAATGCCTGGGCCCACTACATATTGGCGATCCACAAAGGTCGCGAAGGCCATTGGATCCTGATCAAGGGCGTAAAGTTGTGCGATACGTATTCCTGCGGCAAGTGGCAGTTCGTCTGCGACGGGCCGCATCGCGGCGCACGGATCATGGAGATTTTCGAGGTCAGGCGGTCGCTCGGCGTGTGATGCTCAAGCCTTCGCGCTCGGGCGGCCTGCAACCGAGTTATACCAGCGCTCGAGATGCGCGAGAGCCGTCGGACGCTCGAACCTGATCGGTTTCATGAAATCGATCGCAACCAGTGCGGTGATGTCGGCGATGGAATAATGGTCCCCCGCGACATAGGTCGAGCCGGCTAACGCCCGATCCATCATCTCGAGCATTTCGGCGATGCGACCTCGGTTTGCTTCGCCCCATTCCTTGACTTGCGGCTTTTCCATTTGCGCCATCGCGGGGTGGGTATGACGGAAGGCCTGTGCCACGCGTGACAGCAAGCCCAGCTCCATCCGACGATTCCACATCTCGACCCGTGCCCGTTCGAGTGCGCCACGGCCCATCAGTGGCGGATCAGGCGTCAACTCTTCGAAATACCGGCAGATAGCGACGCTTTCGGAGATCGCGCTACCATCGTCGAGAACAAGGACCGGCACTTGCTGCATCGGATTGGCCGCGGTGAACTCCGGCAACCGCTGGTCGAACCGCATGATGTCGATCTGCTCAAAGCGCACGGCGATCCCCTTCTCCGCGAGGAAAATGCGGACGCGGCGCGGGTTTGGCGCTTTCGCCTGTTCGAGGATCTTCATGGCTCAGATTCCCTGGACTGTCCGCTGACCATTTATCGCTATCCAACATGGGCGTCAGCCGCAACTTCCAGACGTCTCACGTATGCGTCTGCGAGACGGCGACAGCTGAATTTGAACGTATAAACGGGCTGTTAGCAAATTCAGTGAAGAGTTGTTTCAATTCGGGACAATGGCGCGGCTTTCGAATGGGTGACGTTGATGACGGGGATGGCGGCAGCTGATCGGTCTGTTGGGGCTCCCCTCCCCGGCCAGCCCATTCTTGCGCGCCGCTTGTCCGATAGAGCGACCGCCCGGGGTCATGGCCAACGCGCTGCCGAGACCGAACAACTCCGTGAGACGCGGCAGCGGTTGGCACAAGGCACCACCATCAAGCCCGAGTTCGAATACGAGTTAATGCTGATGTTCGTGCGCAACGAGTTGTCGGCGCAACCGCATATGTGGCTGCTTGCACTGATTTTTTCTCTCGCTTCGACATTTTGGGCGCCGCCCCTGCATGCAGCGGTATGGTTGACCAGCCTTGTCGGGGCAAAAGTTCTGCTGCTGCTAGTTTGCCGGCAGCTCAACACATTGCCGCCAAGCGATGTCAACGTCGGCGTGTGGCATAAGCGCCTATTGATGGCGGAAGCGGTAAGCGGCTGCGCCTGGGCGGGATTCGCCCTCGTCGGCATTCAAGCCAACGAGCCGAGCATGCAGAACTTTGTATTCACCAGTCATGTTTTCATTTTTGCATCGCTGATCGTCGTTCTTGCGATCCGCATGACGTTCGCCTCGACGATGATCCAGCTGCTTTATGTCGGCACGATCCCGATGACGGTTGCCGTTGTTGTGCGACTGGCGATGCTGCACGACCTGTTTTATCTGGCGCTGGCTGCAATGGCAGTCGGTGTTCAGATCTACTTTATTTTTTTGGCCAGGGGTCTCTATTCCACCGCGCTCGCAATGCTGGAATTCAGGGCGCAGAAGGACGGTCTGATCGCTGAACTGGAGGAGTCGAAATCGATTTCAGATGAAGCTCGCCGTCGGGCAGAGGGCGCCAACATAGCCAAATCGCGCTTTCTTGCAACTATGAGCCATGAGCTGCGCACGCCGCTCAACGCCATCCTCGGTTTTTCCGAAGTAATGAAGACCGAGATCATGGGGCCGATGCAGAACAAGGTCTACAAGGACTACGCCGGAAACATTCACGACAGCGGGCGTCATCTTCTGCAGCTAATCAACGAAATTTTGGATCTGTCGCGCATCGAGGCCGGCAAGTACGAGTTGCATGAGGAAGCAATTCGCTTGGCAGACGTGGTAGGAGACTGTCATCGCCTATTGAAGATCCGAGCCGATGGCAAAAGCCTGCACATCATCGAAGACTTTGACGACGGCCTCGCTCAAATATGGGCTGACGAGCGCGCGGTTCGGCAAATCTGCCTCAATCTCCTGTCCAATGCGCTCAAGTTTACGCCGCGCGGCGGCACTGTGACCTTGACGGTGCGCCGAGGCCGGGATGGCGGCCAAACATTTACCGTGCGCGATACCGGCCCTGGCATTCCCAAAGAGGAAATCCCGAAGGTGATGCAGGCGTTCGGCCAGGGCTCTCTGGCCCATCAGAACGCGGAAGGCGGTACTGGTTTGGGACTGCCTATCGTGAAAAGCCTGATCGAGTTGCATGGCGGGTGGTTCGATTTGCGCTCGGAACTGCGCAAGGGCACCGAGGCAATCGTCCGGTTCCCCAAACAGCGCGTTCTACAGCAACTAGCTCCGCTGCAGCCGCTCGGTGAGGAACGTCACCGGCAACCGGCGGATCAGCTGCGCGTGCCGCGGCGGCCCCGAATAAAATCGCCCACTACTGTAAGAATTGACTAGGCTAGCAGGTTTGCGGTTGTAGCCCACAACCGAGAATAGCCACATTGCTCCGGTGAACTCGCGTCACTACATAACTATTTTCTGGCGACGGCGCGGCGGAAAGTGGATACACCCTGCATCAAAATCTGCGTTATGGACCAGCGGGCGGCACTGTGCTGCGGGTGCGGCCGCTCGTTGGAAGAAATCGCCGGTTGGTCGGCGTTTTCCAATATCGAGCGCCAGCGCATCATGGTTGAACTGCCTAGACGCCTCGCGGCACTGACCTTCAACTCTGCGAGTTCCCGATGAAGCTGTGGTTGTTGCTCTGCGTCCTGGCGCTCGCTTTTCTGGCAGTGATCGTAGCAGGCGATGGCGGCACAATCGCCGGGCTCGATGCCAGTAGTTTCATGGGGCTTGTCACCGCCGGATCACTGCTGATCTTTGTCGGGATGTCCGTACTTGGCGGCTATCAAGGCCGTTTCAGTCGAGCGGCCAAGGATTTGGCGATCTGGGTCTCGATCGCCCTTGCGCTGGTGCTCGGCTATAGCTTTCGCGAGGATTTCAAGGTGTTGGCACAGCGAGTCACCGCCGAGCTCATGCCGCCGGGCGAAGCTATGAGTGTCAGAGTAGGGAACGGTGCCGAACAAGCAGTACGGATTCGCAAGCGTGCTGACGGACATTTTATTGCCCGCAGCGAAGTCAATGGTGCAAACCTGACATTGCTGGTCGATACCGGAGCAACAACAGTCGTGCTCAAGCCCACCGATGCGCGGCTTGCGGGCATCGATATTGATGCGCTGACTTATTCGGTACCGGTGCGGACCGCCAACGGTACCGCCTATGCAGCAGCCGTGCGCATCAAGCGCATGGCGGTCGGCGGCATTGTGGTTGACGGTGTCGAGGCGCTGGTGGCCAAACCCGGCGCACTGACCGAAAGTTTGCTTGGTATGAGTTTCTTAACGCGCCTGCGCTCCTATGAGTTCTCGGGTGAGTTCTTGACGCTGCGCGGATGATCTTTGGTCACAAGTTGCAGCGTCCCACTTTTGGGAAAGCGTCATGGCCGCGCCTTCTGTCGTCCAGTATGCCATCCGCGAGGCGGGTTCCTGGTTGGCGATGGCCGTCTGTGCTGTCTGCTGCTTCGTCTATTTTGACGAACTGAAAACGGTAGCCATATCGGCGTTGGGATGGTCAATGGAAGCAGGCGTATCCGGCGAGCCGTCACTGAAAACCCATACCCTCGGCGCCGCGGCCAACTCAGGAGCAGTTGAGTTGCGCGCGGGAAAGCACGGTCATTTTCAAACTCCAGTGTCAATCAATGGCCGCTCTATCGAGGCTATGGTCGACACTGGCGCATCGCTCGTCGCATTGAGTTACGAGGATGCTGAGCGCGCCGGCATTTTTGTGCGGCTCAGTGACTTCACGCACCGCAGTCAGACGGCCAACGGCATTGCAAAATTCGCACCGGTAGTCCTTGCTCGCGTCAGCATCGGCGACATCACCGT
Organism: Hyphomicrobiaceae bacterium; assembly: GCA_041745515.1. Classification (GTDB taxonomy): domain Bacteria; phylum Pseudomonadota; class Alphaproteobacteria; order Rhizobiales; family Hyphomicrobiaceae; genus JAKFWF01. The sequence goes on along the minus strand of JBGTIU010000186.1, from coordinate 8,933 downwards.
CCGCAATGTGGCTGCCGCTGTCAGCGAACCCGGCAAATTGCAAACCTCATTGCTGGGCATGTCATTCCTGGGCAAACTCAGTCGCACCGAGATGCGCCCTGGCGTCCTGGTGCTGCACGAGTAGCATTGCGGCCTGCTCCAACCAGGGCAATGGTTGGCGGACATCGCACAATCGTCTAACACCTCCAATCAAGAATTGGCCAACGAAAGGTTGCCCTTATGCTGCCTATGCCGCGTGCCGACCTCAAACCCAATACTGCCGACTTTGAACGAATTCCTCTCGTCAAGCCTACAGGCTTTCGCGAGTACGATGCGCGCTGGCTGTTTCCGGAAGAAATCAACTTGATGGGCCTCAACGCCATAGGCTTGGGGTTGACGACCCTATTCGAACAGCGCGGCGTGCCGAAACGATTTGTCGTCGGACACGACTTCCGCTGGTATTCGGGCGCCGTCAAGCAGGCGCTGATCACCGGACTGCTGGCGGGCGGTGCGGAGGTGCACGACATCGGGTTGGCACTATCACCAATGGCGTATTTTGCGCAGTTCGCGCTTGGCGTCGAAGGCGTCGCGATGGTCACTGCCAGCCACAACGATAACGGCTGGACCGGCATCAAGATGGGGATGAACCGGCCGATGACCTTCGGGCCCGATGAAATGACAGCACTCAAGGATATTGTTCTCGGCAACAGGTCGGCAACGCGCGCCGGCGGTTCTTACATCTATATCGCTGATCTCGCCGACCGCTATATTGCCTCGCTCGCCGATCGGCCCAAGCTGGCGCGCCGGTTGCGTGTGGTCGCGGCCTGCGGCAACGGCACAGCCGGCGCTTTTGCTCCGCAGGTTCTTGCGGCAATTGGCTGCGATGTGGTCCCGCTCGATGTTGAGCTTGACCATTCCTTTCCGCGCTACAATCCAAACCCGGAAGACATGAAAATGCTGCATGCAATTGCGCACGCAGTCATTGAGCACAAGGCCGATGTCGGTCTCGGCTTCGACGGCGATGGCGACCGCTGCGGGGTCGTCGATAACGAGGGTCACGAGATTTTCGCCGACAAAGTAGGCGTCATGCTTGCCCGCGACTTGTCGGCAATCCACCGCGACGCAAAGTTCGTTGCCGATGTAAAGTCCACGGGGTTGTTCACCACCGACCCGGTTCTCAAAGCCAACGGCGCATCGACCGTCTACTGGAAAACCGGCCACAGCTACATGAAGCGCTACACGAACGAGATCAAGGCGCTGGTCGGCTTCGAGAAGTCAGGTCATTTCTTCTTCCAGCCTCCGTTGGGCCGCGGCTACGATGACGGCTTGGTTTCCGGCATGGCCGTATGCGATATGCTTGATCGCGCGGGCGGCCGCAGCATGGCCGATCTGCACCGCGCGTTGCCAAAGACCTGGCAATCGCCAACTATGTCACCCCACTGCGAAGATGAAGTGAAATACGATGTCGTCGAAAAGGTTATCGCCCACTATCAGCGGATGCACGCTCAGGGTGCAACCATCGCCGGGCAGGCGATTCGCGATCTAGTGACCGTCAACGGTGTCCGCATCACGCTGGCAGACGGGACTTGGGGTCTTGTGCGTGCCTCTTCCAACAAGCCCGAGCTCGTGGTCGTGGTCGAAAGCCCCACCTCCGAAAAAAACATGCGGGCAATCTTTGCCGATATAGATCAATTACTATCGAAACAGCCGGAAATTGGCGCTTACAATCAGAAAATCTAAAACACGGAAGCCGCGGCGACGGTCATCTACCGTCTCCGCGGCTGTCTTAAGTTAAGATTGGCAATCCTGTCACCAGCGATGACCGTGCCACCTGTGATGGCGCCGGTGATGCCGGTGATGCCTCGGGTAGTAGCCGAGGCCGCCATAAACATAGCGCGGCCTGCTGTAATAGTAGTAGTTCGGCTCATAGTAGTGGCTACGGTAGTGACGGCGATGATAGCCATGGTGATAGGCGCCGGCAATCAAGGCCGAGCCGATTATGGCGCCGGCGATTCCCAGCCCGATGCCACGACCGCGCGCTTCCGCTCTGTCGACCGGCGCGAAGGTGAGCGCACCCGCCATCAGCGCGGCCATCAATAATCCAGTTAACCGCTTCATTGGTCCTCCTACCTCCGTTGACAATTCAGAACACGTGGAGTGACTGCTAACTGGTAAACTAACGTTCGGGATCCAGATTTCCGTCCCATTTTTTTGAACTTTTTTGCCCTTTGTCATAGCTGGTAGTGCGTGAGCGCATGGCCCACCCGTGCAAATGGCGATCGCAGTTACTATTTGCTGCGCGTAACATCGGATGACCAGGCGCCCCCAACTTCCGGCTGCGCGCGCGGCACCGACACAGCGGCAGGTGAACGCACCGCATCGCCTCCCTTGGGGAGGGCCTGAATTCTTGGTTTTTGCTCCACCGCTGGTTTCTCGTCACGCGGGATAACGCGTGGGTTTTGCGTCGTCATCTGGAACATCTCGCGGAAGATGCCGGGCGCGACCATCGACAACGGATTGACGATAACCTGAGGCTGGGCCATCGGACCGACAATACGGAAAGTGATCCCGAGCATCCCCTCCCCCTTTGAGCCAGCCAGCAACTGGCCAAGCCCCGGGATAGCGCCGAGAGCGGCGTTCAACCCCTGCAGCGGTATGTAAGTCCCACCGACGTCGATCCCTCGAGTCTTGAAATCGGCCTTGCCCCTGAGCCTTGCACCAACGAGCGGCCCACGCATTTCCGCATCATCCAGCACAAATTGCCCATGGCCGACCGAAAACGGCGCGCGCATCCAGTAAAATTCTACGGACTCGCGCTCAATGCGCCGTTGCGGCCGTTTTCCGGCTTCCATCGAACTGCGCTGCTCGTCCGGCGATTGCAGCACCTCGCTGACAATCGGGTCGCCGAGAATGCTGAAGCCGTCCACGGCCAGCACGCCGGTTTTCTCTGCTGGACCACGGCCATCGAGATTGACTTCGAGCCGCAATTGTCCGCCTTGCATGTTCGGATAGAAGCCGGCAAGCCTGAAGGCTTGCCCCGCGTCATCCGTTCGCACAACCAGTTTGCGGGGTTCGTTGACCGTCGTTTGCAGACCAATCTCGACCGGCTTGCCGCCATCGACGTTGCCGCGCGCAATCAAACTTGTCAGCTTACCGCTTCGTCGTCCCATCTGCACTCTTAATGCCCGCAACGAGACATCGGCATGGCCAATCACCGTATCAATATCGGCCTTGAGATCGAGGCCGGGCTGATCTTTACGCACCACTTGCTTATCGTTGGCTTGGCCGACGGAGAACAGGGAACGGAAGAATTCCCGTCCATCCCAGGTCGCACCCTTGAGTTTGACATCCCAGATATTGTCTGGGCGCAACACACCTTGCAGTTCCACCCGAGAAACCACGTTGATCGTGAATTCCGGTAGATGAAATTCCACGAGCCGCGCCTTTGCATCGAGCGCCAGCCAGCCATCCACCGTAATGTCTTCTCCGACAAGCCTGAAATTCTGCAGTTCCGTCTTGTGAATGCCCCCACGTGCGACGTCGAACTGTAAAATTGCCTGTCGGCCGGGGGGTTTGCGCCAGGGCAAATGGTCGAGCACGAGTTCCGCGCCTGAAAGATCGGCACGAACCTTGACCAACTGCTCTCCGCGCGCGCCCTTGCCAATGGTGAACTCGACCGGAACATCGCCCACAACCAAATGATTAAGATCGAGCCCCAGCTGCGCACGGTCCGAAGCGTCGAGGTTCGCCGTCACTCGTAGCGGCTGCTGCTTGTCCCCCATTGCTCCGAGACCGCGCTGCCAGAACAGTTTAGCCGCAACGCCGCCGATCAGCAGTTGCCCGCTCGCGTCGACCGCCTTCTCACCAATATCGACAGTAATCGTCGCGCCCTGCACGTCATAAGCACCTAGCACCTGCTTGGCACGGGCATCGGTGACTTTGGCCTTGCCTTCGATCTTGACATCGCTGGTGTCGACGCCGCGGATCAGTGGCAGACTGATCTTGAACTGTCCCTCGACTCTGCCCTCAATGGTATCGCCGCCAAGTCCTGAAGCGATCGGCCCAATCCCCATGCTCTCCTGTTCGAGCACATCGATGGCGGCCATCACGGGGCCCTGTGCTCTGAATGTAATCTCGCCCAGAGTTCGCTCGCCATAGACATCGGTTGCGAGCAACCGGCCGGTGCGCAAGTTAAGTCTGCGGCCAGCCTGCACCTGCGCGCTGCCGTCGGGTATCGAGATTTCGAGCCCGTCTCCTTCGAGGCGGAGCAAGGCACGGGGTGCTTCTATCGGCGCCAGGCTCTTGGCTGGCACGAAGGCAAGATCGGCGGCCTCCATGGTAACAGAGACGCGTCGACTATCTGGCGCGCCGGCAGACGTGCGATCCAGCCCGCCGCTCAAGGCGACACGAAACGCTCCACTGACGAGGTTTCCGCGCGTCACTTGCCTGCCGACCCAGCGGCGCGCTCCGGGGGCCAGCAGCCGCGGCCAGATCGCCTTGACTGTCGCCGCCGGCATCGGACCCATGCGCCCGTCGAGGCGAAGCGTCTGCTGACCGGATCGGGCAACAAAGTCGCCGGTTGCTTCTATGCGCGCCCCGCCGGCACGAGCGAGCGCTTGCGTCAAAGTGAAAATACCATCGTCGTGCCCGTAGTAGCCGCGTACAACCAGCTCGTCGATCGCGACAGGAGGCACGCGAAACTCCTCCGCCGAAAGCTGTCCATCAATGGTGCGTAGATCGACCGACCAGCGCGATTTGCCGTTGGCGCTCGTTTCGCCGGCAATCGAACCGGCAATCGTGGCATGCCCCTGGCTCCACTGCAGCGTCGATGGTGCGATATCGAGCCGGCGCAAAGTCGGATCATAGGTCAACAACAATCGACCGCCGTCGACCGGCAGCGGCCGGTCCTCAAGCGCCGGGAACAGGACAGTACCGGCGCCAAGGTCAAGTTGCAGAGCAGCACTGATAAGATCGCCGTTCGCCCCAAGTTGCAACTTGGCGTCGCCCGACACGGGTGCGTCCAGGATCGACAATACCGCTAGTTCAGGCAAGGTACTGGCCAGCCCGCGGGGCACGAATTCTCTGATTGATGCTTCGAGCGCAATGGTCCGAGCTTTCTCCTGTTCTTCGATGCGGAAGCTAAGGCCCCAGGGTCCCGACGGATTTGCAACGGTCATCGTGCCGGAGATCGTGCTCCGACGCTTCTTGTGCTCAAGATCGACGTCGCCTTCGATCACCGTCCACAAGGTCTGCCGTCCGCCCCGATCGAGCACCACCGTGGCGTTACGAACGCCGATTTCGCGCAGGTAGTACGAAGTCCCTGAGCCCTGCCGGGCGCGCTGCGCTGCCTCCGCGATCAGCCGCGCCAAATCGATTCTGCGCAGCGAAATCGCCATATCATCGGGTTCAGGTGCCGCAGTGTCAGCGACGCCGGGCTTTACCAAAGCGGAGCTGCCGGAGTTGGCGGCATTCTGCTCGGTCTGGGTCCGTTGATTTGCGAAACTGACGCTGAGACCCCCGCCTTCGCCGTAAACCAACAGCAGGCGAGGCTCGATCAACACCACCTTGTCCGGTGCCAGGCGCCCCGACCAGAGGGCCGATGTGCTTAGACTGATGGCCGCCAACGGCGCCACTGCCACTGGCGCGGCGTCGGAATCGGTAAACCTCACATTGCGTAGGCGAAACTCGATGCTGCCGGTGTCGGTCAGGCGGACGAGGGCATCTTCTATTGCGACCGTGACGCCTGGCAATTCGCTGGCAATGCTGCGGCTGATCGGGCTGGCCAGGAACTGCAGTGAAACTGGTCCATTGAGCAGTCGGACGTATAGGCCGGCAATCCCGAGCCCTGCCAGAATCACCAGAGGCAGCATAAGTTTGGCGCCGAGCAAACAAGGACGTCCAACGGCGGACAAAACAGCACCTGCGCGCGAAAGCACATGCGGCCGCCGATGCGGTCCGGCAAGGCGACGGGCCGGGCTTGATTTCCGCCTCTGTGTCTCCACCCGCGCTATCCCATTTTGCCGAGATCGAAGCCAAAACCGCAGAGCAATCGTATAGTTCTGCGGCGCGAACGAACGTCAGTTCGTGCGAACACCTGACCTCTTGTCCCGGATTCGTGCCCGTAGTCAAAAGCTAGCGCAAAAGCGTCAAAAGAAAGGCTCTCGCTCCAAGGTTGACGACAACCAACCAGCTCCTGATTTTGTGGCTATATGTGACGAGAGCGAGCCGCTCGAGCTGGCCAGCCTGCGAAGGCTTTGAAAACGTGACCGCAATCTCGTGTCTGTGCGGGGCCAAGCGCTTCGCGGGATTCGGGCGCGTATTTCTTCACGATTTTTTGCCACACTGCATGATTTTGGCCGCAATGTTGACAGATGCCAGCTATGCAACGGCTGGGCAGGCAAGTAGAACTCCAACCGTTGTGATGACGGCCGAGGTTGCCCCACGCATCCAGCACCACGTCACGCGGGCGTTTTGGGGAGACAGAACCTTTATGTTATCGAATTTCACGTCCAGAAAATCCGCAACCGAAGGTGGACCCATGAGCTTCGCGAACCCCGCAACACCTCCGGCACTGCCGCAAGCGTCGAGTGTGCGCCCTCTGACGACGCCGGTTCGAGTAGGCGATCGAGCGGCCCCTTCGGTGATTGGTCCTGATCTCACAATTCTGGGCAATCTCGTGTCCAAGGGCGAGGTTCAGATCGATGGCGAAGTGCAGGGGGATATTCACAGCTCGCACATCGTTATCGGTGAGAAAGCCAAGATCACCGGCAGCATAGTCGCCGAGGAGATCGTCGTTCGAGGACATGTGATGGGGTCGATCCGCGGCCGCAAGGTGATGCTGCAGTCATCAAGTCATGTCGACGGCGACATCTACCATCAGACGCTTGCCATCGAGCAGGGCGCATTCTTCGAAGGCAAATCCCGCCGCTCGGAAGATCCGACTGCCGGCGTCGTCCGTCCCGAGAGTTCAAACGGCAGTGGTATCCCGTTGCCTGTTTCAGGATGAGACGCCGTCAGTCCGGGCGCCACGGCGCGAGCGTCGCGAGCCTGCCGCCGCGTGCCTCCGACAGGCCGACGAAACGCTGCTCGTGGCAGGTCAGTACCACCACTTGATGTCGCTGCGCCGCCAGAGCCAGCGCATCAAACATCGCTGCCAGGCGGCTGTCGTCCGAGTAGACAAGCGCATCGTCGAGGACTAACGGCAATGGCTCGCCCCGGTCGGCGAGTAGCCGAGCGTAAGCAATCCGCACCAGCACGGCGAGTTGTTCCCGCGTGCCGTCGCTCAGGCGCTCACCCTCATCATGCCGCTCGTGGCGCTGTATGCCTCGCACCACCAGTTGACCGTCGAGCATAAACTGCGCCCCGGGAAACACCTGCCGGCCGTACGCTTCCAACCGCTCGACCACCGGCTTGAGGAGTTGGGCGCGACGCGATGCGGCCTCTTCAACGAGCAGCCGTTGGAGAAGCAGCAGGCTCGCTACCTCGCGTTCGAACGCTGCGACGCGGGTCTGGGACTGCTTGAGAGCTTCTTCCGCCTCGTTGACCGTTGCCTCGACGCCGTCGTAACGGTCACGGGCAAGCGCGACCTCAAGGCCTTTGATGTCAAGGCGGATCTGCTGCAGGCCACGCTCGGCGTCGAGCTTTGCAGCCTCCGCCGTGATCAAAGTCTGGCGCAGATTCGCCATAGCTGCCGTATCAGGTACGTTCGGGGCCAATGCCGAGCGTTCGAGCACGACCGCGTGTAAGGCCTTCTCGAAATCCGCGATCGCATTGATTGCAGCGCGCAGCGATGCCGTACGCTCGGTCTCCGGCGGCAGTGCCGCCGTCACCACGGACAGTCGTGATTGAGCCGCCGCGATGCGCGCGTCGGCCGAGGCGGCCCGGTTCGACGTTGCACGCAATGTGAGCTGAGCCGACTGCTCATCACCGTCCAGGCGGCTCATCGTCGACACGAGCTCGTTCAATCGCGTTGCGAGCTCGCAGCGCGTTGCCGTCGGCAACTCGCCTTCAACGCCAGGCGCAATCGCGGTCACTGCAGCTTGAGCGCAATGCAGCAACTGCTCAACCTCTGCAACGCCTGCAGGTGCCATCGCCGTTAGCAGCGCTGCGACCGCGATGCGCTCGTCGAGCAGCACACGCCGGGCTGCATGGCCAGCTTCCGCCGCCGCCAGGTTCGCGACACCGATTTGGGCGAGCGCCGCCGCAAACGCGCTACCGCACCGGGCGAGTTCGATGGCACTGTCCGAGGTCGCCGCCGATGTCACCGTCATGCTGCCGACGCCGTCAATGTCGAATCTGATCTCGGTCGGCACGACAACCACTGCGCCATCGGCGACTTGGAGACCGGCGATGCGCACTGAAGTATCTGCGCTTTTCAGGTAGTCGATGCGAACATGCGGCGCACTTGCGTCTACCCGCGCCTGCAACGCGTCGACTTTCTCCGCCTGCCGGCGTAAGGCGTGGAACCGCTCGTCAGTCATTGGCTGGGCTGCGAGCGCGGCGTCTATTTCGGCCAACCGCTGCGCGTGCTCGCGCGTCGCCTTGAGCAGTCGCGCCAGGCCGGCTCGTTTTTCGTTCGCCTCGTCGCGTCGCACTAGCTGATCGCGCGCGGTCATCGCTGCGCGCAGCATCGCAATCTCGGCCTGGCCCTTACTGCGCCGGCCCCGAAGCTCCACCAGCCTCTTATCGAGGTCGGCGACTGCCAGAGCAGCACAAGCCTCGACATGGCGATCAGCCAACAGCCCGGTCTGCAATGCCTGCAGCTCGTCGATGGCACCGCGCAGACGCTCGAGGCTCTGCCGACCCTGATCGTGCGCCGTCTGTTTCGCCGCGATGTCGCTGTCGAGGTACTTCAGTTGCTCTGCGTTGAGACGCGCCTGCTCAAGGCATTGACGCGCCGTCGTCACGGCCTCGTCCTTTGCGGCCATGGTTGCGGGCTCGGCCAGCACAGCTTC
>JBGTIU010000185.1:0-22711 GCA_041745515.1 Hyphomicrobiaceae bacterium | reverse complement strand
GACCGATGGCGGGGCTGCCGGGCCCGGCGGCGGTGCCAACGCCGGGCGCGGCGGCGATGGCGGCTGTCCCAGTCCGGGACTGCCGGCAGGTCCGGGCATGCCGCCAGGTCCGGACCTCGAGTCAGGCACATCCATTGCTGGCGGCGTTGTCGGACGGGGCGGGAACGTCTCGTTTCTCGGAGGCTGGCCGTCAGTGGGTGCTCCCCCACCGGCCGCAGGCGGCGCCGAGGCCATCGGCCGTTCCCCGCGGCGCGCTTCCTGCTGGGGTGAAAAGAATACTCCCAGCAAGATCGGCGCTAGTGCGACTGCAGCCAACGCCAACCGCGAAAGGACCTTTGCGGCCGGCGGAAGATCGCGCGTGACCCGCCATGCAAACAGATAAAGCAGCAGGCCAACGGCGGCGACGATGCCGCTAAAAGCCAGAGGTGAAAGGTCGGCCATTGCTTGATGCCCCTTTGAAACCGCGTCAGCCCGCCGGGCGAGGCACTTTATCTACTTAACGGCGACCTCGTAGGCAAACAGCGTTGACTTGTTGTCGTCGGGCATGAAATAGGCTCTCAACCCCGCATCGGTCGCCTCCACCCAGAATGGGTTTTGCGTCATCGGCAGGCCTGACGGCGACCACAACTCGACCGGGACCTGATAGATCGCCTGGTCATTCTTGAGATCGACGATTTCGAAACCGCCGAGTCGGAAGACCGGTCCATCAGTCGACGATTTGTAGTTATTGAGGCCCGAGCATAGCATTCGCCGGCCACCGAGGTAGTGGCAATCCTGATAGTCGATGTAGAGAGCTCGATTGACGACGCGAAGTTTTTCCGGCGCGACATCGGCATTGGTGACTTTGCCAGCGCCGTCGAGTGTCCATCTGTAGAAGCGTCGCGAGCCCCAGCTCACTCCATGCAAGGTCTTGTCGTCGGTATTGTGCACAATGCCGCCGACATGGTCGTTAAAGCGAAACACCTCGGTCGCGGTCATCGTCTGCGGGTCTACCCTGTAGATGATGGAACGGCTGTTGGGCCGGTACTCGGCGACGGCCACCCAGATGTGGCGGCCATCGTAGTCGATGCCACCCGGATGATAGATCGAGCCTTCGCCGAGCTTCAGATCCCCGAGTAGATTGCCCTTGGCGTCGATTTTGAACAGGTGCCCGGCGCCTTCACCCGTGTCCCGATCAAAGCCGTCCTTGAGTTCAGTGAAACGCTTAGTCGGCACCTTGATTTCGACCGACGACACAAAGAAAACGTCACCGATTTTCGCCATCCCTTGCGGATGAAAGGTCGGGAAGCTAATCGGGATCGGAGTCACGGGCTCCCATTTTGAAGCGCGGGTAAGCTTCTGCACGCGGTCGGCGACTTTATCGTCCGAGGCCGACGCCTGCGTCGCGATGCCTGCCAACAGTAATATTCCGAAGCCGAGCTTGCGGGTCACCAACATGGCTTTTCGCTCCTTGATTGGCGGGGCATCATGCATTCTTGTGCGACAGCATGACAAATAATACCGCGAGGGCGGCAGGAAGCGCCTGAACGTATAGGATCGTCATTTTGCCGGTCGTGATCGCGCCAAAAACGCCGGCTACCAACACGCAGGTCAGGAAAAAGATTTTGATGGCAAAGCCATTGATGCGCGCGACAAGACCCCAAAACAATCCGGCCGCCAGGAAGCCGTTGTAAAGGCCTTGATTAGCAGCCAACACTGCCGACGCTGAAGCGAATTCAGGAGTCATATTGAACGCGTGCAACGCGTACGGCGTCGTCCAGAAGAACATCTCTAGTACGAGAAATCCGACGTGCGCGAGGGCGACCAGCATAACAAGCATCTGGCCAATCAGCCTCATGCTCACTCCGACGTTTCAAACGCTTAAAGTGCGCGAACATAACGGCGATTTGCCGAAGTAGCGAGGGCAAACGTCCGCAAAACTTGGTTTAATAGATCCGCGTAATCAAAATCCAACCCGTCACGAAAAGCGGCGACATGGCCGTAGAGAGAACGACGGCGGTCGAGATGAACTCGGGTTCGTTCTTGTACTCAGCGGCGAAAATCGTGATCAACACACCGACGGGCGTGGCGGCAGCAACGACCAGCACGTCGGCGACATCCCGCGGGAACTCCATAAATCGGCAAACCCACCAGGTCAGTACCGGGGCGACGACGAACTTCAACACCAGAACCAGTGTCTGCGGCAGCCATTCGATCTTCAGCGTATTGGATGCGGCGACCTGAGCACCCAGCGTATAGAGCGCCAGAGGCGTAAAAATTGAGCCCAGGAACTGCAGCGGTTGACCAACTACGGCCGGCAACTCGATTTCGAAACCTCGAAGGCACAGGCCCAGCACAACGCATGGAATCAGCGGCGTTTCGAACGCGGTCCTGAGCTTAGCAAGACCACTGCTTTTGCCCGCAGGGGCCAGCAGCCAAACCCCAACAGTACACACCAGAACCGACATCAGCGCTGTCAGCACCGATTGATGGATCAGGTAATCCGCCCCGAAAGCCAACTGCGTCACCGGAATGCCAAAGAAGCCCACGTTGGCATAGGCAGTTGCGAGCCCCATCATAGGGCCCAGAGTCGGGCGCTGTTGGAAGAGCAACGCCGTCAGCCAGCCAATGGGAATCAGCAGCAGAAACATCACGATGCCGAAATAGAACACCGGCCAGACAGTGCCGATCGGCTGCTTGGCGGTCGCCAAGAAGTGCACGAGAAAACAGGGCATGACGACATAGACCTGAACGCGATTGAGCGTGCCGATGTCGAGCTTTAGGCGGCCTTGCATGGCGTAGCCCAGCGCCACCAGCGTAATGATCGGCAGCGTTACTTTCGTGAGGATATCCAAAAACAACGCCATGCAGCCGCCATTCGCATCTGGAACCAATGCTCGCGCCGTCAAGCACTCTATCGCCGAGGGGCGCCGGTTGAGCAAGATAGCCAAAGGTACAGTCGGGCTGCGGAGCGAAACTGGAATGCCGCGACGCCGTGTCCGTATCCACGATACGCCTCGGCTGCTAGGCAATCAGCGTGGTAAGAAATCAGGTTGCGGCTGGACCGGCCTCCAGCCTAGCCCGACCTTCTCAAAGGGTTGGGGTCGGCACGGAGGTAATTTCGATGACAGGGCAGGAGCGGCGCGCAGAGCATAGCCCACCTATGGTCAAGCGTCGCGACGCACCCTGTCATCGAAATTACCCCGCCCTTCGGGTCGCACGCCCGCGGCCGCCCGCCGCGTCGCGCGCCTCAACCGTATGCGACGGCTACGCTTTTCGCCGCGCTCCTTGCGGATCGACTCGCGCTCGTGCGATGACGATCCCCAAGCCTTTGAGAAGGTCGGGCTAGAGCCGTAATCGAGGAGCAGCGCCATGCAGCCTGCCGAATTCTCTCAACACACCATCGCGGCCTCGCTTCAGGCGAGCTTTGCCAAGGCAGTTGGTTTTGCGAAACCTTATCATCACTGGTTCGTCGAGCAATGCCTGCCACCGGCCGCTCTCAAAATTGCGACGGCGCTGCCCTTCGAGGCGCCGGCACTAGGCGGAGTTTCCGGGCGCCGCGAGGTGCATAACGCCACTCGAAAATACTTTGATGTCGAGAACCGGGAGCGCCTGCCTGTCGCAGGTGCTATGGCAGATGCGCTGCAGTCGGAAGCGATCACACGAGCGATCGAAAAGACCTTCGGCAGCAAACTCGACGGCACCTACCTGCGCATCGAATATGCGCAGGACATTGACGGGTTCTGGCTCGAGCCGCACACCGATCTTGGTGTCAAGCTGTTTACGTTCCTGCTTTATCTTTCGGAGGATCCAAGTCACGCCGCGCTGGGCACCGACATTTACAATGCCGATAAAAGCCATTTCGGCCGTTCGCCATTCAAGCCGGGTAGTGCGATGATTTTTGTTCCGTCCGATATCACGTATCACGGCTTTGAAGCACGCCCCATTCAAGGCGTGCGCAAATCGATCATCATCAATTACGTATCAAACGCTTGGAAAGCGCGCGAGCAGTTAGCCTTTCCGGACAATCCGATCAGGCATTGAAGTAGCGCGCAGGAACTGCGGCGGGCGCAAGGCCCGCCGCTCGAGTGCGACATCAGGCCCGCTGGTTGCGGAAGCGTATCATGTAGCTGTCCATGGTGTAGTCGGCGACCTGGTGCCAGAGATAGCTGTCGTTCTGGAACGCGATGTAGCTGTCGTAGAGTTTTTTGAACGCCGGGTTCTTGGCGTTGATTTCGGCGTAGAGTTCATTGGCTGCCTTGTAGCAGGCATCCATGATTTCCGGCGTGAATGGCGTCAGGGTCGCGCCCTGGCCGACCAGCCGCTTCAGCGCCGGCGGGTTGACTGCATCGTATTTGGCGCTCATCCAGACGTTGGCCTCGGCACAGGCCGTCTGCACGGCCTGCTGGTAGATTTTCGGCAAGGCATTGAACTTCTCGATGTTGGCGATGAAGGTCGGCATCCCGTTCGGCTCCCACCAGCCCGGGTAGTGGTAGAACTTGGCGACCTTGGCGAAACCGAGCTTCTCGTCGTCGTAGGGGCCGACCCACTCGCAGGCATCGAGGGTGCCCTTCTCGAGCGCCGGGTAGATGTCGCCGCCGGCGATCTGTTGCGGCACGACGCCCAACCTCTGCATGATCTTGCCGGCAAAACCGCCGATCCGCATTTTCAGGCCCTTGAGATCGTCGGCCGATTTGAGGGCGGTGCGGAACCAGCCACCCATCTGGCAGTTGGTATTTCCGGCGGGGTACGCCACGACGCTGTAGCTCATGAGGAACTCGTTGACCAGTTCCAGGCCGCCGCCATGATACAGCCAGCCGTTCTGCATGCGCACGTTCATGCCGAAGGGCAGCGCTGAACCAAACACGAAGGCGTCGTCCTTGCCGAAATAGTAATAGAGCGCGGTGTGGCCGCACTCGACGGTGTTGTTCTGCACCGCATCGAGAACCTGCAGGCCGCCGACGATCTCACCGGCCGCGAACGTCTGGATCTGGAACTTGTTGTCGGTCAGTTCAGCGACGCGCTTGCCGACCAGCTCGGCACCGCCAAAGAGCGTGTCGAGCGACTTCGGCCAGCTTGCCTGCTGCCGCCACTTGATTTCGGGGTTGGCCTGGGCGATGGCGGGTGCGGCAATCGTTGTCGCGGCGGCGGCACCACCGGCGGCCGCGGCTTTCAGGAATTTTCGTCTGTTGACTGTCGACATGTTGAGTCTTCCTCCCGAGGTTGACGTTTTGCCCATGCGACTGCTCTTTGTGGTCCGGATCGGACACCGGCAGCTTGCCTGCACCCTCGAAGCTAATACGGGAGCCGCCGCGTGGCCAGCGCGGACAACAAGGCGATTCAATTCTGCCGCACTGGCCAAAACACAAAGACTGCCATCCCGGCATTTATTGCCCGGACCCATCGAGCAGCGAACCATGAGGCCGGAGCTTGTCGCTCGATGGGTCCCGGGGACAAGCCTCGAGATGACACCGGTGGGGTTGAGACAAAAGTCAATTGAATTGCCCGAAAGTGCGCGAATGCACGGACAGCGACGGCTCGGCTATCCGCCCCGCCGCATGACGCGGGCAGCGCGCACGATAGCGTCGACATTCATGCCATAATGCGCATAAAGCTGCGAGACCGAGCCCGACTGACCGAAGTGCTCCGGTCCGAGCGCCCGCACACGGTGCCCTTGCACGGCGCCGATCCACGACAGGGTTTCTGGGTGCGCGTCGCACAGTGTGATGATGACTGCGTCACGCGGCAGCGCCGACAAGAGGCGCTCGACATGCGCAGTTGATTGCCGTTGCCCCTGCTCGCGCTCTCTCTGCGCGCCGTGCCAGCCGGCCGACAGTCGATCCGCGCTGGTCACCGCCAGCACGCCGACCCCGGCCAGATCCTCGCCCAGATAGGCCGCCGCTTCAATCGCCTCGGGCAGCACCGCACCCATCGCAACAATGCAGGTCGCCGTTGCTTTCGTTGGTGCCCGCATCCAGTAACCACCCTGAATGATGTCATCGCGCAGCGCGTGCGTCATCGGCCGCTGCACCTGCTCGATCGGCCGCGTCGACAGCCGCAGATAGACCGAGCCGCCCGTCTCGTCGCGCGACCAGCCTTCTCCGTCTTCTGCCGTTCCGTCACGTTGTATATAGTCGAACGCCCAATGCAGGATGGCGCCAAGCTCGTCTACGTACGCCGGCTCGAAAGCAGCGAGCCCGTCCTGCGCGAGCCCGATCAATGGGGTGGCGAGCGACTGGTGCGCGCCGCCTTCCGGCGCCAGCGTCAGGCCCGACGGCGTTGCGACAACTATGAACCGGGCGTCTTGATAGCAGGCATAGTTCAGCGCATCGAGGCCGCGCATGATGAACGGATCGTAGAGCGTGCCGATCGGGATCAGCCGCTCGCCGAACAGCGAATGCGACAACCCCGCGGCACCAAGCGTCAGGAACAGGTTCATCTCGGCGATGCCCAGTTCAATGTGCTGGCCGCGCGGGCTCATCTCCCACTTCTGCGGGCTCATCAGGCCACGGTCCTTAAACACATCTTCGCGGCTTGCCATCGAGAACAGGCCGCGCCGATTGACCCATGGCCCGAGGTTCGTCGACACGGTAACGTCGGGCGAGGTCGTGACGATACGATCGGCAAGCGCGCCGCCGGCCTTGGCGATCTCGTCGAGAATCTTGCCGAAGCCGTTTTGCGTTGAAATCAGTCCTTTGCTGTCGAGCACGCGCTGTTCGCCAACCGGGATTCGGGGCGCATTGAAGCGCCGGTGGCCCTTGGCCCGGAACGGCGCAGCTGCAAGAAACTGATCGATGTCGCTAGCTGGCAGGGAAAGACCTGCATGGGCCTCCCATTCTTCGCCTTGATTAATCCCTTGGGCCTGGCGGAAGGCTTGCATCTGCGCCTTGGTCATCAGGCCGGCGTGGTTATCCTTGTGGCCGGCGAACGGCAGCCCGACACCTTTGATCGTGTAGGCGATGAAGCACACCGGCTGATTGTCGGATGCCTGTGCGAAGGTTTCGAGAATCGTCTCCAGGCAATGCCCGCCAAGATTGGTCATCAGTGCCAGCAGCGCCGCGTCATCATGCTCGGCAACGAGTTCCAGCGCTGCAATGTCGGCGGCGAGATCAGTCTTGATTTGCGTCCGGAATGCGGCTCCTCCTTGGAACACCAGGGCTGAATACAGTTGGTTCGGGCAATCGTCGATCCAGCTTCGTAGCGCTTCGCCGCCCGGCCGCTTGAATGCCGCTTGCATCAGCCGCCCATACTTGAGCAGAACTACTTTCCAGCCGAGGTTTTCAAACAGGCCGGCAACCTTCATGAACAGGCGATCGGACACCACAGAATCGAGGCTCTGCCTATTGTAGTCGACCACCCACCAGGTATTGGTCAGGCCATGTTTCCAGTATTCGAGCAACGCTTCGTGAATATTGCCTTCGTCGATCTCGGCATCGCCCATCAGAGACACCATGCGGCCCTTGGGCCAATCCTTGGCCCAGCCCCGAGCGTGCACGTAGTCCTGGATCAGGCTTTGGAAGCCGGTTGCCGCCACGCCCAATCCGACCGAACCGGTGGAGAAATCCACATCGTCCTTGTCCTTGGTACGGGAGGGATAGCTTTGCGCACCCCCGAAGCCGCGAAAGTTTTTCAACTTGTCCAGCGTTTGATTGCCCAACAGATACTGGATGGCGTGGAACACTGGGCTTGCGTGCGGCTTCACTGCAACCCGATCCTCGGGCCGCAGGATGTGAAAATACAGAGCCGTCATCAGCGTCACCAACGAAGCGGAAGACGCCTGGTGGCCGCCGACTTTCACGCCGTCGGTATTCTCCCGCTCGTGGTTGGCGTGATGGATCATGTACGACGACAGCCACAGCACCTTGCGTTCGAGCTGGCGCAGCATCTCGAGGGTGCGGCCATCGCAGGCGGCAGGGGCGTACGAAGCGTCCATTTATCGCGCCCCGCCCGGATTGGTTACGACATCGACCTCGAAGCCTTGACCACGCAATTGGTTGACGACATCGTCAAGGTGCGCTCGGTCGCGGGTCTCGATTACGACCTCGAGCAGCGTGCCCTTGGCCGGCAGGTCGGAGAACGTGCGCTGATGCGACACTTCGATGATGTTGGCGCCGGCCTCCCCCAGCAACGTCGCGACCCGTGCCAGTTGCCCCGGCCGATCGACGAGATCGATGGTCAATTGCGACAGGCGGCCCTCGCGCGCGAGTTCGCGGGTCAGCACCGACGCCAGTATGCGCGTATCGATGTTGCCGCCGCACAGCACAAGGCCGACCTTCATCCCCTTGAAGCGGGGCTTGTCGACGACAACCGCAGCCAGCCCCGCCGCGCCCGCACCCTCGACCACTGTTTTCTCGATGTTGATCAGCAGCGACAGCGCATGCTCGATGTCAGTTTCGCTGACGAGCACCACGTCATCGACGTGAGCCCGGATCAGCCGCTCGGTCAGGCGGCCCGGCGCCTTGACCGCGATGCCCTCGGCCAGTGTGTCGCCGCGCATCGGCAAGCTCGTCCCCTTGAGGCGGTTGTACATGGCGGGCACAAGTTCAGCTTGCACGCCGACAATGCGAATGGCGGGCTTGATGGCCTTCGCCGCAACCGCAATGCCGGCGATCAACCCACCGCCGCCGACCGGCACCACGAGACAATCGAGATCGGGAACGGCGCGCAGCATTTCCAGCGCAATTGTGCCGGTGCCGGCAATGATCAGCGGATCGTCGTACGGGTGGATGAAGGTCAAACCCTTGGCTGCTGCCTCCTCGTGGGCAAAGCGCGCCGACTCTTCAAGCGTGGCACCCGTGACGACAACATCGGCGCCGTGTCCTTTAGTGTTCTGCACCTTCACGAATGGCGTGCCTTCCGGCATCACGATAGTGGCAACGATCCCGAGCCGTTTTGCGTGGTAGGCAACCCCTTGCGCATGATTGCCGGCCGACATGGCGATGACGCCGGCAGCCCGCTGTGCCGGACTAAGGCTGCTCAGCTTGTTGAGAGCGCCGCGCTCCTTGAAGGACGCGGTGAACTGCAGGTTCTCGAATTTCAGCCAAATTTCGCAACCGAGCATGTCGGACAGCGTGCGGCTATGGTCGAAATCGGTGTCGAGAACGGCCCCTTTGATGAGCGCCGCGGCCGCTTCGATGTCGCGCAACCTGACATCAGTTTCACCCTCTCTCGCAATCTTGTCGGCCGCCATGACACGTCCTCTCGTTAACCGGACATTACAACAGCGTCCTCAGCGATAAATTGCGATTGTTCTCAACATAGCCCCGCATTTTGATAGTTTCCATCACCGTTGCCGCCTATCTCACCGGACCCTGCCAAAGCATTCGACGGCGCTTCCTATTGGCGAATTCTGAGGTGAACAGGGAATAAACGCAGCATTCAGGCTCTGCTCAAGAGGGCTGGAGCAGTATCAACCCAGTCAGAGGAATTCGATCCACCAAAACGAACGTCAGCCGGTTAGCGCCATGAGCAGCGACATCAAGACCCTTCTTCTCGCCCTGATCGCAGCGGCAGCCTTCATCGGCGCCGCCATGGTGGCCGTCACACCAACGAAAGCTGAAGGCTTCAAAGATACGATTTACGCGCAGCGCTGATCATCCGCGCATCTTTGGGTCGAGCCAGTCGCGCAGACTGTCGCCAAACAGGTTGAAAGCAAACACGGCCAGCGTGATGGCAAGCCCCGGAAAAAGGATCATCCAGGGCGCAGACTTGTAAAAGTCGGCGCTGGTGCCGGACAGCATCAGCCCCCATGCCGGCGTTGGTTCGGTCACGCCTAGTCCCAGAAACGACAGTGATGCTTCAAGCAGGATCGCCTGCGCGATGAACGCGGTCGCCATGATCAGATACGGGGCAACGATATTGGGCGCGATGTGCCGCAGGATGATGCGCGCATCGCTGTAGCCGGCCGCACGCGCCGCATCGATGAACGGCATCTGCACGATCGACAGCGTAGAAGACCGCGAGATCCGCGCCATCTTGGGTATGATCGGCAAGGAAATGGCCGCCACCAGGTTCATGTCGACGCCGAACAGCGGCCGTTTGCCAAGAACCGCGATCACGACCATGGCGAGGACGATGATCGGGAATGACAGCATGACGTCGACGAAGCGCTGGATGATCGTGTCGATCCGGCCGCCCCAGAAGCCCGACGCCGCCCCGATCAACGAACCGATCGTGCAACCGATGAGCGACGAAAGGATGCCGACCGCCAGCGCCGTGCGCGCGCCATAGACAATGCGGCTGAACACATCGCGGCCGTACTGGTCGGTGCCGAACAGATGCTCGGCCGAGGGCGCACCCAGCATCGCTGTGAAGTCGATCGCCTCCGGGTCATAGGGCGCGATCCATGCCGAACCCAGCGCGGCCACGACATAGATCATGATGACAAAAAGACCGGCGAAGCCGAGCGGCTGGGTGCGGATGAAGGTCCATGCCGGGTTCGGCCGCTTCGGCAGCGCGTCAGCGATCGTGCCGGAGCCGCCTGGGGGAATAGAAACTTCGGCCATGGTTCAGATTCCCTTTAACTCACCCTGATGCGTGGATCGAGCAGCCCATAAAGGAGATCGACCACCAGATTGACCAGAATGAACGTGACCGCGATCAAGAGCACCAGGCCTTGGATCAGGTTGAAATCGCCGCGCGTGGTGGCGTCGACGAACAGCTTGCCGATGCCATTCAGATTGAAGACCTGTTCGGTTACGACGAGACCACCGATCAGGAATGCAAACTCCAGACCGATGACCGTAACGACCGGCAACAGCGCATTGCGTAGCGCGTGCCGCCGCACGACGAGCTTCTGGAAAAGGCCCTTGGCGCGCGCCGTGCGAATATAATCCTCACGCAACACTTCGAGCAGCGCCGACCGCATCATTCGCGTCGCAACCGCCGCATAACGATAGCCGACGGAAAGTGCCGGCCAGATCAGCGCAGACAGGTTCGCCACCGGGTCCTCGAAAATCGACACGTACCCGATCTTCGGTAGCCAGTTGAACACCGACAGCAAGCCGAGAATCATGAGCATGCCAAGCCAGAATGACGGTATCGCCAGGCCTGACACCGCCAGTATTCTAACTGCGTAGTCGATCCAGGTATCCCGATAGACCGCCGACAGCATCCCCAGCGGCACTGAGATCAGGATCGCAATCAGGGTCGCCATGATTGCGACTTGCAGCGACACCGGGAAGCGGATGGCGATTTCCCTGGTCACGGGCTGGCCGGTCCACAATGAGTTGCCGAGATCCAGCCTCGCCAACCCCGCCATGTAGTCGACAAACTGACCGGTCAGCGGCTTGTCGAGGCCGAGCCTTTTGCGTTCAGCCTCGATGACCTCCTGGCTCACCACCGCCCCATCCATGCGTAGCTTCGCCTCGACCGGATCGCCCGGCATCACACGGATCAGGAAGAACGTCACCATCGCCACCCCAATCAAGGTCGGGATCAGCAGGGCGACACGGCGGGCGAGGAACCAGATCATCAGACCCCTACTGATCGAGCCAGATGTTGCTCAGCTCCTGTCCCGTGAAGTGGCTGGCATGCAATTCCCAGCCCTTGACCTTCTTGTTCATGACGATGATGCGCTGCCACCAGTACAGCATCATGGAATAGCTCTGCGTAATGGCGCGCCGCTCGAAGGCGTGCGTGATCTTGCGGCGCTCGGCGGGATCGACCGTCATCGCCTGTTTGGCGAACAGATCGTCGAGTTCCTTGTCTTCGGCACCCGATACGTTGGCCGGCGACTTGGACGCGGAGATGAATTTGACGAACTGCAGCGACGGGTCATCGAACGAGTCCGAGATGAACTCCAGCGTCGCATCGAAATCACCGG
The DNA here is from genome assembly GCA_041745515.1 of Hyphomicrobiaceae bacterium. GTDB lineage: Bacteria > Pseudomonadota > Alphaproteobacteria > Rhizobiales > Hyphomicrobiaceae > JAKFWF01. The sequence continues at coordinate 10,908 of JBGTIU010000185.1, read as the reverse complement.
TCTTGTGCGCATCGAAGTAGGCCTTGTTCTCGACCTGCAGATGCTCGGTCTCGACGCCGATCTTCTTCCATTCGGACACGATGAAAATCCCGCCCGGCGTATAGGGCTCGGCGATATTGCGGTTGACGAGCTTGACCTTGAGGCCGGTGACGCCTGCCGCCGAGAGCAGCTTCTTTGCTTCCTCGCGCGCCTTGGCGGCGTCCTTGGCGTAGCCCGGCAACTTGACAAGTTCGGACTCGGGCAGCGCCCACTCGGAGCCTGTACGGGTGAAACCGCCGACGAACTTCAGCATCGAGATCTTCGAAAGCGGTGCCGATCCCGACCACCGGTCCATGGCCATCGACAGGGCCTGGCGCACGCGAATATCGTCGAACGGCTTCTTCTTCGTATTGAACGTCAACAGCAGGCTGGTCGTCCACGGCCCTTCCATGACGGTGGCCTGGTCTTTCATGGTAGCGACGAGCTGATCACGCTCCGTCGGCGTGCGGCCACGGAATTCGACGTCGAACTGGCCGCCCTGTATCCCGGGCACCACGGCATTCGACTTCACGAAGAACGCCTTATAGCCGTCGAGATAGGGCTTGCCGGCCTCGAAGTAACCGTCGAAGCGCTTGCCTTCCCAAGTCGCGCCCTTGACGTAGTCGACGTAGGCGAACGGGCCCGTACCCATCGGTGCTTTTTCCGGGTATTTCGGATCCTCCTTCAGCTTCTTGGCCGAATAGACGCAGTTGAAGGGCGAGGCAAAGTTGTTGGCCATCGAGGCGTTCGGTGCCTTCAGCTTGAACACCACGGTGTAGTCGTCGGGCGTATCGATGCTGGAAATGTCCGCATGCAGCGCCTTGCGTACCGACAGCACGCCCTCGGGAGGATTGACGATGCGCTCATAGGTGGCCTTGATGTCGGCCGCCGTCATCGGCGTGCCGTCGTGGAACTTGACATTGCGGTGCAGCTTGAACGTATAGGTCAGTCCATCCTGGGAAAGTTGATAGCTCTCCGCCAGATCACCCTTGAGCTCGAGCTTCTTGTTGACGTCGCCGACGACCTTGAGCAGACCCGAATAGTGCGGCCGTACGGGGTGCAGGGTCGCGAACGTTACCGTCGCGTGACAATCGTAGGTCGGCGGCTCGGCAACGACGGCGTAATTGAGAATGCCGCCCTTTTTGGGAGTCTGGGCGTCGGCCGATGCCGTCGCCAGACCGCAGGCGGCCAGTGCAACGACGACAGACTTGCCGATCGGGATACTTCTGAGAACTCGAGGCATCGTTCGAACGTCTCCTTGGTTGGGCTCTTGACGCTGGATCTTCCTGGCTAGTCACTTTGTCGCTCAGCTTGCGTCTTGGCTTTGTGTCGATTGTACGGCATGGGTCTGGTCAAGTGAACGGGCAAGCGGCGACATGGCCGCCGCCATGATCGGATAACACCGGAACAACCTTGCTGCAGCTATCCTTGGCGATGCTGCAACGCGGATGGAACACGCAACCCGATGGCGGACGTAACGGGCTCGGCAGTTCGCCGTGTATGATTGCGCGCGGGCGTGATTTCTCGATTGCAGGGTCGGGCACAGGTGCGGCTTCCAACAGCGCGCGCGTATAGGGATGCTTCGGATTTCGAAACAGTTCGTCAGCGCTAGCGTATTCAACGATACGTCCAAGATACATGACGGCCACGTTGGTCGAAATGTGGCGCACTACCGCCAGATCATGCGCGATAAAGACGTATGCCAACCCAAGTTTCTGCTGGAGGTCTTCGAGCAGATTTATAACTTGGCCTTGAATCGAAACATCGAGCGCCGACACTGCCTCGTCGCACACGATGACGCGCGGGTTCATACTGAGCGCGCGGGCGATGCCGACTCGCTGGCGCTGCCCGCCGGACAGCTCGTGCGGATAGCGCAGCGCCATGTAGGGGAATAAGCCGACCAAATTCAGTAGTTCCGCAACGCGTCCCGGAATGTCCGCCTTGGGCAATATGCCATGCACCTGCATTGGCTCGGCGATAATCTGCCCCACCATCATGCGTGGATTAAGTGACGAATAGGGATCCTGGAAGATCACCTGCATCTTGCGGCGAACGCCGATCATCTCGCGCCGTCCTAGGCCTGCGAGATCTACGCCATCGAAGAAGATCTCGCCCGCTGTCGGATCATCGAGCCGCAGGATGACACGCCCGAGTGTGGATTTTCCGCAACCGGATTCACCGACGATGCCAAGTGTTTCCCCCGGTTTCACGGAAATCGACACATCGTTGACGGCACGCACCACCTTGGGACTGCCAAAGAGACCGCCACCGATCTTGAAATGCTTTGATACAGCCTTGGCATCGATGATCGGGTCAGCACCCGTGCCAAAGCTTGCCGATTTGCGTGCCGCGGTCGCTTCTGTCCCCGCATGATCGAGGTTTTCGATCTCCGCCCAGCGATGACACGATACCTCGTGACCTTCCGCCGTACGCACAGGCGTCGGCGCTGTTTGGCAGATCTCGATTGCGAAACGGCACCGTGGCTGGAATCGGCAACCTTCGATTGGGTTCAGCAGGTTCGGGGGGGCTCCGTCGATTGTCTGCAATTTGGCAGTGCGCGGCCGATCGAGCCGGGGTACGGCGCCGAGCAGCCCACGGGTATAAGGATGCCACGGTCGAGAGAATACCAGCCCGGCTGGGCCGGTCTCCGCCATGCGGGCAGCATACATCACGTTCACGCGATCGGCATAACGCGCGACGATGCCGAGGTTGTGAGTAATGACAACGATGGCGATGCCAAGCCGACGCGACAGATCCTTCATAAGCTCAAGGATCTGCGCCTGGATCGTCACATCGAGCGCGGTCGTCGGTTCGTCTGCAATCAGGAGCTTTGGATTGCAGGCGAGGCCGATCGCGATCATCACGCGCTGACGCATACCGCCCGATAGCTGGTGCGGGAACTGCGTCAGCCGACTTCCGGGATCGGTGATACCGACGAGCGTCAGCAGTTCGATCGCCCGCGCGGTCGCCTCTACCTCATTCATCTTCATATGAATGAATAGCGGCTCCATCAACTGCAAGCCAACGCTGAGCACCGGGTTGAGCGATGTCATGGGCTCTTGAAAAATCATTGAAACGTCACGGCCGCGTATCCGACGCATCGCCTCGTCGTCGAGTGTCAGCAGATCGCGCCCCTGAAACAGCACGCGGCCATGCACGATCCGTGATGTCGCTGGAGGCAGCAGCCGCATGATCGCTAGCGCCGACACCGACTTGCCGGAGCCGGACTCGCCGACGATAGCAACGATTTCGCCAGCCCTGACAGTGTAGGAGACGCCCTCGACGGCACGTATGGTCCCGGCCTGCGTGACGAAATGCACATGCAGATCATCGATCTCGAGGATCGGCGGGCTGTCTGCGGCTGCGAGTTGGCTAACCTGCGCAACTCCTATCTGGTCGGCATTGATGACTGCAGCGGCGCTTGGCACCGACTTCTCCTTGTGACGGCCTCCCCCCCGGGCGTGGCGCCTTCGCAGCGCTCTCAGTTGGGATCGCGGAAAACCCCCGTCCCAACACTTGCCCAACAGTGCTAACCCAAGCCGTTGCCTTGCAGCAAGCACATTGCCGTAATGGCGCTCAGCCGCCGGTTCGGTTTGGTTCGACGGTGACAGGGACTTAATTGGGCGCTATCATGGCAATCTCCGAGGATTTTGCGCCTTTTGTGCGCTATGAGTTCCGAACAAGGCTGACTTGTAACCGCGGTAAAGAGTGGAGGTTGCTAAATGCATTTAAGTGGTCGGCTCATCGCCGCGATATCGGTCTCGGCTAGCCTCTTCTGCGGCGCATTTGATTCCGCCGAAGCTCGATCGGTGAAATGGGCGCGTTCGGGGGACTCCCTGACGCTCGACCCTCACGCGCAGAACGAAGGCCCTACGCACGTTCTGAACCACCATATCTACGAGCCGCTGATTATCCGTGACAACCAAGGCAAGCCGCTACCTGCGCTGGCGGAGAGTTGGACAATCACCGCCGATCCGCTGACGTGGGAGTTTAGACTACGCAAGGGGGTCAAGTTTCACGACGGCGCGCCGTTCACCGTCGACGACGTCATATATTCGTATGAACGCGCAAGGCAGCCAACATCGGACATGAAGTCGCTGTTGTCGGCAGTCGACACGTTGACCAAGGTCGACGATCATACATTGCGCATCAAGACTAAAGGGCCGAACCCGATTTTTCCGGCTAACCTCACCGACCTGTTCATCATGAACAAGGCGTGGACCGAGAAGAACAACGCCGGCAAGGTGCAAGACTACAAAGCCAAGGAAGAGAATTTTTCCGTTCGCAACGCCAACGGCACCGGCCCATTTTCGCTCGTCAGCCGCGAGCCGGATGTGAAGACGGTGTTGAAGCGCAATGACAACTACTGGGGCAAAGGCCAAGTCCCGCTCGAGATCACCGAGCTCACGTACCTCCCGATCAAGGCTGACGCCACCCGGGTGGCCGCGCTGCTGTCAGGCGAAGTGGATTTCGTCCAGGACCTTCCTGTGCAGGATATTCAGCGGCTATCAAGCGACCCGAAACTCCAAATCAACATTGGGCCGGAGAACCGCTCGATTTTCCTCGGCATGAACGTTGCCGACAAGGAGCTTAAGACTTCGGACATAAAAGGTCGGAACCCCTTCGCCGAAAAGAAGATTCGGCATGCTGTCAACATGACGGTCAACCGATCCGCCATCCAGCGCGTGACGATGCGCGGCCAATCGATTCCAACCGGAATTATCGCCCCGCCGGGCGTAAACGGTTATACCAAGGAGCTCGATCAGATCCCGACGGCGGACGCGGCCAAGGCGAAGGCGTTGCTGGCAGAGGCCGGGTATCCCGAGGGTTTTTCGGTCAGCTTCCACTGCCCCAACGACCGTTACCTCAACGATGAAGCGATCTGTCAGGCCGTTGTGGGTCAGCTCGCCACTATCGGCATCAAGGCGAACCTGGTCTCGCAGTCGAAATCGATCCACTTTCCGTTGATCCAGAAGAACCCACCGGAGACAGATTTCTACCTGCTGGGTTGGGGCGTGCCGACGTTCGACAGCCACTATGTGTTCACCCTGCTCTATCACACGCGCACCGACAAAGAGGGCGGCTGGAACGCGACGCGTTATTCTAACCCCGATATCGATAAACTCACGGTCGCGCTGACGCAGGAAACCGATCTGACGAAGCGCAATCAAATGATCGGGCAGATATGGAAGGTGCTCCAGGATGAGACGATCTACATCCCGATCCACATCCAGACGCTCGCCTACGCAATGAAACCCGATCTCGATATCCCGGTCGATATCTCGAACCAGCCGAAATTGAAATTCGCCAAGTTCAAGAAGTAGGCTTTGCGCATTCGACGATTGCAAACCCGGCACCGCCGCGCCACGGTGCCGGGTGCGGCAGTCAAATTCGGGGGCTGCGCCGCTTCATGATCGCGTATATTCTCAAGAGCGTGGCGCAGGCGGTATTGGTGTTGCTTGTCGTCTCCGCCCTCGCCTTCTCCATGTTCCGGTTTCTCGGTGACCCAGTTGCCAACCTCGTTGGCCAGGAAGCGACTCAAGCCGATCGCCGCGAGCTAGCGGAGCGGCTCGGCCTCAACGATCCCATTCCCCTACAGTTCGGCCGCTTCGTCGCCGACGTCGCTACCGGTGAATTCGGCATGTCCTACCGCCACGGCCGGAAGGTTTCCGCGCTGATCGTCGAAAAATTGCCTGCTACGGTCGAACTCGCCGTGCTGTCGGCATTGTTCGCAACAAGTTTCGGCATCGTGTTCGGCGTCTATACTGCGATCCGCCGCAATAGCTGGAGCGCGCACGCCATCATGATGATATCTCTCGTCGGCGTGAGCCTGCCGACGTTCCTGATCGGCATCGGGTTGATTTACCTGTTTGCGGTCGAGTTGCGCTGGCTACCCTCATTCGGACGCGGAGAAACCGTGAAGCTGGGTTGGTGGAGCACTGGCTTGCTGACATCGTCCGGTCGCCAATCATTGATTATGCCGGTGCTGACCCTCGGCTTCTTCCAACTGACGCTCATCATGCGGTTGGTGCGCGCGCAAATGCTCGAAACGCTGCGCACCGACTACGTGAAATTTGCACGCGCGCGTGGCCTCAGCGAAAACCGGGTCAACTTCCGGCACGCATTGCGCAACACGCTGGTTCCGGTGATTACGATCGCCGGACTTCAGCTTGGAGCCGTCATCGCATTTGCGATCATCACCGAAAGCGTTTTTCAATGGCCCGGCCTCGGCGCCCTCTTTGTGCAGGCAGTACAATTCGTCGATATTCCGGTGATGGCGGCCTACTTGCTGTTCGTGGCCGTCGTCTTTGTCGTCGTCAATCTCATCGTCGACTTGACCTACGTCGCCCTTGACCCTCGCTTGAAGTCGAGCACTCCGGTCTCGGTCGGCGGCAAATGACAACGCCGGCCGACACCACCCCCCTTCCGAAACAGCCGCCCATGCGCTTTGCTGCACGCTGGAGCCGGGCCTGGGACAGCGATCTAAGCTGGAATTTCCGACATTCGCCCGTGGCCGTCGCTGCCGCCGTGACAGCGGTGCTGTTCATGACGCTGGCACTCCTCGCTCCTTGGATCGCACCGCAAAACGCCTTCGACCCGGGTGCAGTCAACCTCGACGATGGCTTCTTGCGGCCCATGGAAAAGGGCGCGAAGGGCATGACCCACGTCTTTGGCACCGACAGCCAGGGACGCGACCTCCTGTCGGCGATCCTCTACGGCTCGCGTGTGTCGTTGCTCGTCGGATTTGCCTCAGTCGGATTCTCCATGGCGCTCGGCGTCACGCTCGGATTGATTGCGGGCTTCGTCGGCGGCCGGATCGACGCCCTCATCATGCGCATCGCCGATATCCAGCTGTCTTTCCCCGCGATACTCATTGCGCTGCTTGTTTTCGGTGTCGGGCGCGGGCTTATACATCCGACCCAGCACGAGCGAATGGCGGTCATGGTATTGATCATCGCGATCGGCCTGTCGCACTGGGCACAATATGCACGCACTGTTCGAGGCGCCACGCTCGTCGAAAAGAGCAAGGAGTATGTTCAGGCAGCCCGTGTGATGGGAAGATCGCCCGCTGCGATCATGCGCGAACACGTGCTGCCGAATGTCCTTGGTCCCGTCCTCGTGATCGCGACCATCAATCTCGCGCTTGCTGTCATAGAAGAAGCGACGCTGTCGTTTCTGGGTGTCGGCGTCCCGCCCACGCAAGCGTCACTCGGCACGCTGATCCGTATCGGCCAACAGTTCCTGTTCTCGGGCGAGCGGTGGATACTATTTTTTCCCGCCGCAGCCCTGATCATTCTGGCGCTCGCGATCAACCTGCTGGGCGACTGGCTGCGCGATGCCCTCAACCCGAGGTTGAAGTGACGCAACCGCTGCTCAGCGTGCGCAACCTGCGTGTCGAATTCCCCAACCGGCGGCAAAACCTAGTTGCGATCGACGATGTGTCATTCGATATCGCGCGATCCGAGATCCTTGGTGTCGTCGGCGAAAGCGGCGCCGGCAAGTCGGTGACCGGCGCCGCTATCATGGGCCTCCTCGAACCACCCGGGAAAATGACGGCTGGAGCGATTTTGCTCGATGGCGAACGCATTGATCGGCTGGACCTGGGTGCCATGCGCCGTATCCGGGGCAAACGCATCGGCATGGTATTCCAGGACCCTTTGACCAGCCTCAATCCGGTGTTCCGAATTGGCGACCAGATCGTTGAGACGCTGCACGCTCACCTGGATATGTCTGGAGCCGAAGCCCGCGCCCGCGCCATCGCCCTGCTGCGAGAGGTTGGGATCCCGGCGCCAAACAGCCGCATTGATGCCTACCCTCATGAGCTTTCGGGTGGGATGCGGCAGCGCGTGGTGCTTGCTCTGGTGCTGTGCACCGAACCCGAACTGATCATCGCCGACGAGCCGACGACCGCGCTGGATGTGTCCGTGCAGGCGCAGATTATCAGCCTCATCAAGTCGCTCGCCCGGACCCGCGGCACATCCGTGATGCTGATCACGCACGATATGGGTGTCATTGCCGAAGCCGCCGACCGGGTAGCGGTAATGTATGCCGGCCGAATTGCGGAGATCGGCCCGGTGCGAGAGGTGCTGAAGGCGCCGCGTCATCCGTACGCGAAAGGATTGATGGGCGCAATTCCGTCCCTCGCCCGCGTGAACGATCGCGCCGCCCCTCCAGGAGGAGGACAAGGGCGGCTTACCCTGATCCCCGGCAATATGCCCCGATTGAACGCAATCCCGGCGGGTTGCGCCTTCAATCCGCGCTGCGCCAATGCCGTCGACCGCTGTCGCCGCGACCGCCCCGGGCTCGAGGCGCTCGGGCCGGTACAGGTCGCCTGCTGGGTGGCGACAGGTCAAGCATGATCAAGTCTCCCCTCATCGAAGTCGAAGGCCTTTGGCGGCAGTTCGACGTGTCGAAGCCCTGGTTCAACCGCATCATTGAGCGCGAGCCCCGGCGCACCCTGACTGCAGTCGCCGATGTGTCATTCTCGATCGAGCGCGGGGAAACCTTTGCGCTAGTCGGCGAATCGGGCTCGGGCAAATCGACGATCGCCAAGGTTATCGTCGGGCTACTAGAGCCGACGCTGGGCAGCGTGACTATCGATGGCATCGCGATGAGCGATCCGACGATGGTCGACCAACAGCTACAGCTGCGCCGCCGCATCCAGATGATCTTTCAGGATCCATTCGCGAGCCTCAATCCCCGTTGGCGTGTCGCTCGCATCGTGGCCGAACCGTTGCGCGCATTTGGCCTATTATCGAACGCCCAAGCAATTGACGGCCGAGTGTCCGAACTGCTGCTGCTGGTGGGGCTTTCGCCCGAAGATTCGAGTAAGTACCCGCACGAATTCTCAGGCGGCCAACGCCAACGCGTTGCGATTGCCCGTGCTCTTGCCGCCGAACCGGATTTCCTCGTCTGCGACGAGCCGACCTCGGCGCTCGACGTGTCGGTGCAGGCGCAAATCCTCAATCTCATGCGCGACCTGCAGGATGGGCTTGGACTGACATTTCTCTTCATCAGTCATAATCTGGCAGTTGTGCGCCACATGGCCAGTCGCATCGGAGTGCTTTACCTGGGTCGCCTTGTCGAAGTGGCCATGCCCGACGAACTGTTCGATGCGCCCCGTCATCCCTACACACGGCTGCTGCTCGATGCAGTTCCGGACATTGACATGACGGGCCGCGTGCGGACAACAGTTGATGGGGAAATCCCGAGCCCAATCGACCCGCCGCCGGGTTGCAGCTTCCATCCACGCTGCCCGCTTGCCAATGGCCGTTGCAAGCTCGAGCGACCACCGCTTCTACCCTTAAACGCAGCGCAGCCGACCGGGCGGTACGTCGCGTGTCACGCAGTTGCCGAGGCGCGCGGATAGGTCGGTCAAGTTACGGGTTCAATCGTCGTAATCTTGCCTTTCGATTTGAGCGCTGCGACAGCCGCCAATTCGGCGAGCTTCTTTTGCGAGTCCGGCGTCACCATACCGGCCGAAATTACAACCTTAGCGGCGTCCTCAACGCTCATGTTCAGGAATGTGACCGCCTTCCGGGGCACGAAACAAACGAAGCCAGTTGGCGGTACGATACCCGTCGCCATAAAGACCGTGACGAGATCATCGGAGCCGCCGGGCTTGATGGCGGCAATCTCGCCCATGGTTCCACCGGTTACGAAGACGATCGACCAGATGCCTTTGGCCGGGAATTCGATCAGCCCGACCTTCTGGAAATTGGCCGCCGGCCCGGCGGCGGAGATGACGCCTTCGAAGATCTGCTGCACAGCACGGTAGACGTTGCGCACGATTGGCATGCGGCCAAGGAACAGGTCACCGTAGCTGATCAGCGTGCGGCCAAGCAGATTGGCGGCAAGCGCCCCGATCATCGTCAGGCCGATGATTGCAAACACTAAGCCGATGCCCGGTACCGAGAATGAAAGGTACGTGTCCGGGTTGTAGATGCGTGGAACGAATGGTTTAATCCAAGCATCTACGGCGTTGATAAACCAGTTCGCCGCATAAAGCGTGATCGTTACCGGTCCGACCACCAGTAGCCCGGTCAGGAAATAGTTGCGAATTCTGGTGCCGAGCCGCATACCGCGGTCCGCGGCCGGCTCCGTTAAAGTTGCAATTACCGATTTTTCCGGCGGCTTGCCGCCGGACGGCGCCGCCGCCTCGTTTGGGAGCGTGTCCTGCATCCGAATTGCCCTGCCCCGCGATCTAGCGTCCTCGACCCACAATCCCGATAATCTATCGGCTGTCGGCGCATCAGAACAGGGGCGTTTCTCGACTTAACTCCGACCATTCACTGGTCCAAAGCAAGGCAGTCGTGGCCTTCGCTCAATAGTCTGGGGCACAGACCGCGCCATTCGCTGGCGTCGGCGAAGGGCCCGAACCGTACCCTGTGCAGGGTACCGAAGCCGCCGACGTCCACAGCCACGATCGACGCCTCGCGCCCGGCCAGCTCGGCCGCGAACTGCTGTTTCAGCAGAGTTGCAACGGTCTGAGCCTGCTCTCGCGTCTTGAGCTGGGCCACCTGCAGCATAACTCGCCCATTGGCCCGTGCTTGAGCTGTCGGCAGCGCCGCCGTGGCCTTGTTGGTTGCCAGCGGCGGCATTATTTCATTCGGCGCCTTGCTCTTGGCTGCGGGGCTGTTGCTTGATGCGGGCTTCACCTCAGTCCCGGCGGTCCAGGCGGAAACTGCGGGTTCAGGTCTGGCCGCTGGCGGCGCCGGCGTCGGAGCGTTGCCGGATTGGAAAAGATTGCCGAAGAAGCCGCCTATGCCACCAGTCGAAGGAGCTGGCGCATTCTGCGGCACAATACCGCCCGATGGGCCAGTCTCTGCGGCCGGTTTGGTCGGCAAGCTTGCCGTACGTGTGACCGCGGTCTCAGTTTCGGTGGTCTTG
>JBGTIU010000184.1:0-8308 GCA_041745515.1 Hyphomicrobiaceae bacterium | reverse complement strand
TTTCGGAACCCCCGCGGCGGCAAAACGCTCTATCACGTTATTTTCGACCCCCCACGTCATGGGGCTAATGAAGCCTTCCGGCGGCGGCGGTGAGTATGCGGAGCTGATTTTCAGGATTTGCGCCACCAATGTCGGATCATTTGGAATCCAGTTTCCCATGACGATCCGACCTCCGGGCCGGGTCACGCGCACCATCTCCTTCGCCACATCGAACGGCTTTGGCGCGAACATCGCGCCGAAGATGCTCACGACGAGGTCAAAAGAATGATCCTTCAGCGCCTGCAGATTGGACGCATCGCCTTCCTGGAACGTGCAGTTGGTGAGGCCCTGCTCCTTGGCGCGCATGTTCCCGGCCTCGACAAGGTTGCTCGCGATATCGACGCCCAGCACTTCCGCTCCGAGCCTCGCCTCCGGCAATGCGGTCGTTCCATCGCCGCATCCGAGATCCAGGACCTTGAGCCCTTTTGTGATTCCCAGTTCCTTGACGAGCGCCTCTCCGCTCTCTCTCATGCTCTGCGCTATGCGCGTAAAGTCGCCCTTTTCCCAAAGTGCTTTGTTCGGGTTCATCGGGATACTCCTTCAATGTTGCTCAACGTGGCGGCACGCTACCACTATCCGCGATCCAAACGGCGACCAATGTCCCGTTTGGGGTTCTGCTGATCGGCGCGGTTAGTCAGGCTGACGTCTGGTCTTTCCTGACCAATTTTTATTTGGCTCCTCCGCGGCGGAGCCTGGCTACCCTGCGACGGCTTGCGGAGCCAGTGTCGGGCGATCGAGTTGCGGCACCATGCGGGCGGCACATTCTTTCAGGCGAATGTCGGATCTGCGGAGGTCGCAGCGTCCTTGGGGTAACGCGTCCTTGGCGATGCGTTGGAGCAGGCCCATATGCAGGCCGTCACACGAGGAGACAACGCAATGAAAGTCATGGTCATGGTCATCGTCAAGGCCAGCAAGGCCTCCGAAGCCGGTGAGATGCCGAGCCAGCAGTTGCTCACCGACATGGGCAATTTTAACGAGGAGCTGGTCAAGGCCGGCGTGATGCTGGCGGGCGAAGGCCTGCACCCCACTAGGAAAGGCGCGCGGGTGCGCTTTTCAGGCAAAGACCGCATGGTCATCGACGGCCCGTTCGCCGAGACCAAGGAGCTGATCGCCGGCTACTGGCTGTGGAAAGTCGGCTCGATGCAGGAGGCGATCGACTGGCTCAAGCGCTGCCCCAATCCGCACGAGGAGGAGTGCGAGGTCGAGATCCGCCCGGTGTTCGAGGCCGATGATTTCGGCGAGGCCCTGACGCCCGAGCTGCGCGCGCAGGAGGAGCGCATTATGGCCGACGCCAAACGCAACGCGGGCGGCTGAGCGGTAGTGATCCGCCTCTGACTCTTGGTTCCTTCAATCTCCCATTCTGTCATGGCCGCGAAGGCGGCCACCCACGACAGGCCTCAACCGGGCGCGATGTCTGAGGACAACCGCAATTGACGCAGCCAACTGTGCATCTTCGCATCAATGAATCTGCTGAAACTTGTCGTGGGTGGCCGCCTTCGCGGCCATGACGGTAGTTATATGCTAACGACGAACCACTTCACCTGCCGGCAGCTCGAGAGCGCGGACGTCGCGCGCTTCAAGGAGCTGTTGCGGGTGTTCGGCGAGGTGTTCGAGGATGCCTCGACCTACCAGGGCGCCGTGCCTGGGGATGCGTATCTGGCGGGGTTGCTGGCCAAGCCGCATTTCATCGCCGTGGCCGCGACGATGGGCGAAAAGATCGTCGGCGGCCTTGCCGCGTATGTGCTGGACAAGTTCGAGCAGGATCGCCGCGAGATCTACATCTATGACCTCGCCGTCCTGGAGGCCTACCGGAGGCAAGGCGTTGCCACGGCGCTGATCAATAAACTGAGGTCGATCGCCGCCCAGCGCGACGTGTACGTCATCTTCGTGCAGGCCGACCTGACGGACGGCCCGGCCATCGCGCTCTACCAGTCGCTCGGAACGAAAGAGACCGCGCACCATTTCGACATCGAGGTGCGTCGCGGCGGACCGAAACCATAGAGTTCTGGCGCATTCGTTTGATACCCCAAAGGTGTCTTCCTCGGGCCAAGCCCACGGCTGTCCGGTTCAATTGAAGTTGGTCTGCAATAAATCCCGACGGGCATTGGGCGGGAGCTGGTGGGCTTGCGTCGGAGACACGGAACTCAAATCGCGGATTGCTGGATTTTATTGAACGCCTCCTCTCTCCCCCGCGTTCCCGGCCGAGCCGGCCCCGCATCGGATGGAAGCCGCGGTGCCGGGTCCGGCGAGGGCCGGGATCCTTACGTGTCGCGGGTTTGCGCGGTGTCTCACCGCAACAGGTAAAGATTCCCGACAACCGCGTCTCCCTTCGGTCGGCACGGTTTCCGGGAACGCGGGTATTGGGAGTTGAGGTGGTTCAAGAAATAAACCGGACAGCCGTGGGCTTGGCCCGAGGACCCATGATGCAACGATCGTGGTGGCCGGAAATTGCTGCAAAGTCTCAACAGACTCCAGACGTCGAGTCCGCTCGGCGATGGGTGTCGGGACAAGCGACCATGACACTTGTGGGTATGCTATGAATGTTCCGGAACACTAGCCAAGCCCGCTGCCGGCCGTGGCCTGACAGACGTCAGTCCACATACGCCTTGTGCTGGGCGACGCTGGCGGCGAGGATCGCGGGGATGACGCCGGGGAACTTCTCGTTGATCTCGGCGCAGCGCAGCGTGTTGACGACCTCCGTGCCGCGTCGCTCAGACCGGATCAAGCCGGCCTCGCGCAACACCTGATAGTGGTGCGACTGCGTCGATTTCGGCAAACTGAGGGGAGCCGCGGTTGAGCAATTCATTGGACAGCCGCCGGACGACAATTTGCAGACAATCGCAAGGCGTACCGGATCAGCGAGCGCATAGAGCACGCTTTCGAGCGTCACTTCGCCGAGTGCGGGGTGAAGGAATGGGCGTTGCATGTCGAGAATATGCGTGTTTCAAGCTGTCACTTCAATAGTTCAATTTCCTTGAACTATGGATAATGCTATTTATGCCACTCTCGCCTCGATCCCCATGTAGGCATCGAAGGCGGCCCAGAATCGGGCGCGGATTTCGTCTATTTCCTGCGGAATTTCGTGACGGCTGGCGGCAATCACGACATCCTTGCCGACTTTGAGGCGGGCGGCGAAATCCTCGATCGCACGTGGCTGCACGATGGTATCAGCGCCGGCCACGAACAGCAGCATGGGCACTTTGACGGTTGCTGGATAATCCGGATTGGTGAGTATGCCCATGGCCTTGTAAGCAGCGTGCAACCAGCCGATGGTGGCAGCGCCGATGCGCAATTGGGGGGCAGCCGCCGCCAGTTCCACGTTCCTTGCGAAGCGGTTTTTGTCCGACGTCAAGGGGTTGCCTTCAAACACTGAGGCTTCGGCAAAATCGTCGCCGCCGCCCAACACATAAGATGCCCGAAACCCGGTCAGGCGTCCGGCCATCGCATAGGCGCGCGCGATCGAAGCCGGAACGCCAACCCGCGATGGGTGAAACGCGAACATTGGCGCCGTCAGCACGATACGCTCGAACCACGGACGTGCCCGGCCGGCATGCCGTGCCAGAATTGTGCCACCCATCGAGTGTGCGTAGGCAATGTGCGGGCGCGGGCAGGAGGGAACGATGACTGTCTCCATGAAACAGGCGAGATCCCGCTCATAGGTTTCGAAGTCGTCGATGTGGCCTTTGCGCGGATTGGACAAGGTCCTTGCAGAGCCGCCCTGGCCACGCCAGTCCATGATGGCAACCGCAAAGCCGCGCCGCTGCAGATCGGCAACCGTCTCGAAATAGCGCTCAATATACTCTGCGCGTCCGGGAAATACGCACACCGTCCCGCGATGGGGGGGGCGGGTCGGCGGCCATCGCGCATAGCGCAGAGCCAATCCGTCGAAACCCTCGAACATGCCGACAACCCCGCTGCTCGGCACGGGATTGCGTGCAAGCGCAACGAGTTCGGCTGGTGGCTGCGTCATCAAACCCCCGCTTCCCGCAATGGCGCGATTCGGCCTTGCGGTTGGCGGGTTATACCAGCACAGCAACAACGCCAACAATTGTGATGTCGGCGCTGCAGGCTAGGGACGTTAATCGTCGTAGCGGTCCCGGTAGGCGTACGGAACCGGCCTTTCATGCAGTGGCTTGGCGCGAACGATGTCGCCACTGCAACGATCGATGCGCAGTGCGTAGAGCTGGCCGTTGGGACGACGCGCGTTGATCAATGCGAGCTGGCCCTGCAGTTCCAGCTCGTGGAAGTCGCGCCACCCTTCATTGACGAGGCCGCGTCTGATTTCGGCCCGCGGCAGGCACTGAGGATCATAACGATCGCCGTAATGCGATGAGTGCGGCGGGTTCATGGGCGCCAGATAGCCGTAGCGTTTACGGTGTTCGCGCGGTTCGTGGTACTCGCGTCGTGGCTCCGCATACCGGGGCTCCTCGTAACGCGGTTCGGCATAGCGAGCGGGCGGGGGTGACGGGTGCCTGAAGACATCGCCGTAACGGGGATCGTCATAGGGCGACGAGGTGCGCGGCGAATAGCGATCGTAAATGTCGGTGGCGAATGCAGGCGGCGCCTGAGCAAAGGCAAGCACGGCAGCGACGCTCGAGGTGATCCACATGAAGCGAAACGTTGTCATCGGGCACGTCTCCCTCTGGTTCAAGTTTGCGCTTGGCGCGCAAGGCAGACTGCGAAACCGTCGATGAACGTAGCATGAAGGATTTGCATGCTGACGAAAAAATTCGGTACCCGATTTCGAACAGTCGTGCCTTGATTTTGGGCCCGCCGCCCCCAAATCATGCGGTGTCGGCAAGCCTCATCGAGGGTGCCGGCATTCACCGGCCTTGGCCCTAGGGCGAGGCTTTCCACAGGTCGCTTCTTAGGAGGACTCGTGATGCGACAGTTTGATTTCTCTCCCCTCTATCGTTCCACCATCGGCTTTGACAGGCTGGTCAATCTGCTCGACTCCGTAACCGGGCTCGACAGCGAAGCCGTCACCTTTCCGCCCTACAACATCGAGCGGCTCGCCGATAACGAGTACCGGATTACGATGGCGGTCGCGGGCTTTACCGACGCCGATATCAAGATCGAGGTCAAGGAGACGGCGCTCAACGTCAAGGGCGAGAAGAAGGCCGATGCCGGCAAGTCAGCCGAGCTTTTGCACCGCGGCATCGCGCAGCGGTCGTTCGAGCGGCGCTTCCAGCTGGCCGACTATGTCGAAGTCAAAGGCGCGGAACTGAAGGACGGGCTGCTGCATATCGATCTGGTGCGCAATCTGCCGGAGCGTATGAAGCCACGTTCGATCGCGATCGGCAACGTCAAGCCGGCGCAGATCGAAGCGCACGCCTAATCTGCCCGACAGGTAGTCCAGCATTTGCCGGGCGCTCCCTCATTCAGGGAGCGCCCGTTTTCATTTCTCTTGGCGCTCGATAAGTAATTTTGTTGCGTGGAATCCCTGTGGGCATCCCTCTTGTGCGTTGGGTCGGATTGTGGTGTCTTGCTGGAAGGTCAGAAGCACTGACCTATATTGGACAGGGACGATGAAAGCAGCCGTCCGTCAGGAACGATCCAGGTTTGCGGCGCGGGTAGCGTCGGCGATCGCCTGCCTGCTGCTGGTTCCCGGCAAGCCTGCGCGAAAACCGCGAAAACCGGCCGCCGCGCGAACTTGACCCGCGGCCATGTGCGAGTCTCCAGATCGGCCTATAGTCCCTCTGCGACGTCGCACTCCGACTGGATCTGCAACCTGCTCGCGAATTCTATCACGACATCAGGCGCGATCAGCGCCATCGAGGCCGACCATGATCGACCACCAGTCCCAACCGATGCCAGATGCCGGCGACGCAGCCCTCGATGAGGACGGCAATCCGCGGGGCCTGTTCGATCCAAGACAGGAGCGCGATGCCTGCGGTGTCGGCTTCATCGTCGATCTCAAGGCGCGCAAAAGCTATACCATCGTCGAGGATGCGCTTGCCATTCTTGAGAACCTCGAGCACCGCGGCGCGGTCGGCGCCGATCCGCTGGCGGGAGATGGCGCCGGCATCCTGATCCAGATCCCGCACCAATTCCTGAAGGCCGAATGCGCCAAGGCCGGCTTCGCGCTGCCCGAGCCCGGGCAATACGCGGTCGGCTACCTGTTCATGCCGCAGGACGAGCGGCTGCGCGCCCACTGCGAGACCGTGGTGCGCCGCATCGTGCGCGAGGAAGGCCTCGAGTTCCTGGGCTATCGCGACGTGCCGGTCGATAACGCGTCGCTGTCGGACATGGTGCGCGCCACCGAGCCGGTGCACCGCCAGGTGTTCATCGGCCGGCCCAAGACCATCCGCGACGAGGATGCGTTCGAGCGCCGCCTCTACATCACCCGCAAGGTGATCTCGAACGTGATCTATTCCGCCTACAAGGGCCGCGACATCGGCTTCTATACCGTGTCGCTGTCGAGCCGCACGCTGGTCTACAAGGGCATGTTCCTGTCGTATCAGGTCAAGGCCTACTACAAGGATCTGTCGGACCCGCGCCTCACCTCCGCGATGGCGCTGGTGCATCAGCGGTTCTCGACCAACACGTTCCCGTCGTGGAAGCTCGCTCACCCGTACCGGATGGTGGCGCACAACGGCGAGATCAACACGCTGCGCGGCAACGTCAACTGGATGGCGGCGCGCCAGGACAGCGTCGAAACCCCGCTGTTCGGCGACGACATCTCCAAGCTGTGGCCGATTTCTTACGAGGGCCAGTCCGACACCGCGTGCTTCGACAACGCGCTCGAGTTCCTGACCATGGGCGGTTACAGCCTGGCGCACGCGGCGATGATGCTGATCCCGGAGGCGTGGGCGGGCAACCCGCTGATGGATGGCCGGCGCCGCGCGTTCTACGAATATCACGCCTGTTTGATGGAACCGTGGGACGGACCTGCTGCGATGGCCTTCACCGACGGCCGCCAGATCGGCGCGACGCTCGATCGCAACGGACTGCGCCCGGCCCGCTATCTCGTGACCAACGACGACCGGGTGATCATGTCGTCGGAGGCGGGCGTGCTGCCGATCGACGAAGCCAACATCGTTTCCAAGTGGCGATTGCAGCCGGGCAAGATGCTGCTGATCGATCTCGAGCAGGGTCGCATCATTTCGGATGACGAACTCAAGACCGAGCTTGCCGCCCGCAACCCTTACGAGACCTGGCTGAAGCGCACGCAGATCCAGGTTGGCGACCTGCCGTTGCCGGAGATGCCGAAGGTGCGGCACACCAATGTCGCGCTCTTGGATCTGCAGCAGGCCTTCGGATACACGCAGGAGAGCCTGAAGTTCCTGATGGCGCCGATGGCGGCGACGGGCCAGGAGGCGGTGGGCTCGATGGGTACCGACACGCCGGTGTCGGTGCTGTCGTCGAAGTCGAAGCCGCTGCACACCTACTTCAAGCAGAACTTCGCGCAGGTGACGAACCCGCCGATCGACAGCATCCGCGAGGAGCTGGTGATGAGCCTGGTCTCGTTCATCGGTCCGCGGCCCAACCTGCTGGATCTAGCCGGCACCGCCAAGGTCAAGCGGCTGGAAGTAGGCCAGCCGATCCTGACCAACGACGAGTTGGAGCGCATCCGCCAGATCGGCGCGGTTGCCGACAATCACTTCACCTCGATCACGATCGACATGACTTATGCCGAGCACAAGGGCTCGGCCGGCATGGGGCCGGCGCTCGACGTCGTGTGCGCCGAGGCCGAGGAGGCGGTGCGCTCGGGCGACTACAACATCATCATCCTGAGCGATCGTGGCGTTGGACCCGATCGGATACCAATCCCATCGCTTCTCGCCACGAGTGCTGTCCACCACCACCTGATCAAGCAGGGCCTGCGCACGTCCGTTGGCCTCGTCGTCGAGACCGGCGAGGCACACGAGGTGCACCAGTTTGCGACGTTGGCGGGGTACGGTGCGGAAGCGATCAACCCCTACCTCGCGTTCGATACGCTGGCGCAGCTGCTGCCCGAGCTCGACGAGAACCTGACGCACAAGGAAGCGGTGAAGCGCTACATCAAGGCCGTCGCCAAGGGCCTGCTGAAAGTGATGTCGAAGATGGGGATCTCCACCTACCAGTCCTACTGCGGCGCGCAGATCTTCGACGCCGTCGGATTGAAATCGAGCTTCGTCAGGAAGTACTTCACCGGCACACACACACAGGTCGAAGGCGTCGGCCTGCGCCACATCGCGCGCGAGACGGTCGAGCGCCACCGGCAGGCGTTCGGCCAGGTGCCCGTGCTGGAGCATGCGCTTGATGTCGGCGGCGACTACGCCTATCG
>JBGTIU010000183.1:0-13698 GCA_041745515.1 Hyphomicrobiaceae bacterium | reverse complement strand
GGCACCACCGGCGCACCAGGTTCGGCCACGCCAGGAATAACGGGGCCGGCGATACCCGGCGTCGGCGGACAACCCGGTACTCCAGGTTCGCGCAACACCACAACTCTTCCTGGTGCATCGCCGCGCGGATCGGCGCCGCTGCCACAAACCGAGCAGCAGCAGATGCCGGGAACTCTGCAGAATACGCAGCCTCAAGGTCCCGGCACTCCCCAGAGCGGCCAAATAATCAATACGCAGCGGGGTTCCGATGCGGCCCGGCAGCCGAGTTCGACGTCGGGTGCGGGTGGCGCGCGAGGCGGTATCAGTGATGACGCGCGATTGCAAAATTGCCTGAGTGCTTGGGACGCGCAGACGCATATGACCAAGCGGGATTGGCAACGAACTTGTCAACGCCTGCAACCGCAGGATCGCGCATTGCGGCAGTGAATTGAAACTGCGGGCAGCTAATTTATTTGCCGGACGCGCGCTAAAGATATTTGCGAATAATTGGATCTCGTTCCAAGCCTAGTCGGCGATGGATGAGGTCGCGACCAGGCCAGCGACGCCATCAGTGTGACGCGCAACCAAAACCCGGGCATCGGTTCTCGTCTCATATGTTTCTGAACGCGGCCAGCATGGCCTTGCTGCGCTGCACCGGATTCTCCACAATACGGCTGTGTTTAGCCTGGCGCACTCGCGCTTCGAACTGGTCGCCAGCGCCCGTCTTCACGGTGCCCGAAGCAGCCAGTAGCGAGCATCCGCTTGTTGCCACAGTCTCATTTTATTGAGTGGTTGGGCTGTTCTCTTAGCCGGCCGAGCGCGTCAATCCCGTAGGTGTCGCCGAATGTTCAGGCCTCTCATCGCCCTTGCTTTTTTGCTCGCCGGAGCAGCCCAGGCGGCCGAAGGTCAATCGCTTTCAGGCCAAGCCATCAAAGATCTTGTCACGGGCTCGACCATCGAGTTGGACACGCCTCTGGGCACCAGACTCCCTATGCAGTATTCGGACGACGGCCACCTATCCGGAAGGGCTGGAGGTCTAACGTCCTATCTTGGAGCGGCCACCGATAGCGGACAATGGTGGGTTGCCGAAGATCGCCTCTGTCAGAAGTGGACGACCTGGTTCGATGCAGCGACGCATTGTCTGCGCTTGAGACGAGATGGCGTCCGCATCTTTTGGTGGCGGGACGACGGCAAGACCGGTACCGCCACTATCGTCGACCGGGCCGGCCAGGAGGCCAAAGCCACGCCCCGTGCGCCCGCCAAGAAAGATCATCGATCGGCCAATAGCATTCCCGAACCACGTGAACTGCCCGCCATCGCCAGCCTGTCCCGGCTGTCTGCGGCAAAACCACCCGAAACAGCTTCGCCGCCTCCCAGCTCGCCTCGTCTCGACGAGGCACAGCCCAAGATCGGTAGCCAAACCAAGCAAGATCCGCGCGTTGCCACATTGCCGGCACCAAATTCATCAGGCAGCTCCGCCAGACGCGAGTCTATCGGAGCGGAGCGGCGCACGTCCGAACCTTGGTTTCGCGTGACAGGCGTCGAGCCCTTCGATGTTCTGTATGTGCGCCGCGGCCCTTCCGCAGATCACGGCACGGTCGGCACAATCCCTCCACAAGGCCGCGTCAAGATCGTCGGCAATTGCCAATCGGAATGGTGCCCGATCACTCATCTTGGCGTGGAGGGCTGGGTTAACAGCTACTATCTCGCTGCCGAGGCGCCAATAACAGCGCCCAGACCGGACAATGCCGTCCGGGCCGGCGGGTACCGGCATTGATCGGCTATCGACTGGCGGCGCTCTTTACGCCGCTGCCGGCTGCGTGATCTGGTCGACTGTCGCCAGTTCATCCGGTGTCAGGGCCCAGTCGAGCGCCTTGACGTTTTGCCTTACTTGTTCCGGCTTCGTTGCACCGGCAATGACGCTTGAGATTATTGGCTTACTAACAAGCCAACTGAATGCAAGCTCGAGCAGCGTGTGGCCTGACTTCGCCGCGAACGCCGCAAGCTCTTCGATGAGTTTGAAATTTTGGTCCGTTGCATAGCGCTTCGTGTGCCGGTCGATCTCGGTGATGCGGCCGCCCGCAGGCATCGCGCCTTTCTGGTATTTTCCCGTCAGCAGTCCGCTTGCCAGCGGGAAAAATGGCAGCATGCTCATGCCGTAGTGCTCGCCGCAAGGCATGAGGTCCTTTTCGTGATGACGGACGACGAGAGAGAGTTCGTCCTGGAACGTGACAAAGTGTGCGAGCCCAAATTGCGCCGATCGCTCCTGCGCTGCCGCCATGCGCCATGCGGGGAAGTTCGAGCAGCCGATGCAGCGGACCTTGCCTGAGCGCACCAGATCATCAAGCGCGCGCAGCGTCTCCTCTATCGGGGTCGCGGCATCGAGTTCATGCATCTGGTAAAGGTCGATGGCGTCCGTCTGCAGCCGGCGCAGGCTGTCTTCGACGGCCCTCATGATGTAGGCCCGAGATCCGCCCTTCTTGAGACCATCGTCCGACATGGGCATGCCAAACTTGGTCGCGAGCACAATGTCCTTTCGCCGCGCGCCAAGGATTTTGCCGAGACATTCTTCCGAGCCGCCTCGCTGCCCATAGATATCGGCCGTGTCGAAGAGTGTTATTCCAGCATCCAGCGCCGCGTGCACGACGGCTCGCGATGCTTCGAGATCGGTGCGCCAGCCGAAGTTGTTGCAGCCAAGTCCCGCTACTGAAACCTCGAGCTTCGATCTTCCAAGTGTGCGGTACTTCATGAGCAATGTTCCTTAAGGGTTCGAATGCATCTTGGGCATTGACTCCGACTCGCCTTGCAATGTGCCGAAATTGAAACAGCCTGGAGCCTTCGTGTCCATTTTTACGGCCGTTGCAGGTAAGGAGCTTGCCACACACGCCGAATCACGATTCTTAAAACTGCCGGACTGCGCCCGACTTGTACCGTCTGCTGGCTATCTCAGTGGCGCCCTAAACTTGCAATGAAAGCGGACAGGCAGATGACACGCACACTTCTCAAGACCGTCGCTGGTGTAGGGCTGGCAATTTCCGTCGTTTGCTCGCCGGCCATGGCCGGTGACGGGGATCTTGGACCAGAGCACAAGCCGAGCTGGTTGGTTACCTATTCCGGAGTCGATTTCGCCAGGGACTCCACCTACTTCTACTCTGGAGCAATTATCTCGTTAAATCGCGATCTTTCGCGGAGCGGTTTCGTGCTGGCCGCATACTCTGGATACGCGGCCTATCAGTACGACAATCCGGCAGTGGCTGGCGGAGAAGTCGACGGCGATGGCACCCAGCTATCCGCGATGGTCGGCTATCTGTTCATCCGGCAAGGCGGCGCCATTGGTCTGTATGCTGGTCTCGACTATCAAAAATACGATCTGACGCCGAATGACCCAGCCAGCAACGTGTCCGGTAACGAGGCGGGATTTCGGGTCGGTGGCGACATTCGCCTGACCGGACCACAGCATTACGCTTCGATTGAAGGTTATTACTCCACGGCGTTCGACTCCTATTGGTCTCGGGCCCGCTTCGGTGGCAACTTGGGCCACGTCGTCATTGGACCGGAGGTCTTGGCCCTCGGCAATGCGGGCTTCGATGCACAACGGGTCGGCGCCTTCGCCATGACCAGGCTGCACCTCAATCCAAAGACGCCCATCGAACTGACGGTCAGCGGTGGTTATCAATTCCTCGGCGACCAGGGGTCGGGCACGGCAGGAGGCGAGGGGGCCTACGGTGCTTTAAACGTCACATTCGTTTACTGAGCCCGAGGAAGAACCGGCAATTTGAACGACCGTGCCCTGCGAGCTGCGGTCGTTTGCTATTCGGCGGGCGCCAGAGCGCGGGTTGCTCCGAGCGCCAGGTCGGACTGTTCCTCGGATAGTCCTTGGCGCTTGGCTTTGCCCCATGTGGTGAGTTGCCCGCGAAGTGCCGCCAGTAACGTTCGCAGCGAAATCCAGAAAATGAGCTGGCGGTAGCAGAACCGCTGAATGAACGTCAACGCCAGCAGGGTCCAGTTGCCGGGTCGCTCATGCAGATGAATCGCCAGCGCGGCAAAGGCAAGCTCGAGAACTTGGAACAGGGCCCAATAGCCGAGGATCTCAATCGTGCCATCCGACACCACATCTCCACCGTGGTGCGCGAAGCTCAAGCAGTCCGTAGCAATGGCTGCCAGCAACAACAAATCCATGACAGGTGAAATCAGCGTGAACAAAAACTGGAAGATGACGACATTGGGAATTGTCAATGCCTTGAGCCCCCATGCGCCTTTCTGCAAGTAAACTCCGGCGTGCTTGTATGCGACTTGCAGCGTGCCGAACATCCAACGAAAGCGTTGCTTGTTGAAATCCTTGATCGTTTCCGGCGCCTCGGTCACAGCAATCGCATTCGGCTCGTTGACGACAAGCCAGCCCGCGCGCTCCAACTTGAAGGTGAGATCCGCGTCCTCCGCACACGTGTCCGTTTCGTACATGCCGACATCGACGATCGCCTCGCGTCGCCACGCGCCGATCGCTCCCGGCACCACGCCGATGCCATTGCACAGCGCGAATGCACGGCGATCCATGTTCTGCGCCGTTATATATTCGAGGGCCTGAAAACACTGCAACAAGCCGGATCGATTGCCGACAGTCACGACGCCTGCGACGGCTCCAACCTTTTCATCGCCGAAATGGACCATCAGTTTGTCGATTGCATCGGGTGCGAGGCGCGTGTCTGCATCAATGCAGACGACGACGTCGGCATCGGTTGCGCGGATCGCATGGTTGAGGGCGGTGGACTTTCCCCCATTCTCCTTGACCAGTAGCCGCACACGAAGCTCAGCGGCGAAACAATCCCGAACGACAGCGGCGGTAAGGTCCGTCGATCCGTCATCGACGACCAGGATCTCGAAGTCTTGGCGTTTGGACTGAAGCAGAGAGCGTATGCAATCGGAAATAACGCGTTCCTCATTATAGGCAGGAACGACGACGGCGAGGCGGAGGGCCGCCGCCACGGTGGAACCGACCGGTGGCGTTTGCCGGGTCGGCCAGCACGCTGCGACGGCAATCGCGATGAGCCTCGCCAGGCCCAGCACGATGCCAATGACAAACAGCGCATTCATGACGGCATTGAACAGCCGCACCAGTGAGAAGCCGACGTCGTTGACCGCCGGAATGACGTCGTTGGTGCCGGCAAGCTGCGGCATGATCTCATTGCGCGACAAGCCCAGCAGCTCGTGGATCGTGACGAAACGGAAGCCTTTGGCGCGCAACTGATCGATGATGCGCGGAAGTGCCTCGACCGTCTGCGAGCGATTGCCGCCGCCGTCGTGAAGCAGAACGATGTTGCCGCTTTGCCTGGATGCGTATTCCACTGTGCGATTGACGATCTCGTCGGCTCCGGGTCGGCCCCAGTCCAATGGGTCGATTTTCTGGCCAATCGTAATGTAGCCGAGGGCCGCAGAGGCCTGCAGGGTGCGCGCTTGTATATGGGTCTCCGGCTCGATGTCCTTGACGAACGGTGGCCGGAACAGAACGCTGCGGATACCAAGCTTGGCCTCAAACACTCGCTGGGTGGCATTCAGCTCCAGATCCAATTGCGCACTGGAGATCGCGCTGAGGTCGGGGTGGGTGAAGGTGTGATTGCCGACGTCGTGGCCATCGCCATAGATGCGCTTCAGGATGTCGGGCCTCAGGGCCGCCGCCGAGCCGACCACGAAGAAGCTGGCTTTGACATTTTGCTTCTTCAGGATGTCGAGGATCGCGGGCGTGAACGTTTGCGTCGGCCCATCGTCGAAGGTCAATGCGACGACCTTTTCATCGTTGAAGCCGCTGCGTGAAATCACCATCGATTGCGGACTGGACACGATCGACTGATCGGTAATCAGATTGTGTTCGACGAGATGCTTGACCTCCCGTCTGCCAACCTGAGCTTGCCCAATGAATTTCAAGATCTCGCCCTTGCCGCGATAGGTGACAGTCGGACCGGGGTCCAGCGTCGCGATCTTGGAAACGGCGGCCTGATTGGGCACTGCGCCCCGGCCGAGCGTCGACCAGACCGTGGGATCCTCGGTGCCGAGCCGCCAGAGCGCAATACCGGCGGGCTCCATGGCCAGCGCGGCAGCCATTTGGTTGAACATGGTGACGCCATCGAGCATCCAGATCGTGTGAGGCTCGCCGCTGGATTTCTCGCGATACGAGAACGTTGGGTTCAGCGCGGCTCCGTCGAACACCGCCTTGGCGCCGGCCCGATCGAGAATATCCCAGGCTTCTCGGATCGAGGTAACATTGCCTTCGCCGGAGCTGCGCCAGTCAATAGCGTATGAACCAATTGCGACCACGAGCTTGTGCCCTGGGGCTTTCTCGAATCGCCGATCGAGCAACGCCTCGAACCAGCCCTGGGCGGCGACCGGCCCAGGGCTTTCGTGCGCCGCGTGTTGGTCGTAGCCAAGCAGGATCAATTGATCGACGGCCTCGACCAGCTCCAGATAATTGGCCGGTTGTTCGTACGCCGGCAGCACCAAGAGCACCTTCTGCTGCCTTGGCGCCAGGGCTGTCTTCAGCTCCTTCACGAGCTCGACAAGATGGACCTGATCCTCCGCGGGAACGTCCTTGAAATCGACCGCAATGCCCGCATAGCGGCCTTTGGCAAGGTAGGCGTGCACATTAAAGACCAGACCAGCGCGCGCCTCCTTCGATCGCAAAAGTCGACCAGCGGCCTGACCAAGCCACTGGTTGGTGTTCGGACTGAAGTTGTTGATGACAGGAATGATCTGAAGGTGAGGGGCGTTCGCGGCCAGCCAAACTCCGACCACCTTCTGCTCGCGAGCATCGTCGGCGACGATACCGCCGCTGTCATCGGCAAGATGCAGCCATTCGGGCAGCAGCACGTCGAGCTTGTCGGCATGACTGCGCAGGGACAGAAAGCTGTTCCTGTCCCAATTCGTATAGAACGCGAAGCGCGGGATGCTGGAGGAGTCGGTGCTGGCGCGCAACCGCGTGTGCGAAAGATCGAGCAGCGGGCTCGCCCGGACGTTTCGGCGGTTGGCGTTGGTCAACGCAGGCAAAAACTGCTGCTCCAGCGTCAATGGAACCGAGGGCAGTGCCGGCGACGTCGCGGTGCTGACCAGGAAAACCGAGACAAGCACACTGAGCGCGACAAGGAGCATGGCGAGAAGCGCGGTAACCCACAACGAGCGTCTTCCCGTGGGATCAAAGAAAATCTGATTGCTTTTCGAAGCCATCCGCCTACGCAGACCTCACCCGGTTGCCTGTGGCTGACCGCTGACAGGCGTTCGGAGGGCGTCCAATCGGATCGCCTTCTGAACCTGTCAAAGTGGGATGCAATTTCACAACCAGTTAGGCATCTCGGCGGAGCGGATGCCCGTTAGGCTTAATGGGGCAGTCGGATGACACGCAGGTAAAGCGTGGCCGCCGCGCCCACGGCTCAGGCGTGCAGGTAAAACGCGCAGAAGATCAGCGGCAGCTTCCGCAGTGGAAAAAGGATCAGGTTCGAAAGCCGGGTTATAACTTCAGCCCCGCGAGCGGTTGACGCCCAGCAAGGATGCTGGCGATCGACTCCAGAACCGTCGCGTTGGTGTTGACGTCGATGATACTTGGGCGCTTGCCGGAAGTTTCGTAGACCCCCGGACCGAAGCCGCGGCTGTCGGACCGCGCCTTTGACCAGATGTGCTCACGCAACTTCAGGGCGTAAGCATCGCCGCTTGCGGCAAGGCACATGTAAGCTGCCTTGGTGTTGACCATGCGATAGGTATCGGCAAACGATTTGGTCGTCCATTGGTCGTCCGTCACGACGGAATGCACGGGCCAGCGATACCACCCCTCGGCGTTCAGGTCGTATCCCTGGTAGGTGAACCAGGGTTTCCTGTCGATGGGAGCCTCGGAAACACAGGTCAGCAGGCCGGTCTGCTCAAAGCGGTCGCGCTGAGCCACATCGAGCGTTTCTGCCAATATCCGGGATTGGGCGGAGTGTCCGAGCTCGATTGCCTCATTCAAGCTGGGCTCGGAGGCTATCGCCCCGATCCTGCCGACGTGCGTCAGGAACGCCTCGCGCGCCTCGGCGTCATCCGAGTTGACCTGCGCCTCATAGCCGGTTGCTACTTCAACGCCCCAAAGCTTATGCGCTCTGGCGATGTAGTATATATAGTTGTGGCACTCGCTCTTGATGCGTTTGGCCGACTTCACATCGTGCGGCGCACCGTCCGCCACGACACCGCCAAAGTTCCATTTCGCCACTAGCTTACTTGCGCCGTAAGCACCGCCCGTTGCCTTATCCAGAATATGCAGCGCAATCAGCAGACGGCCCGTATCGGTCGCATCGTAGCCCGCTTCGACCGAAGAAGCGTCTGTGATGCTGGTGCGGAAATTGGGAAGCACGAGCTTGCCCCATCGAAACTCGGAGCGCTTCAGAAAGGTTATGACCGTCGATATACGTTCGTCGAATTCCCGCGCCTCGATCAATCCAATCGCGCGGGCGGAGACATAAGCAAGGATCAGCGATCCAGTATCCCACATCGTCAAGCTGTCGTAGGTGCCATAGCCGTCGCCCTCAGGCCAAACAGCCGCCGGTACCAGGCCCCTTCTTGCGCCACGGCCAGCGCTTGCGAAGTATTGCCAGGCGACCGCGGCATCCCTTTTGAGGTCGGCCACTGACAGTTGCATGGCTTGATTGGTCCCGATTGCAAAAGAGGCACGCGAGCCCGCAGCAAGCCCGCCTGCGAATACAAGGCCCATCCGGATTGCCTCGCGACGAGACATACTCATTGTGTCACCTGTCCCATTGACGCACGATCATTCAGGCGCCGATACGGCGTCCGGCGCTGTGTCAGCGTGTTTGCATGTTGCATGCCGACCGGCGGACGGGCCGATTAACCAACGTTCAGCGGGACGATTTTCGCGAACATCTCAGTGGCAGGCCCCTCGACCGGCTCCGAAAACCGAATGACGGAGGGAGATGTCAAATGTTGGAACCGGCCGCCCTTTCTTGAGTTGTAACAGTGTGCCCGCACCACAACAAAACCGATTGCTCGCGGCCGTTGCAGCCAGCGAGTTTCAGCCCTTTTCGCATCGCCTGCGCCAGGTCGAGCTCGAACCTCAAGGCGTACTGTGCCGGCATGGCGATCACGTAGATCGCGTGCACTTTCCTCAGTCGGCCGTCATCGCACAGCAGGTCGTCGATCAGGACGGCCGTCCCGTAGCCGCGGCCACCATTGGTAGTGAGGGCTTGGTCGGGCTAGGCGCCTGCCTTGCGGGCACCCCATCGATCATGCGCCAAGTTGTACTGTTGCCGGGCCTGACGTTGAGCCTCGATCGTCCGGCTCTCCTCGAGTTGCTGCACGATAGCGGTTCCTTACGGGAAGTGATTGGACGCTATGGCGATGCTTTTACCTGCCAATGCCTGCAGATGGCAGCCTGCATGGCAAAACATTCCATCGAAGAGCGCATGGCGAGCTGCCTGCTCAATTGCCTCGACGGTGCGCAAAGCGCGACGCTGCGATTGACCGAGGATGTCCTGTCCACCATTCTCGGCGTACGTCCCTCGGCTTTGCTCATGGCAGCAAGAAAGCTCCAAGCATTTGGAATGATTGAATATAATAACAGCGTTTTCAGCATTGGCGATCGCGGGCCCCTCGAGGAGTTTGCCTGCGAATGTTACGCCATCATCAAGGCCAAGCACCAACGTTTTGATCCGGTTGCGGACCAGCACCATCGAAGCACGGGGCCCTGAATTACCGCGATGAGCGTTCGAGAGCGAACCGACAGCCGATAGGCTGATGTCTTATCTGATTGCCCGACAGGTGTTCGTGGGGCAAATCGCGGTGTCCGATAATCGGCTGCTGACCATCATGGCGGCTTCGGACCTAGACCGTCTGAGGCCCAATCTCGAAGAGATCGCTCTTACGCACGAGCAGATCCTGTTCCAGGCAGACGAACCTATCACCCATGTCTATTTTCCGCATGACGGGGTCGTCTCGCTGCAGATTCTCGGTAGCGACGGCGCTGTCGTGGAAGCTGCCACCATTGGCAACGAAGGCATGGTCGGACTGGGCGGGCTCCTGGCGGGCGATGTATCCTATACCCGGCAGCTGGTGCAGCTGCCCGGCCGTGCTGCCCGGCTCGCCCGAGAACCTTTCCTGTCCGCGATGAGCAACAGCGCTTCCTTGCGCGGTTTGCTTGCCAGTCATGCCGATGCCTTTGCCGCGCAAGTGCTGCAAACGGCCGCCTGCAACGCCCAGCATTCGACGGAAGAGCGCATGGCGCGCTGGCTGCTGACCGCCTTCGACCGATGCAGTACCGATCGTATAAACCTGACGCATGACGATCTGGCGGTTGCATTCGGCGTGCGGCGACCGACCGTGACACTGATCGTGCGCAGCCTGCAGGCAGCACAGCTGCTCGATGCTACGCGCGGTACGATCGCGGTAATCGACCGGCCGGGATTGGAGCAGATTGCCTGCGAATGCTACCAGGCCATCCGCAAGAACTATGAACGCGTGTTTTCGCATGATCGCGGCTATCAGGCTTAGCCATTCGACAGGTTTTAAGGATCAGCAAAATGGAAGCTCGAAAGCTGATCGGCCATGCAGCCTACGACCCCGAAACGCTCGACATAATCGGCCAAGCGTTTGATGCGGCCTGGCACAGCATTGCAGCGAACTTCGGCGATGATCCAGCGGTCATCGAGACTGCGCGGCTCAAGCTTGCAACCGCGGTTCTGGCTGTTGCGCAGCCGGACAGCCGCGATGTTGTCGTCCTGAAATTGGCCGCTCTGGAGGCTATGGCGCTCGATCGCACCGGCCGATCAGGACCGTAACAGCAGGATGATGCTCAATCTTTTGAAACGGGCTGCAGTGCCTGGTCATACGCGCGGCGTATAATGCCGTGGCACTCGCAGGCCAACGACAGCAGACCCGACTTGTCAACAACTGTCACCGAGCCACGGTGGTAGTCGATGAAACCGGCAGTCCGCATCATGCGCGCAGCCAGGGTAACGGTCGGTCTTTGTACACCCAGCATCTCCGCCATCGTGTGATGGGTGAACGGCAGCGTGGTTTGGCCGGAGCGCTCGACGGCTGTCAGCAGCCAGCGCGACAGTCGCTGCTCGACGTCGTGTTGGGCATTGCAGGCTGCCGACTGGATCAACTGGGCGGTGAAAGCGTCGGCTTGGGCTGCGAGCTGCGCGCGCAGGCGGATGCTCTGGTTGACGGCACCCAGGAAAGGCGCCCGCGCTATACGCACGGCATTGCCTGGCAACTGAACGACTTGCCGTGTGAATGACACGTCGCCGGAAAGCAGCCCCCCAAGACCAACGACCCCTTCGTTGCCGATCGTCGCGGCTTCAATCCCCGGTCCGTTGCCGCTTAGCACAATGAGCGAGACAATTCCCGTCAACGGAAAATAGACATGGGTAACGGGATCGTTGGGCTCAAAAAGCACCGCCGAAATATCGAGTCGGATGTCTTCCATTTGCGGCACGAGGTGCTGCAGATCGCCTAACGCCAACGATCCAAGCAGCCGATTGTGCTCAAAGCGCTGCATGGAACCCTCCCCCTGAGCGTTCGTTAACGAACCGAAATTAAACGTCGTGCTGTTGCCTCACCGATCCAATTGCTTCGCTAGACGCGGATCAAGCTAGGCGGCAGCATATTTTCGTCCGTTCGATATCGAACGAAACTTGCGCTAGATCGTTCGTTACCTTACCAAGCAAACAATGTTCGGCGCTACGACCGAAACTTGCGTCGTCTTGAGAAGGCAAATGACAGCGATTCAAGCGAGACTGCGCATTTTATTGGTGGAAAACGAATCGTGCGCCGAAATGGCGACGGAAGAGTTGCTGTCGGAACTTGGGCATCAAATCGTAGGAAGAAGCCAGACAGCGGGAGACGCGTTCCGGCTGGCCGAGCAACATCGGCCGGATGTCATAATGATGGATTTGCAGTTGGACGGAGAGCGGGACGGGATCTCTGCCGCCAGTGAGATTGCCGACCGCTTGGGAATTGCCAGCGTCTTCACCAGTGGCGCAGAAGATGGGCTGATGCGCGCCAGGGCGCGTGCAGCAAGACCACTTGGTTACGTCCGAAAACCTATCTCGCTGCACGAACTCGACCGGGTGCTAAGAATCGCGGAATGCTTAGTGCGCAAGCAACAGGACTAAGCCCGGAATTGCTGCTGGCGCCGCGGAGCGTTACTGCGATACGCTCAACGAGCGAACCCTCCGAGGCACCCTTCGGATTAAGAGAACGCCATGGATCGCCGAACATGGCCTGAAATTCGGTGGACAGGGCCGGCGACTGTCCTCACGGCATCGGGCCGGCGCTCGGCTGAAGGCCGCCCAAACGCTCGATGAACGCGGCCACGGTGCCAACACCCTCACCGGCACGGATGTTGGTGAAAACGAACGGGCGTTGCCCGCGCATCCTCTTGGTGTCCCGCTCCATCACCTCGAGGCTGGCGCCGACGTATGGCGCCAGGTCGATCTTGTTGATGACGAGGAGATCGGAGCGCGTGATGCCCGGGCCGCCTTTGCGCGGGATCTTCTCGCCCTGCGCCACGTCGATGACGTAGATCGTAAGATCAGCCAGCTCCGGCGAGAAGGTTGCGGCCAGATTGTCGCCACCCGACTCGATAAAGATCAGGTCGACCTTCGGAAATCTGGCGATCATCTGGGCGACAGCGGCAAGGTTGATCGAGCAGTCCTCGCGGATGGCCGTGTGCGGGCAGCCGCCGGTCTCGACGCCGAGGATGCGCTCCGAGGGCAGCGCGCCGGCTCGGGCCAGTATGAGCGCGTCCTCCTTCGTATAGATATCGTTGGTGATGGCGACGATGTCGTAGCTGTCGCGAAAGCGCTTGCACAGGGCCTCGACGAGCGCCGTCTTGCCGGAGCCGACGGGGCCGCCAATGCCGACGCGAAGCGGGCCGGTTGAGGTGCCAGTCATGAGCGGAACAGCCTCGTGTATTGTGTTTCATGGAGCAGCGCGGCGATGTCGGAGCGGAACGCGGCGCCGCCGATGTCGTCGAGTGTCAAATCTACCGACTGCCGCGACATCGCATGGACCAGGGGTAACAGCAGTGCGATCACGCGCTGTCCATTCGTCTGGCCGATCACGCCGAGGCGAACGGCCGCCGAGACGAGGCTCGAGACGACAGCCGTCAGGTAGGATGCCAGGGAGGGTGTGATCTCGAGGTTGTGAGCGGCTGCCGCGACGCCCACCGCAACCGGATAGGCAACCTCGCGCCCGAGCGCCGATGCCGCTGCTTCGATCTTTGGTTGCGACCAGGCCGCGGTGATCGCGCCAAGGAATGCCGACCCCTGAGCGCTCGTCTCCAGGTGGCGCTCGCGCGAGCCCGCGAGCGCCAACGCCAGCTGGTTGGTCGCGCTGAGAGCGGCCCAGTCGGCATCGCCGGTCGCACGCCACGCCGCAACCAGGAAAATGGCGTCGTTGCGCGGCCCGCCGTGGTCCAACAGGCCGCCCACCCAGTGCTCGAGGCTTGCGGCATCATGGATGTCCCCCGCCTCGATCGCCCACTCGAGCCCATGGCTGTAGGCGAAACTGCCGATCGGAAAGGCAGGCGAAAGCCAGACCAGCAACGGCAGCTCGGCAAAACTGTGCGTAGCGGCCGCTTCAATGGTCATGATCGTGGCCGTGATGATGGTGTGCGTGGCCACGACCGCGCGCGTAAGCTCCGCCTTCAGGTTCGAAGGTCGCGTGGACGTGGGCGACCGTCGCCCC
>JBGTIU010000182.1:0-21780 GCA_041745515.1 Hyphomicrobiaceae bacterium | reverse complement strand
CACCACGCCGATTTCAACCTGTCAGCTTTCGAGCATTCGTCTGGTGCGACCGCCCTTGAGATTGTCACAGAGCTGTTCACGTCGACTTAAGTAAGATCATCAATAAAGCCTGAATCGCCGCCCCGGTTTGACGATAGTTTTCGCGAGGTCGATGCATGAACAGTCAATCAACGGCGCAGGCTCCCAAGCAACTGCCGCATCTGGTCTTCGGTGGTGAACTTAGCTCGTTGTCGAAAGTCGAGTTCCGCGACCTAGCAAATTTGGACATCGTCGGCATCTACCCGAACTACGCTGAAGCCTACAAAGCCTGGAAGGGCGCGGCGCAACGCACCGTCGACAATGCCCACATGCGCTATTTCATCGTCCACATGCACAAGCTGCTGGATCCCGACGCAGACCAGCCCGCCGTACCACCGAACACCTGAACCCGCACGAGCAAGTGCGGAATTACTCGCGTCGCAGGATGCTGTTGACCAGACGATTGGCCCAGCCGTTGACGGAAAAAGATCGCGCGACCTCGTCCGGATCATAGACCTTCTCGACCCAATCAAAGAACGGCATGGGTCGCTTTGCATTTTCAGCCCGGTAACATGTGAAAAAATGATCGAGTATGCCGGTGTCGGCCTGCCGGATATGGCCGAAACGCCAAGACAACTCCTCGCTCGCCTGTTCAATCGGAACACCGAGCTTCAAATGCCTGTAGAGCACGCTCATCAAGCCGGCGCGGTCGGCGCCCGATTTGCAATGCATCAGCATCGGATACTCGATCCGATCAAACAGATCGCGCGCGCGTCTCAATTCCTCCCGGCTGGGTGCTGCTCTCGACCTGAACTGACAGTCGATGAGTTTGATGCCGTATCTGCGGCACGCATCGCGCTCGAGCCAGTAGCTGCCGCAGTCTCGCACGCCGCGCAGGTTGACGATGGTGCGGATGCCCTCGGCGGCGAAGGCCTTGATATGGTGAGGCGCCGGTTGCGCCGCGCGCGAGGCATGATCGCCCAGCGAATGGCGATTGAGATAGAATAATCTCAGCACGCCGTGGTCGATGAAAAGCATATCGAGGTGCGTCAGCATTGGGCCGAACGCGCGCTTCGCCCATGCCGGGGAGCGCGCAGCTAAACTATCGCGCCAGCCCAGCGTAACGCGCTTGAAAGCGCGCCGTGTGCGCTTGACTACGCCGCTCATGCTCACTTTCGACGAGGGCCCGGCCAGCAGCCCGAGCCTGACAATTGCCGCATCCTGTTAAACCGCTATCCTGGTCCAGCACGCAACGCAATTTACAAGCGTTGGATAACTTCTATAGAACCCAAGAGCAAGAGGCGCCGGCGCGATGCAATCCGTGCCGGAGCCTGATTGGCCCTGAATTCGAACAATGGTGCGCTTCTCAATCAATAAGATCTGGCCCATCGATAAGCCCCGGATCAGCCGTACCGGCAGCGGCGCTCTCGCTCGCTACATCCGATTCGTGCACCGCACCTCACGCGTGGTCTACGCGCCAGCCGGTGCCGCCGAGCGCTTTGCCAGTCATCACCCGATGATCTTCGCCCTCTGGCACGGGCAGTTCCTGATGTTGCCGGTACTCAACCCGGCATCGGTCAAGGTCCGAATCATGGTCGCGCGACACGGCGACGCAGACGTGCTCGGCGAGCTGCTCAAACGATTCGACATGGGGCTCATTCGTGGCGCGGGTGCAGGTTTGCGCAAACGCGATCGAGGGGGTGCGGCTGCATTGCTGGCCGCGCGCACGGCGCTGGATGAAGGTTTCAGCGTCGGCATGACAGCAGATGTTCCGCCTGGCCCGGCGCGCCGAGCCGGCCTCGGCATCGTGACGCTGGCACGACTTTCGGGAAAACCGATCATTCCGGTCGCCGTCGCATCGAGCCGTTATCGCGCGTTCGATACCTGGAGCCGCATGACGATCAATCTGCCGTACTCGACGCTTGCCGTCGTCGTCGGCGATCCGATCCGAGTTGCAAAGGACGCCGATGCCGAGTCACTGGAGCTTGCCCGACGCACCGTTGAAGGTGCCATGAACGATGCGACGAAACGCGCCTACGCACTTGCCGGCACAGATGCGACGCGGGCAACTCCGCCCTCGGCCGATCCAAATGCACCGCCCGCGGCACCCGGACGACGGCTGGTTCTCTATCGCGCGGCGATGCGGGCAGCGGAGCCGTTGGCGCCCGCGATCCTCCGCTGGCGTGAGGGTCAAGGAAAAGAAGATCCCGCACGCCGCGCTGAACGCCTCGGGCGGCCGTCGATCGACCGGCCGGCTGGCCGTGTGGTCTGGTCCCATGCGGCAAGTGTCGGCGAAACCAATGCGGTCCTGCCACTCCTCGATGAGCTGCGCCGGCATAGACCCGACGTTCACTTTCTGTTGACAACGGGCACCACCACATCGGCCGCACTTGCTGCAAGCCGCCTTGGTCCGGCCGACATCCATCAGTTTGTGCCGCTAGACAGCCCGCGTTTCGTTGCTCGCTTTCTTGAACACTGGCGGCCGGACCTCGCAATCTTCACCGAAAGCGACATCTGGCCCAACCTGGTGATCGGCGCCGCTGATCGCAACATACCGCTGACGCTGGTCAACGCACGATTGTCGCCTCGCTCTTACCGCCGCTGGATGCGCAACCGTGGCATGTCACGGCCAATCTTCAATCGATTCGCAATAGTTCTTGCGCAGAACGAAAAGCTCAGTCGCTGGTTCACCGACCTGGGAGCCAGGCGATCCGTTCCCACGGGCAATCTGAAGATCGATTCACCGCCACCGAACGTTGATCGCCAGGCTTTGATGTTGCTGAAGGCGGCGTTGGGCAGTCGGCCATGCCTCGTATTCGCCAGCACGCATCCAGGCGAAGACGAAAGCGCCGCCGCGGCACATCGCCGGCTGGCTGCGGAATTTCAAGGATTCTGCACGATCATCGCACCACGGCATCCGGCTCGAGCGCACGACATCGCGACAATGCTGCAAGCGCAAGGGTATCGTGTCGCAGTCCGCTCGAGCGGGGCGCTGCCGACGGATGAGATGGATTTCTATATCGCCGATACCATCGGGGAACTGGGCACGATCTATAGCCTTGCGCCACTCGCCTTTCTCGGCAAGTCGCTGGGCGTCACGGATGGCGCCAAGGGTGGTCAGAACCCAATCGAAGCCATTCGGCACGATACCGGTGTGTTGACCGGCCCGTACTGGGGAAACTTTCAAGACACCTATTTGATGCTGCGACGGCACAGCGGCATGGTGGAAGTCGATTCGGCCGAGGCTCTGGCAACCGAGGTTGCATCGCTATTGCGTGATCCAGCAGGCTTGGCGCGGTTGAAAGCTGGCGCTGGCGCTGCGCTCGAAAAGCTATCAGGCGCGATGCCCAAGACCGTTGCGGCGCTTCTACCGCTAATCCCGGCCGCCTTGGACGAGCCATCCGAAAGGCTGGTCCGTGCGTCTTGACGAACCGTCCTGGTGGTACACGGCCGAGGATCAACCGGCCCCCGCGTTCCTGCCCCTGCTGCGTCCAATAGGCCAGATGGTGGACTGGTTGGCGCGGCAGCGCTGGCGCAGAGCAACCCCCTATCGCTCGACTTTACCTGTCATATGCGTCGGCAACTTCACGGCGGGCGGTACCGGCAAGACGCCTGTCGCAATCGAAGTTGCCCAGCTCCTCATTGCGCGGGACCAGCGGCCCCTGTTCCTTACGCGCGGCTACGGCGGCCGGATAAAGACGCCTAGGCTCGTCGATGCCGAGCGGGATAGCGCCGATCGATGCGGGGATGAAGCTCTGCTATTGGCCCGCGTTGCACCAACAGTGATTTCTCCCGATCGATCCGCAGGCGCACGCTTCATCGAGGAGGAAGCGGCTGCCGGCAATCTCGATCCGACCGTCATCGTGATGGACGACGGTTTGCAGAACCCATCGCTCGCAAAGGACCTAACCATTGCCGTGGTCGACGGCCGGCGCGGCTTCGGCAACGGTCTCGTGATGCCAGCGGGGCCGCTGCGTGCCGATCTTGATTTCCAGTTGCGGCTTACAGGCGCGGCTATCATCAACCGCCCACCAGGTTTTGGTGGGCAGGCGGCAGTGGTGGATTGGATGAAGCAGACGTTTGACGGACCAGTGCTCGAAGCCGCGCCCTTCGCCACGGGTGACATGGCATCTTTAACGCAGGGCCCGATCGTCGCTTATGCCGGCATCGGAAACCCGGGGCGCTACTTCGACTTGTTGCGTGACCAGGGAGCGGAGCTCGCTGATTGTGTCGCCTTTCCAGATCATCACGTTGTCACGAATGCCGAGGCCCGTCGCATCCTCGACAGCGCTGCCAGCCGAAACGCGACGATCTTTACGACTGAGAAGGATTGGGTGCGATCAGGTCGTGCGACGGGAGCGGCCCTAGAGCTGCACAAGAACTCGCGAGTGCTGGCGATACGACTTTGGTTCTCGGGCGCTGACGAGCTGCGCCTCGGCGCCCTGCTGGACAGCGCCCTGCTTAGGCCCACGCTCAATGCGCCGTAGGCGACACCGACTTGATCACAGAGGACTGCCGCGACAGCAGGTGCGCGACGCCAAATCCAAGTCCCGCCATCGTGACGGCTGCGATGAGGACGGGCAGTGGCGACAGCACACCCGCCATCTCAAAACCCAGCCGATAGAGTACTGGGCCGCAGGCTTGGCCAAGGAAGAAGAAAAACGCGTGTAGTGCGACTGCGGCGCCGCGTGCATCGGGCGCAAGTTCGGTCGCCTGCGTCTGCATTGAATTGTGGATCATGTAGAAGCCAAGCCCAGTGACGACAAACGTCGCCGCGCCGGCCGGCCATCCTTGCACCATCGTGTAGCTGGCAAGCCCGATACCGGCGAGCAGGCCGCCGGCACGAATGAGATTCACCTGGCCGCCAAGCCGGATCAACATTGTCTTGACCAACGCTGCGAACAGCAATCCGCCGAGCCCCAAGCCCGCAAGCACAAATCCGGCTTCGCGGATACCGCCAGCGCCGCGCGCCTCGAGCTGTAACGCGAGATAGGGCAGTATCCCAAAGATGCACATGCCCTCGACGAACACCGCCGAGTAGCACACTTTGGCGCGCGGATTGGCGAACACCCGGGCGTATCCATCGCGCATCCCGGCCAGGCTGAATGGACGTCTTTCGGCGTCGGGCCTGGGTTCGAGCCGTGCAATCGACAGCCAGAGCGACAGCACAACCATCAAACACGACAGCGCCATCACCCACCGCCAGCCGGCCGCGCTGCCGATCAGACCGGAGCCGACGACGCCGATCATTTGACCGGTCATCATCGCAACGAGCAGTCTCGACAGCGCCACTTGACGCTTGGCCATGGGCACGCGATCCCCGATCATAGCAATCGCCAAAGGGATCGTGCCGCCTGCCGCGAGGCCCGCCAGGATTCGGGCGAGAAACAGCGTCTCGATGGTGGGAGCTATTGCCGAAAGCGCGAGTGCGAAGGCCAGAACGCCGAGACACCACTTGATGATGCGCGCCTTGCCGAGTGCGTCGCCGAGCGGTCCGAGAACCGGCTGACCTATCGCAAAGGGAAACGCAAACGCTGTCGCCAGCAATGCCACCGTGCCGGGCAGCGATACCAGATCACGAGCAATCTCGGGAACCAGAGGATCAACAATACGCACGATCATCGTGCTCGTCAGGCACGATACGCCGAGAACAAGTAGGAGGTGCAAGGGCTGGTCCGATCGTTGCAATCCAAACCTTACAGATAAGCGGTAAGTGGCCGGCTAGGTCGGACGAAATCGCCAAGCTGTTATGCTATTATAATGGTCGCTGGCGACACCGCTCCGCGGAGCCAGCCGTCAGTGCCGGTAAGAAAAAAAGGCGCGGCAAATGCCGCGCCTCGTTTCTTTCTACGTGGTGGGTGGCCGGCTCCCTGCAAGGGAAGCCGGCCCACCAACTTAGAAGTCCATGCCGCCCATACCCCCCATGCCACCCATTCCACCCATGCCACCGCCGCCGGGCATGGCGGGTGCCTTGTCCTTCGGCATCTCGGCGATCATGGCTTCGGTGGTGATCAGCAGGCCGGCAATCGACGCCGCGTCCTGCAACGCGCAGCGAACGACCTTCGCCGGATCGATGACGCCCTCGGCCACCAGGTCGCCGTACTCGCCGCTCTGGGCATTGAAGCCAAAGTTGTACTTGCTGTTTTCGAGGATCTTGCCAACCACTACCGCGCCATCCTCGCCGGAATTCTGGAAAATCTGGCGTGCGGGAGCGGCGAGCGCTTTCCGCACGATATTGATACCGGTCTTCTGATCCTCGTTCTCAGTCTCCAAGCTGGCGAGGGCCTTGATCGCCCGCAGCAGAGCAACGCCACCGCCGGGAACAACGCCCTCTTCAACCGCCGCGCGCGTAGCGTGCAGCGCGTCGTCGACGCGATCCTTGCGTTCCTTGACTTCGGTCTCGGTCACGCCACCAACCTTGATGATCGCAACCCCGCCGGAGAGCTTGGCCAGCCGCTCCTGCAGTTTCTCGCGATCGTAGTCCGACGTCGTCTCCTCGATCTGCGCCTTGATCTGCTTAATGCGGCCTTCGATATCGGACTTCTTGCCGGCGCCATCGACAACGGTGGTGTTGTCCTTGTCGATCGAAACACGCTTGGCCTTGCCCAGCATGTTCAGTTTCACGGTCTCGAGCTTCATGCCGAGGTCTTCCGAGATCACAGTTCCGCCGGTGAGCACAGCCAGATCCTCGAGCATCGCCTTGCGACGATCGCCGAAGCCGGGTGCCTTGACGGCAGCAACTTTCAGACCACCGCGCAGCTTGTTGACAACGAGTGTCGCCAGAGCTTCGCCTTCGACATCCTCGGCGATGATCAGCAGCGGCTTGGCCGATTGCACTACCGCCTCAAGCAGCGGCAGCATGGCCTGCAGACCCGACAGTTTCTTTTCGTGGATCAGGATGTAAGGATTCTCCATCTCGACCAGCATCTTGTCGGCGTTGGTAATAAAGTAGGGCGACAGATACCCCCGGTCGAATTGCATGCCCTCGACGACGTCGAGCTCGGTCTCGAGGCTCTTGGCTTCCTCAACGGTGATGACACCTTCATTGCCGACCTTCTTCATCGCTTCCGCAATGATCCGGCCGATCTCGGCGTCGCCGTTGGCGGAGACCGTGCCGACTTGGGCGATTTCATCGTTCGACGTCACCTTCTTGGCCTTGGCCTTGAGCTCGGCGACGACCTTGGTGACGGCGAGATCGACGCCAAGCTTCAGGTCCATCGGATTGGCGCCTGCCGCGACCGACTTCGAGCCCTCGCGCACGATCGCCTGGGCAAGCACGGTCGCCGTGGTGGTGCCGTCGCCCGCCATATCGCTGGTCTTCGAGGCGACCTCGCGCAGCATCTGCGCGCCCATGTTCTCGAACTTGTCCTCGAGCTCGATTTCCTTGGCGACGGTGACGCCGTCCTTGGTCACACGAGGCGCACCGTAGGACTTTTCGATCACGACGTTGCGGCCCTTGGGACCGAGCGTGACTCTGACGGCATTGGCAAGAATATCGACACCGCGCAGCATGCGCTCGCGGGCATCGGATGAGAATTTTACGTCTTTGGCGGCCATGGTGGGCTACTCCTGAAATGTTCAAACGATCGGGGTTTGGGGGTCAAGCCGCGGCTTTGACGGAAACTCGGCCTTCAATGATGCCGAGGATGTCGCTTTCCTTCATAATCAACAGCTCGTCGCCATCGATCTTCACTTCAGTGCCCGACCACTTGCCGAACAACACTTTGTCGCCCCGCTTGACGTCGAGCGGCACCAACTTGCCACTCTCGTCGCGGGCTCCGGGACCAGCTGCAATGATTTCGCCCTGCATCGGTTTTTCCTTGGCGGTATCGGGAATGATAATCCCACCAGCCGTCTTGTTGTTCTCTTCGATCCGGCGAACAACAACGCGATCGTGCAGAGGGCGAAACTTCATGTGACTGATCCTTTGTTTTTGTGACGCTGTTATTAACGTTAGAGGTGTTCCGCGACAGCGAGCGATGCACCTAATCCTGGCCCGAACGCGCGAGTTCGACCGTAGGGATCGCGCCGTGCGCATTCGGTAGGCAGGGGTATGTGACACCTTGCTAGCACTGTCAAGCAATGAGTGCCAAGTGCATGCTCCGTCGGCCCGGTAGTTTGTTGGGCACCCTATTCCGTGCAAAGTCTGCTGAAGTTAACGGGAGACAAGAGAATGATGACGCTGGCCGCCGGGATGGACCGGCTCGGTACGGAGACGGCGTTCGACGTGTTGGCACGCGCTGCCGCATTAACCGCCCAGGGCCGCGATATCATCTCGCTTGGTATCGGTCAGCCCGACTTCAAAACCCCGCCTCACATCGTCGAGGCCGCTATCAAGGCGTTGCGCGACGGCCATCACGGCTACACGCCGGCCAACGGTATTCCGGCACTCCGGCAGGCCGTCTCCAAAGATCTGCATAGGCGCCACGCCGTCGAGGTCGACCCCGATCACGTTGTGATCATGCCCGGCGGCAAACCAACGATGTTCTTCGCTATCCTGATGTTCGGTGCGCCGGGGGCAGAGATCATCTATCCAGACCCCGGCTTCCCGATCTACCGATCGATGATCGAGTACACCGGCGCAACGCCTGTTGCGATGGCTCTGCGCGAGGAAAACGGTTTCTCGTTCAGTGCGGCCGACGTGCTGGCGCAGATCACCCCGAGGACGCGGCTGATCATCGTCAACAGCCCTGGTAATCCGACTGGCGGCGCGGTGCCGGAAATAGAGATCAGGAAGCTCGTGGCGGGCCTCGCCGGGCACCCCGACGTCGCGATCATGTCGGACGAGATCTACAGCCAAATGCTTTATGATGACCGCGTCCACACAAGCTTTTTGATCTTCCCGGAGATCCGCGACCGGCTGATCATTCTCGATGGCTGGTCGAAGACTTACGCCATGACCGGCTGGCGACTGGGCTACAGCATCTGGCCGGCGTCGCTGGTCGGGAAGGTCGTACGACTTTGCGTCAACTGCCACTCGTGCGTCAATGCGCCGACCCAGTACGCCGGTATCGCTGCGCTGGAAGGCCCCCAGGATGCGGTGCACGCCATGGTGCGAGCCTTCGACGAGCGCCGCCGCGCCATCGTGCCGCTGCTCAATCAGCTGCCGGGCGTCACCTGCATCGAGCCCGGCGGCGCATTCTACGCGTTTCCGAACATCTCCAAGACCGGCTACACGGTCAAAGAGCTGCAAAACCTGATGCTGGAGAAAGCCGGCGTCGCGACCGTTGCCGGCACGTCGTTCGGCATTCACGGCGAAGGCTACATCCGATTTTCCTACGCCAACTCGATCGATAATATCCGGGCAGCCATACAGCGGATTGGGACGCTTTTGTTGGAGAAGAGGTAGAGTACGCGAGGTTTGATCAGGTAGCTCGCTATCGCAGCAGGCGCCGGATCGCATTGGTTGCGATTTCGATCAGAATGACAAAGACCACAACCACGATGGTCAGTGTCGCGACCTTCTCGTACTGGAACGTACGCACGTAGATCTGGATGTAAAAACCGATACCGCCGGCGCCGACAATGCCGAGGATCAAAGACTCCCGCAAATTCATCTCGAAGCGGAAGAGTGTGTCGCGCACGATATCCGGGACCATCTGCGGCCAGGCCCCGAAGCGCAGCTTCTGCAGAAATGTCGCACCGGCGCTGTCGAGTGCTTCCATGGGCGATGGATCGATACCCTCGATGGCTTCCGCATAAAACTTGGCGAGCATGCCGGTGGCGTGGAACGCGATTGCTAGGATACCCGGCAACGGCCCCAATCCGACCGCACCGACCATCAGCATCGCCACCAGAATGAGCGGGATGCCGCGAACGGCCGCGAGCAACCACTTGATCGGCAGATGGACCCAACGCGGGGTCAGCGTCGCTGCAGCGAGCGGGCCCAATACAAGCGAAAGGACAATGCAGCCGAAGGTCCCAAGCACCGCAATGCGCAAAGTCTCCGCGGAGGATTCGAGCACCACCGGCAGCACCGAAAGGTCAGGCGGCACCATGCGGACAAGGAAATCCGCGATGCGCCCGCCGCTGGCACCCAGCCGGCCGATATCGATCTCGCTACCGGCCCATGACCAGATGATCAGGGCGGCGATGGCGAAAGACAGGGAAAATTGCGCCGAAGAGTGTCGCCAGACATCTTGATCGCGCTGCTGCTGCCTCGGCTTCATGCCCGGGCCCGGACTCGCGCGCGGCTGTTCGATCACGCGACGCGCTCCGGACTTGTCAGATCCGCTGGCTCTTCGTAGATGCCGGCGAGCCGTTCGTCGTGCAGTGCGCGCGGTGCGCCGTCGAACACGATGCGACCCCGATCGAGCGCCACGAAGCGATCCACATAGCGAGCGACCAGTCGTGGCTGGTGCGACGAAATCAGCAAGGTAGCTTGTCGCTTCAGTGCGCTGTCCCGCAGCAGTGCGAGGATCGTCTCGGCGTTCACCGGGTCGAGACTGCTGATCGGCTCGTCTGCAAGGATGAGGCGCGGATCCTGCGCGAGGCAACGCGCAATCGCCACGCGCTGCCGTTGACCGCCGCTCAGGCGGTCGACGCGGCGCTCGGCCAGTTCTGCGATCCCAACGTCCTCTATGGCCCGGGCGGCCGCTTCGTTGTCCTCATCGGTGAAGCGGCCAAGCAGGGACCACCACGGGTCCGTGCGGCCGAGGCGACCATTGAGCACGTTCCGGCGCACTGTCGCCTGCTCGACGAGCGCGAACTCCTGAAAGACGAACCCGACCGCGCAGCGCCTTGATCGAGGCGGCGGAGCAGCGGGATCGAGAGAATGACCGAGCACGCTGGCGTCGCCGCGAAAGTCGCGCAGCCGGCCATCCAGCAGCCGCAGCAGGGTGGATTTGCCCGCCCCTGATGCGCCGATGAGTGCTACGCGTTCCCCCGCACCGACTTCCAGCGCCGAAATGGCCAGGATTTCGGTATCTTCATCCGGATAGCGATAAGACAGGTTCCGAAGTGTTAGGGTGGCTGTGGCCATGGGGTTTTCTACTTCAGGAGGCCATAGGCCTTTGCCAGTTCCCTCACCCCATCATAGGCCTTGGGGTCGGCTGCGACATAGCCGTCCGGACCGTAGACGTGCTTGAGCAATGATCGATGCTCGGGCTCGTTGAGCTTCAGCATTGCGGCGACAAATTTCGCTTGCAGTGCCGGTTCCAGATCCTTTCGCGCGATCACCGTATGCGAGGGGATCGGTTTCGATTCCGCAATCCACTTGATCGCGACCTGCTGCTCCGAGGGCAACAGAAGATCGGCATACTGGCTGACGCCGGCCGCGTCGACGAGACCGGCCGCCATGGCCTGGATCGCCTGCTGATAGCCGCCGGCGAAGTAGACCTTGCCGAAGAACGCCTTCGGGTCCTGCCCGCGCTGAAGGAGGCCAGCCTCGGCGAAGATATCCAGCGGATACATATAGCCCGACTCGGATATGGGGTCGGCAAAGGCGATCGACTTGCCGCGGAGGCTGTCGAGTTTTTCGATACCGCTGTCGCGGCGCACAAAAATGCGTCCTGTATAGACCGGCGCTCCCCGATAAACTTCGGCCAGCAGAACGGTCGCGCCGACCTCCCGATTTGCAAGCACGTACGGCAGTGCGCCCATGAACGAGACGTCGGCGTCGCCATTGCGCAGTGCTTCAACGGCAGCGGCATGGTCACTGGTCACGAAGCCGCGCACCGGCACGCCGACCTGCTTGGACAGCCACGGCGCGA
Source organism: Hyphomicrobiaceae bacterium (assembly GCA_041745515.1). GTDB lineage: Bacteria > Pseudomonadota > Alphaproteobacteria > Rhizobiales > Hyphomicrobiaceae > JAKFWF01. The sequence continues at coordinate 10,051 of JBGTIU010000182.1, read as the reverse complement.
AGGCCTTGATGTCGCCAAGCAGTTTTTCAGGGTTCTCCTGCGGAATGAAGGCGAGCACCAGCCCTGGCTTCTGGGCGCTGGCGATACCGCTGCCGGCCGACATTGCAACTGCCGACAGGCCAGCCAATAGAACGGAGCGCCTATCGAGACCCGAAGCCGCCATCTCAATACATCTCCGCATCGTATTTTTCCTTGAGCTGCTGGTAGGTCGTCCAGCGCGCCTCAGCGGTCTCCCAGTCGTCCTTTAAGATAGCCTGGCGCATTTCGTTCAGGAGCCCTGCTACCTCATAAGCCTTCGGCTTGGCTGCCGGATTGACCGCGCCACTCGCATCGGCCGCCAGATCGCCCGACACCGTTTCAAGCATCAGCAGCGCATGTTGGGCATCGCGCCTGACACTTAGCGTTTCGAAGGTGGTAGCGAACGTAGTCAATTCCTTCCAGGCGAGCCGAAACACGGTTTCCTTGTCTGCAAATTTCTGGTGGGGCTCGTCGGCGTCGCCGACCGCCTCCAGATAAGCCGTGAGATCGGCGCGCTCGCCTTTCGTCAGCCTGAGCTTGTAACGATCGTCGAACCAGCCGACCACGCTCGCCAGCGTCGGCAGCACGCCGTTGTGGAAATAGGGAGCCGTGAATTTGGCGCCAAGCAGAGTTGGCGTGTCAAACGCCGAGTCGCGGGCACCTTTATACCCTGGCTCCGCCGACCCGATATCGTGCGCCTGACGGTCGAGGAAGTGCGCGGATGGAATATGACAGGAGGCACACGATTTTCCATCCATCTGAGGGAACGACTTACGGAACAGCTTTTCGCCCCGGATCGCCGCAACAGATGCCTTGTTCGTCAGGCGTCCTTTCGTATCCAGCTTCGAGTTTGGCAGAAAGTCGAACTCCAGCAGATAAGCGACCAGTGCATCGAGCATGAAAGGCGTCGGCTCTTCGCCGGCGAACTCGTTGACGATGACGTTGCGGGTAAAATCGCGCAGGCTGGCGAACCGACCGTCGCGACCGTAAGGCCCGGTGAAACGCAGACCGCGCAACGAGGGAATGTCGAGGCTGCCGCGACGGCGATCGTTGAAGCCCGGATTGAAAAACGAGCCCCTGACATCAATTGCGCCCGCCTGATGGCTGAGGCCTGGAATAGCGAACGTCTGGTTGACTTCGCTGCGATTGTGGCAGGTGGAGCAAGCAATGCGGAGCGATCTGGCTGGACCGCGAAAGATGAGCGGGCTGTCAAACAGCATATCGCCGTAGGCGATCAACGGCAGATCCGACTCCTCGATGCCCCGCTCCTCAAAATTGAGCACCAGCTTCGGTAGCGGTTCCTGGTTATTGACGTTGCTGCCGGGAGGGAGCCAAGCCGCGACTTCGACCTCACCTTTGGCCTTCACGACCGACTCGGGGAGCGGTGTCATGCTCTTGCGAGTGCTCAACGTCTCGGGTTCATAATTGGCGGCAAGATAATCGTCGACGGTTTTCAATGCCGACAAGAATTCGTTCTTGGAAGCGGCAATGACACCAACGCCGAGCACGCCCTTGGAGCCGACGCTGCTGGTCAGCTCCAGCCAGGCAATGCCGACGCGCCTGCCGCCTTCGGGATCGGACTGGGCGATGAAGTCGCCGAAGGCGCGGTAGATCGCGTACGCCTCGAGCACCTTCTGGTAGGCCTTGGCCGGATCATCCAGACTATCGGCCGCCTCGGCGAGACTGCGACGCGTTAGTTGCGACACGCCGCGAGTTGCAGATTCGAAAAGTGCCTTCCGGTTCTTGCTCGCGATTGCGGCCGCGACAGCATCGCCACGCTTGTCAGATAGGCTGTCGAAGTAAGCCTTCGCCGGGCGTTCGAGTGCCGATGCCGGATGTTTGGTGCTGTAAGTCTGCGCAATCAGGTCCCACGCCGGAGGCTCGAGGTTGCCGGCGAACATCATTGTTCGATAGGCCGCCGCCGCCGGGTGCCAAGGCGTTTCGAGCACAACGTCGGCGCGAGCGGGTGCCACCCCCCCGACGGCCAGGATCAGCAACACAGCTGAACGCCAAAGCTGGCAACGCATGCCGTTCTCCCTAGCCCTGATCCAACCCAGCGCAACTGTTTGGCATTCCGGCCCACCGTTGATTTCGCGTGTTCGCTCTCAGCCGCGTCAACGGTCAAACTGCTTAGCGAATACACTATAAGTTAGTCGTTGCTATTTTTAATGTCAATTGCGAATGGTTTCGATGCCGCATGACCTGCGGCGGCACGGCCTATCGACAGCGCCGCGATGCTGGGCGCACAACGGCGCATGACCGCCAGCGCGCTCAAACATCAGACCGATCTCTCGCCGAGTAGCCAACGACCGCTCGCGGGTCTCTCGGCCTGGATTATTACCGACGGCAAGGCCGGCATGGACGTACAGGCGCGAGGACTCGCGGATGCCCTGGGGCTGAACTACGTGATGAAACATGTTCAGGCGGCGGGGTTGTGGAGGCTCATGGCGCCATGGGGTCCGGTCGATCCGAGTGCGCGGTTGGGACGTGCGGACAGCCCGCTGTTTGCACCGCCCTTTCCAGCCGTCGCCATCGCCACGGGTCGCTCCAGCATCCCGTACATCCGCGCGGTTCATCGCCAGGCCGGTGTCAACACGTTCTGCATCGTTTTGCAGGACCCGAGAACCGGAGCCAACACCGCCGACTTGATCTGGGTTCCAGAGCACGACAGCAGACGCGGCGCCAATGTAATCAAGACACCCACGGCGCCTCACGGTTTTTCAAGACAACGGCTGGCGCAATTGCGCCGCGACTGTCCGCCCGAAATCGTGGCCCTGACAAGCCCCCGGATTGCAGTCGTTCTCGGCGGCAAGAATAGCATCTACCGCTTCACCGATGCCGATGATGATCGGCTGCAGGCATCTCTTGCGGCGTTCGGTGCGCTTGGTGCCAGCTTTATGATCACGCCGTCTCGCCGCACCCACCAGCGGCTGATCCGCGCAGTCGACGCTGGGACACAAGGACGGCCGCGGCTCGTTTGGGATGGCCTAGGAGAGAACCCCTATCCGCAGTTTCTCGCGCATGCCGACATGCTCATCGTTACTGCGGATTCGGTCAATATGACGGGCGAAGCCTGCGTCACCGGACGGCCTGTCTATGTGTTTGAGCCTGCCGGTGGCAGCGCCAAATTTCACCGCTTTCACGAGGCATTGCGCAAAGCGGGAGCAACGCGTCCCTTGCCGGACCATCCAGCGAGTTTACAGCACTGGACGTACGAACCGATGGATTCGGCGGCGACGATCGCAGCCGAAGTCGAGCGGCGCTGGTTGAACCGACGGCACATGCTGACTTCTTGACTGGACGAACCACTTTAACCCCAGGTGCTCGGCATCGGGGCAAAGACAGCGAGGATGCAATGGCGCACCTAGAACTGGCCAAGTTGAAACAGGCGCCTGTTGAAACCGCGCCGTTCACCTACACGATCGTGCCAGGCTTCCTGAGTACAGGGAGCGTTGCTCGCATCAACGCGACCTACCCCAAAATCGATAAGGGTGGATCCTATCCCGTGGCCAACCTCAAGCACGACTCAGCCATAAAGGCTGTAATCGATGAGCTCGATCGCCCGGAGTTCGAGCGGATCGTTGCAGAAAAATTCGGTGTCGAGCTCGCCGGACGCCCTAAAATGTACTCGCTGCGCGGCTACACGCGCGCCAAGGATGGCCAAATTCACACTGATTCGCGCGACAAAATCATCACCGTGCTACTCTATCTCAATGAGAACTGGCACCATCCAGGCGGCAAATTGCGATTGCTAAAGAACGGGCACGATGTCGATGACTATGTCGTCGAGGTTCCCCCGGACAACGGCACGCTCCTGATTTTCAAGCGCTCGGACAACTCATGGCACGGCCATCATCCGTTCGAGGGCCCACGCAGATCATTGCAGATGAACTGGATGACGAGCGAGGGCTCCAGAGGCTTTCATGCGATCAGACACAAGCTGTCCGCCGTGATGAAAAAGTTGACTGCTGCCTGATAAAGAAACGCGCGCGGCAAGAAGCTGCGCCGCTCAGCCTGAAAAACTGCCGAAGTTTCGACTGATGTCGCGCTCCAGCTTATCGGTCAGCAGGCCGCCGTGAAGCATGATAAAGCGCTCTATTTCGCGCTCCGCGGCACGCTGGCGTGAAGCGATCATCGCCGCGTAGATGCTGCGCAGGATACCTTTGGACTTTGCTGCGGCAGGCCTTGCATCTGCAAACGAGGCATCGATACCGGTGCCGATCGTGGTTGCCATGGTGAGTTCTCCTTGCTCAGGATCTGGTCTCGACTGTAGGCCGGCAGCACTTCATCGCGAGCACTTTCCGACATTCAGCAGAATGGGCGTTGCTGCACATGCGAACAAGAGGCGATGCGGCTGATCTGGGCTGCGCGCGGTGCATATGAGGCTTGTATTTGTTCCATTATTTGCACAAAGAGTAAAACTTGAGTTCGCTCTGGAGGATTTGGTTCAAATTTCTGCTGCACCGCAATAGACAGACGGTAACAACAAAAACGGGGGCCCAAAAGCCCCCGAAGTTTGCGAGAAGTTTGCGAGACGAAGAGAAGAAAAATTATAGGCGTGCGGGCTCAAGCCGCGACAGTGCCCTCGTGACCGGGATCGCGCAGCACATAGCCGCGGCCCCAGACAGTCTCGATGTAATGCTTGCCGCCCGTTGCAGTCTGCAATTTCTTGCGCAGTTTGCAGATGAACACATCGATGATCTTTAGTTCCGGCTCATCCATACCGCCGTAAAGATGATTGAGGAACATTTCTTTGGTCAGCGTGGTGCCCTTGCGGAGCGAAAGCAGCTCCAGCATTTGGTACTCCTTGCCCGTCAGGTGCACGCGCGCTCCGTGCACTTCCACCGTCTTGGTGTCGAGATTGACGCGCAGTTCGCCGGTATCGATGACGGATTGAGCGTGGCCCTTCGAGCGGCGCACGATGGCTTGGATGCGCGCAACAAGCTCGTCCTTATGGAACGGCTTGGTCATGTAATCATCGGCGCCGAATCCCAATCCGCGGACCTTATCGTCTATGCCGGCCAAGCCTGACAGGATCAAGATAGGTGTCGCCACCTTGCTCACTCGCAGCGTCTTGAGGACTTCGTAGCCGCTCATGTCCGGCAGATTGAGGTCGAGCAGTATGATGTCGTAATCATACAACTTGCCGAGGTCGACGCCTTCCTCGCCAAGATCCGTCGTATAGACGTTGAAACCTTCCGACTGGAGCATCAGCTCGATGCTTTGCGCCGTCGCGCTGTCGTCTTCGATCAGTAGCACTCTCATATGCCGCCTCATATCCCCAGCCTGTCGACTGGTCGCTGCCCCGGTGATTGACGAGCACGCACGAATACTTGTGCAAAAGACTCTTTAGGGTTTAGCCGCAAGAAGTTAACAAACTCTAATCTAGGCTTTAGAAAGTCTGAACTTGATGCACATTTCGATACAGCCGAAAGTTCAAGTACAACATTACCCGGCACCCTCGACAACGCGCAGTCCTGCGTAAACACGCGCGCACGGTCGCGAGTTCATCACGCTTACTGTTGTTTTGGAAAAAGGCGTGGACGAGTCGAAACGTCTGCCTTCGTGATTATGAACGGCCGTTGCCCTAGTTCGGCCCCAATTACTTCCTTGCCGTAGTCGCGCTGCCCCTCGAATCAATTAACAGAATTCGGTAGTTGACCCTAGCGCGGTTCAGCAAATTTTTAGCGGACGCGCGGCTTCTGACGACTATGTTGCAACCAAGCCGCGATCATGGGTCGCTGGAGCCACTACACCGCGACCGGGGCCGCAATATGCGGGTGCGGATCATAGTCGCTAAGTACAATGTCGTTGAAGGCGAATTCGAACAGGCAGCGCACGTTTCGATTCAGCTCCAATCGGGGCAAAGTTCGCGGGGTGCGGGTGAGCTGCAGGTCGGTCTGCTCCAGATGGTTCAAATAAAGGTGCGCATCGCCTAGCGTGTGGACGAATTCGCCCAGTTTATACCCAGTCACATGGGCCATCATCATTGTCAGCAGCGCGTAACTCGCAACGTTGAAAGGCACGCCGAGAAATATGTCCGCCGAGCGCTGATACAGCTGACAGGACAGCCGTCCGTCAGCAACATAAAACTGGAACAGACAATGGCACGGCGCGAGAGCCATCGACGGCACGTCGGCTGGGTTCCAAGCCGAAACAATCATGCGACGGCTATTGGGGTTGGAATTCAACTGGCCGAGCACGTCAGAGATCTGGTCGATAACGCGACCGTCGGCTGCGGCCCAACTGCGCCATTGCCGCCCATAAACCGGCCCCAGGTCGCCGTTCGCGTCGGCCCATTCGTCCCAGATTCGCACGCCGTTGGCCTTCAGATAGGCAATGTTGGTATCGCCTTTCAGGAACCATAGAAGCTCGTGCACGATAGACTTCAGATGCAGCTTCTTTGTCGTGATTAGCGGAAAGCCGTGGGCCAAGTCGAACCGCATTTGATGACCGAATATCGACAGCGTACCGGTACCCGTTCGGTCCGACTTCGGCCTGCCATGTTTGCGCACGCGGCGCATCAGATCGAGGTAAGGCTGCATGATCCCTGTCTAGCGCGATTCCAGTTGCTGCCCAAACTCACATCCACGGCAGCAGTTTCAACCGCATCGCCAAGAACTGCAGTCCGTTGTAGATGCCGTGCAACAGGATCGGTGTCCAAAGACTGCCTGTGCGCCAAAGCGTCCAGGACAGAAAAAATCCGATCAGAAGCACTTCGATCAGGCCGTAGATCGAGTACTGCATGTGCAGGGCCGTCCATGCTGTCGTGGTGACCAGCGCCGCGCCGGCAAAACCGAGACGTGACTGAGACAGAGACGACTGTAGAAAGCCTCGAAACAGCAGTTCCTCCGAAAGCGGCGCTCCAACGACGATCATCAGCGCGTACGCAGGCCACGCATTGGAATGGATCAGGCCGGTAAAGTTATCCAGATCCTGAATCATGGCGTCGCGCTGAAAGTAATAGATCAGCAATGAATAGGGGACCAGCAAGGCCGCCATCCACAGCAGGCCGGTCAGCACGGTTCGCAGATCTGGATAGGGGGCGCTAAGCGCCAGCACAGACAAGCGGTCGCCGCCGAACCATCCGGCCAGCCACACAGCGCCGAGAATCACTCCTGCCTGTTGTGCAAGCGCCGTTCCCCATACTGCAACATGATCGGGGTTGATGGCGGCTGAGCCTATTCGACCGCGGCTGACCGGCGGGGTCCCGTCGGCGAACCCCAGAGCAATCAAGCTCGCCACGAGCGATAGTGACACCGCCAGTGCCAGTATCAGAATACCGCCGGCCACTGCCCTGGTGGGGCGCCAGGGGCTCGTAGCGCGATACCGGCCAACCCCGGCGGAGACGGACAAATTCGCCATGAAGTCTCCGGGAATGACCACTTTTGTTTTTAACCGCAACGGCCTATATTAGTTGGGCCGGATTCGTCCGGCTATGGCGATAAATGGACGTCGTAATAAGCCTTTCGGACCCGGGGGCGGTACCCGGCGCCTCCACCACAGGCCGCTGCCATTGGCAACGGCGGCGGCCTGTGATGGGGGCGAACTAGGATCGACGAGGGTGTAAAGGACGCGCTTTTGCCCGGCATGATACCACCGTTATCGGGTCAAACAGACTAGTTGCCAATGACAACTATGCTGAGGTTGCTGTCGCCGCGTAATGCGGTGCCGGAAGCCTGAAGTCTAAAGCCCTGCCCCCTAGCCGGGTCAGGCGCGGTTCGGAGGGCACCGGGCAACAGAAGCCCTCCACTGATTTGTTCGACTCGCTCGGACGGGTTGTGCGCATAGTCGGTAATTGAGATATTGGACCCCGCTCGACATGGAAACGCAATGCCCGGGACACCGATGACCGGCGATCAAACGATTGACTACGAAGCCCTGGCTCAGGACGCAATGCGGGGCGTGGTCCGGACAATTCTTTCCAGAATCGTTAGATCGGGCCTGCCGGGCGACCATCATTTTTATATCTCCTTCGACACATTGGCGGCCGGCACTTCAATTTCCAAGCGGCTCAAGGAGAAATATCCTGAAGAAATGACGATCGTGCTGCAGCATCGCTTCTGGGATCTGGCCGTCTCGGAAGAACGCTTCGAGGTGAAGCTAACCTTTGATGGGATTCCCGAACGACTGGTCGTCCCATTCTCCGCCATCAAAGTGTTTTTCGACCCGAGCGTACGTTACGGTCTGCAGTTCGAAGCCGCAGACTTTGGTCCCGATGCGATCGCACACCCCCAGTCGAGCAATGAGGATCCGATTGGCGGTGATAGGGTTGATCGCGCAGGGCGTCACGATCTGGGTACGCTCCGTTCGACTACCGACCGACAAGTATCGGAGCGCAAACCGCGCGCGCAGCGCAAGACGCGTGCAGAAAAAATCGGCGACGAACAGCCTGTCGAACGAGCACGTCCGGCCGTGGTTTCGACGAAGAAGGCCTCCGAAGCCGAGCCAGGTCAGAAGACCGATAAGACGATCGCGCAAAAACCGTCCACGACCGCTAGCTCCGCAGCGGGCAGTGCCCAGGTGGTAAACCTCGACGCGTTTCGCAAAAAGTAATGGCGGTTCGCGAGTCACAGCACCATTGACGACAGGACAGCGCCGTGGCGACAAAATTGTTTGCCGGTGAGCGAGCACTCGTAACGGGTTCTGCCTCGAATATCGGCCGGGCAATTTCGCTCGCGCTTGCGGCCGAGGAGGCCAACGTCGTCCTCGCCGACATCGACGCCGACCGCAACGCGGCTGTCGCGCGGGAGATCGGCGCATCGGGCGGCGTTGCCGAAACCATCACCTGCGACCTGTCGAACCGCGACGGCTGGCAGCAGATCGTCGAGGCATTGGGATCGCGAGTACCTAACATGCTGGTCCACGCCGCTTGCCCGCCGCGCCGCGAGGTTGACCATGCCATGACCGTTACCGAGGCGACCTGGGACAATATGGTGGACACCAGCGCGCGCGCGGGCTTCTTCCTGGCTAGGGAGGTGGCAAACCGCATGATCGCAAACGGGGTCTGCGGACGAATTTTGTTGATCACCTCGCTGCATGCCCGTTCACCCCGCAACCTGCCCCACTACTCTGTGGCCAAAGCCGGACAGAACATGGTCGTCAAGGAGTTGGCTCGCGCACTCGGACCTCATAGTATTCGCGTCAATGCACTGGCACCGGGCGCTGTGCCGGGCGGCGGATTTGACGCGGCGGCTTTTGATTTCAGCGATAAGATCGCGCTCGGTCGCCTAGGTACGGGCGAAGACATCGCCGGCATGGCCGTCGCGCTTCTGTCGGATCGATTCGCCGGTTATGTGACGGGCACAACGGTCGACGTTGACGGCGGGCTTGGTCTGTTCAACTGGATTCCGCCGCACAGGACCTGATCGTGGGCTCACTTGGTCACGATGACGAAATCTGTCGCGCTTCCGGTCTCGCTGCTTAGGCCAAGGTCGGAAACGATCAGGGACGCACCCACAAACAGTCGCTTCTCGATCTCTGCCCGAACGTTTTGCGGAATTTCGATGCGTGCCAAAGCTGCTGCGGCCGCATCCGCCTCGCCGGTGGGCAGGGTAAGTGCGACCCAGCGTAATCTGGAACGATCGGCTTCTGACGACATTGCCGTGAAGACATAAGTTCCCAGCGGCGCATCCGGATGCTGGATCGAGACCGCCGAGTCTAGCACTGGTTCGAAGCCCTGGCGCACAAACACACGCCCCGCCGTTCGGCTGATGAACACGGAGACGGGCGCAGTCCCGCGCGCGGCTTCCTTTGCAACTTCAGGCGCTGCATCAGCGGCGATCTCTGCAAGCCGCGCCGCGCGCGCTGTGGCGAAGGCCGCCGGTGTCTTGATTGCTTCATCGGTAACGGCGGCTTGGTGCTGCGACCGGGCAGCGGCGACACGGGCAGCGGCCTTGCTGGTTGCTGCGTCGTCGGACACCGACCCGGCCTCACCAGCGCCGGTGCGTAGCTCCACTTCGGCGATCTGAAGTTCTGCAGCCGCGCGCCGCATATCCGCCAGGGCGGCATTCGCCTCCGCCGACTTTACAGC
>JBGTIU010000181.1:0-3019 GCA_041745515.1 Hyphomicrobiaceae bacterium | reverse complement strand
GGCTGCGGTGCGGACGCGCTGCACCGGGGCGCCGGCAACGTCGGCATCTGCCTGATCGGGCAGGCCAGCATCGCGATACGCGGCGCTCCGGTTCTGCAATGCGTCGGCACGATCAGTGTCGCTGAGACCGCCCTTAAGCCAAAGAGCCGAAGTGAGGTCACTGATTGCCAATGCAGGCTTGGTTTGCTTGCGGTAGGCAAGACCGCGGTTATAATAGGCCTTCGCCATCAACGGTGCCGGCAGGCTGCCGCCCGTTAGCGCTGTAGTCAGCTGCTGCACAGCAATTTCCGACTTTCCGGCCTGCAGCGACGCAACGCCCTGATCGATCTGTTGCTGGGCGACAGCTGGATCCTTCTTGGGCGATTTTGCTTCGTCGGACCCCGCTTTTTTCTTTGCCTTAGGTTTCGCTGCAGGTTGGGTGGCGGCCACCTGCGGCGTTGCTTGGGCCGATGCGCGAGCGGCGGGCAAAAGGACTGCCGCGCACATGGTCAGCGCGCTGGCGAGCATCAAGTTCCAGCAGGATAAATTCACGTAAAGATTTCTCGCCGGACTTGCCGCCGATTCCCGGCCGAATAACCGTGCTTCAAACACCAGAGCCCGCACCATGACCGTCGTCCTTTTGAACCCCGCTTAACGCTGTACCTTCGGCTCCGAATACGGAAACGCTACGCCAAACACAACAGTGAGGCAAATCCGCGGCTTAAATCCTGGCCGTTACGATGCTGGTTCCAGGCACTATTCCACAGTCACCGATTTCGCCAAGTTGCGTGGCTGGTCTACGTCCGTGCCCATGAACACGGCAGTATGGTAGGCCATCAACTGCACCGGAATGGCATAAATCAACGGACTGGTGAAGGGATGCGCGGTGGGCATATGGATATGCGCTTGCGTCGGACAGCCGGCGGCATCTGATTCGGCATTCGAGATCATAATGATCTGCCCGCCGCGCGCCGCCACCTCCTGCATGTTTGAGACGGTTTTCTCGAACAGATCGTCCTTAGGCGCGACGACGATCACTGGAACATTCTCGTCAACGAGAGCGATCGGACCGTGTTTGAGTTCGCCCGCGGCATAGCCTTCGGCATGGATGTATGAGATTTCCTTGAGCTTGAGCGCTCCCTCGAGCGCCAGAGGATAACTCGATCCGCGGCCGAGGTAGAGCACATCACGCGCCTTGCCGAGATAATGGCCAAGATCTTCGTAGACGCTTTCGTTGCGCAATATTGTGGCGACATGGCGTGGCACCTCGATCAATGCTGCAACCAGTTCCTGCTCCAGGAGTTCCGAAAGTGTACCCCGCGAGCGACCGAGCGCGATGGCCAGGCACGCGAGGACGGATAGCTGACAGGTAAAGGCCTTGGTCGAGGCAACGCCGATCTCGGGGCCGGCCAACGTCGGCAGCACCGCGTCAGATTCGCGAGCGATGGTCGAGGTGCGCACGTTGACGATCGACGCGATACGCTGCCCGCCCGTCTTGCAGTAACGCAAGGTCGCGAGCGTATCGGCAGTCTCGCCCGACTGCGACACAAAAATCGCCAAACCAGCTTCGGGAAGCGGCGCTTCCCGATAGCGCAATTCCGACGCGACATCGACTTCGACGGGTACGCGGGCATAGCGCTCGATCCAATATTTGGCGACTAGGCCGGCGTAGTAAGCGGTACCGCAGGCTGAAATGGTGACGCGGGCGACATCGGCGAGATCGATCCCGAGATTGGGGAAGCGAACCCGGCCCTCGGCCATGTCAATGTAATTCGCGAGGGTATGACCGATCACTTCCGGCTGCTCGTGGATCTCCTTGGCCATGAAATGCCGATGGTTGCCCTTATCGACCAGCAGTGATGTCGCGGCAGATCTGATGATCGGGCGCTCGACACGCGCGCCGGTGATGTTGCGTACCTCGAGGCCGTCGCGAGTCAGAATCGCCCAGTCACCGTCCTCCAGGTAAGTGATCTGGTCCGTGAACGGGGCCAGCGCAATAGCGTCCGAGCCCAGATACATCTCGCCTTCGCCATGACCGACGGCAAGCGGCGGCCCGTTGCGTGCGCCAATCATCAGGTTATCGTTGCCGGCGAAGATGATGCCGAGAGCAAACGCTCCCTGGAGCCGGGGTAGCGTGCGGCCGACTGCGTCGACAGGTTTGATACCCCGGCCAAGTTCGCGCGTCAGCAGGTGAACGACCGTTTCAGTATCGGTTTCGGTCTCGAATTTATAGCCGTCGGCGGTCAGTTCGTCTCGCAGTTCGCGAAAATTCTCGATGATGCCATTGTGCACGACAGAGACCTTGGCGCTCATGTGGGGGTGGGCATTGCGCTCCACGGGACGCCCGTGCGTTGCCCAGCGGGTGTGGCCGATGCCGGTGTGCCCCTGCAGCGGCTGGTTGTGCAGGCGAGCTTCGAGGTTGCGCAACTTGCCCTCGGCACGCCTGCGCTCCAGCGTGCCGTTCTCGATCGTCGCGACGCCGGCGGAATCATAGCCGCGGTATTCGAGCCGCCGCAGCGCTTCCACGATGTCGGCCGCGACCGGTTGTTTCCCGAGAATTCCGACGATGCCACACATGACTTGTGGTTCCTTGCCCAGTGCACTCACGATTACGTGCGTCGCCGTTCCAATATCAATTCAAACTTTGTTGCGTCTCGCCATCACTGCGCGGAACTTGGCGGCCCAACCGTCTTTCGTTTCCTGCGAGGTTCGTTCGATCGCCAGCGCGTCGGGCGGTACGTTGCGCGTGATGACGCTGCCGGAGCCGACATAGGCGCCGGCTCCGATCTCGACGGGGGCGACAAGCGACGAGTTCGAGCCGATGAACGCGGCGTCGCCGATCACTGTCTTCGACTTGTTGAAGCCGTCGTAGTTGCAGAAGATCGTTCCCGCGCCGATGTTGGCGCGCGCGCCGACCGTGCCATCGCCCAGATAGGCCAGATGATTGGCCTTGGCACCCGCACCGAGCGCCACGTTCTTCACCTCGACGAAGTTGCCGATGTGTACGTCCGTCCCGAGGCGGGCGCCCGGCCGCAGCCGC